>JBPPMZ010000118.1:0-71370 GCA_051306295.1 Candidatus Limnocylindrales bacterium
GGCCAGGGCTGGATCGGCGGCCTGCCGGCCGAGAAGCACGAACGGCTCGTCCATGCCCAGCTCGCCATCGCCGGAGCCATCCACCACATCCGTGACGTCCGCCGAGACCGAATCCATCGACACCCGACCCACGAGCGGCACGCGCCGGCCGCGGACCAGGGCGGACGCGCCCGGCCAGTACGCCCGGGTCCAGCCATCGGCATAGCCGATCGGGAGCGTGGCGATGAGGGACCGTCGCGTCGCGGTCCACTCGCCGCCGTACCCGACGGATGACCCACTGGGCATCCACTCCAGCCGAACCGGCCGGGCGATGACGGTCATGGCCGGCTGCAGGTCTGCGGCCAGCGCGGCGAGCCCAGGCGAGGCTGCCACGTCGACGCCGAGTTCACCATAGAAGCCGAGGCCGACGCGAACCATCTCGTAGTCCGGTCCGGTCTCGACGAATACACCTTCAGTAGCCGCCACGTGGCGGGGCGGGAGAGCCCGTCCGGTGGCCCGGATGGAGGCCAGCGCGCGTTCGAACGCGTCGACCTGCGCATGTGACCGCTCCGCGTCGCTCCCGTCGGCGAGGTGCGACCAGATCCCCGCGATCTCGGTCGCGTTCGCGGCGTCGATGGCCGCCACTGCCTGGGGAGCGTCGTCGGGCAGGACGCCGCCACGACCCAGCCCGCTATCGACCTCCACGTGCAGTCGCAGGGTGCCACCGTCGGTCCGAGCCGAGCTCGTCGCCCACGCCTCGAGCAACGTACGGACGGACGAGGCGCCCGCCACGCTGACCTCGAGATCGGCGCGCACGGCCTCGTCGACGTCGGCCGGATGGATCGGATAGACGATGAGGATCGGCGCGCCGAAGCCCGCCGAGCGCAGGGTCAGTGCCTCGTCGAGCGAGACGACCATGAGCTGATCGGCGCCGCCGGCGATGGCCGCGCGCGCCGCGACAAGCATCCCGTGCCCATAGCCGTTGGCCTTGACCGGGATCGCCAGCCGTGTCCCGGGCGCGATGGCCCGACGAACGACCCCGACGTTGTGCACGAGAGCCGCGGTGTCGACCTCGATCCAGGCGCGTGGCTGCATCGCGCGAGCCTATCGAGCGGCGCGGCCCGACTACTCGCCGGGCTTGGTCGCGGTTGCGGCGACTTCCTGCTTCTTCTGGCCGTCGTCCTTGTCCGCCGCCTCTTGAGCGCTCGCCCAGTCCTTCTTGAACTGCACGATGCCCTTATCGGTCAGCGGGTGGTGGACCATCTGCTGGAGGATCTTGAACGGCAGCGTCGCCACGTGGGCGCCGGCCAGGGCCGCTTGCGTCATGTGCACCGGGTTGCGGATCGACGCGGCCAGGACCTCCGTGTCGAGGTCGTGGATGGTCACGATGTCGACCAGCTCACGGATGACGATCATCCCGTCCTGGTTGATGTCATCCAGGCGCCCGACGAACGGCGAGAGCAGGCTGGCCCCGGCCTTCGCCGCCAGGAGCCCCTGGTTGGCCGTGAAGATGAGCGTGCAGTTGGTCTTGATGCCCTCGTCGGCGAGTCGGCTGATGGCCTCCAGGCCGTTCTCGCTCATCGCGACCTTGACCACGATGTTCGGGGCGATCTTGGCGAAGTGGCGACCTTCGGCGAGCATGCCGTCGACGTCATCGGCCACGACTTCCGCCGAGACCGGCCCGGAAGTGATCCCGCAGACCTCGCGCAGGATGTCGTCGTACGAGCCGCCGACCTTGGCGTACAGGCTCGGGTTGGTGGTCACGCCATCGAGGACGCCCCAGCGGGCCGCCTGGCGGATCTCGTTGATGTCGGCGGTGTCGAGGAAGATCTTCATCGGGGTCGTCACTCCTAGGGGCTATGCCGCCGGATTCTACGCCGCCGCGAGTTCGGGCCGTTCGGCCCGCTTCGGCCGTGCCAGTCGACCCGCGGTCCACGCCGCTCCATGGACCATGCTCACGTCTCACCACTTGGAGGAGAGGACATGATCCAGCGGCATCGCTTCGCGATCCCGGCCATCGTCGCCGTCGGCGCGCTCGTCTCGGCCTGCGGAGGCGCGGCCGTCAGTCCATCGGCCGCAGCGCCCGCAACCTCGACCGTGAACGTGACCTTGCAGGAGTTCGCGGTCGTGCCCGATGTCGCGTCCGTCCCCGCCGGGACCGTGACCTTCGTTGCCACCAACAATGGCCCGGAAGACGTCCACGAGCTGGTCGTCATCAAGTCGGACCTTGAGATCGGCGACCTACCGGTCGATGGGGACGGCAAGGTGACCGAGGGCGTCGAGGGTGTCACCCTGATCGGCGAGGTCGAGGACATCGAAGTCGATGCCTCCAAGGAGGTCGCGCTGGACCTGGAGCCCGGAAAGTACGTCCTGATCTGCAACATCCTGCAGACCGAACCAGATGGCTCGCTGGAAGCCCATTACGGGGTCGGGATGCGGACCGCGTTCGAGGTGACGGCTCCCTGACGGCCGCGAGTCGGGCCGCGACGGCGGCCCGACGATCAGGTTGAGGCGATCGGGTCCGCCGGCGTGCTCGCCTCGTCCGCCATCACCGGGATGCCGACGGGCCCCGGTCGAGCCCGAAAGATCGGTTCGCGGCCGTCGCGGACCGCGATCGAGGCGTTCACGAACCCATCGAAGAGCGGGTGCGGGCGTTCGGGCCGGCTCTTGAACTCGGGATGGAACTGGCTGGCCACGAACCACGGGTGGTCGGCCAGTTCGACGATCTCGACGAGGCGGCCGTCCGGGGACTGACCGGACAGGATCATGCCCGCCGCCTCGAGGGTCTGGCGATACCGGTTGTTCACCTCGAAGCGGTGGCGGTGGCGCTCGTAGATGACCTCCTGGCCGTACACCGCCGCGGCCTTGGTGCCGGGCGTGAGCTTGGCCGGGTAGAGGCCCAGGCGCATCGTGCCGCCCTTGTCCTCGACGTCGCGCTGGTCGGGCATGAAGTCGATGACCGGGTGCTCCGTGAACATGTCGAACTCGGTCGAGTTGGCGTCCTTGGTCCCGACGACATCCCGCGCGAACTCGATGACCGCGCACTGGAGACCCAGGCACAGGCCCAGGTACGGGATGCGATGGTCGCGGGCGTAGTGGGCGGCCAGGACCTTGCCCTCGATCCCGCGATGGCCGAAGCCGCCGGGGACCAGCACGCCGGCCACCCCGGCCAGGCGCTCGGCGGTGTTCTCCGCGGTGAGCGCCTCGGAGTCGATCCAACGGACGCGGGCGTCCACGCCATGCGCCCAGGCCGCATGGCGAAGGGCCTCGGTGACGCTCAGGTAGGCATCCGGAAGCTCGATGTATTTGCCGACGAGGCCGATCTCCAGGACCGGCTTGGGCGCCTTGATCCGCTCGACGAGGGCGCGCCAGGTCGCCAGATCAGGTTCGACGTCCTCGTCCCCAAGGCCGAGCTCGCGGACGATGAGCTTGCCCAGGCCGAACGCCTCGAACTGGAGCGGGACCTCGTAGATCGTATCGGCGGTCTCGGCCGGGATGACCGCCTCAGTGGGCACGTCCGTGAACAGCGAGATCTTCTCCCGGATCTCGTCCGTCACTGGGTAGTCGGAGCGCAGGACGATCACGTCTGGCTGGATGCCGATGCCGCGCAACTCCTTGACCGAGTGCTGGGTCGGCTTGGTCTTGAGCTCGCCCGTGGCGGCCAGGACCGGCAGCAGCGTCACGTGCACGTAGAGCACGTTGCGCCGACCCACATCCTTGCGCATCTGGCGGATGGCCTCGAGGAACGGCAGGCTCTCGATGTCGCCGACGGTCCCGCCGACCTCGACGATGACGACATCCGGATCGCCGTCCCGGGCGACGCGCGCGATGCGCTCCTTGATCTCGTTGGTGATGTGCGGGATGACCTGGACCGTGCCCCCCAGGTAGTCGCCGCGACGCTCCTTGGCGATGACCGCCTGGTAGATACGGCCGGTCGTGACGTTGCTGAGCTGGCTCAGGTTGGCGTCGATGAAGCGCTCGTAGTGGCCCAGGTCCAGGTCCGTCTCGGCGCCGTCGTCGGTGACGAAGACTTCGCCGTGCTGGTATGGCGACATCGTGCCCGGATCCACGTTGATGTACGGATCGAGCTTCAGGATGGAGACGCGCAGCCCCCGCGCCTTGAGGATCCTCCCGACGCTGGCGGCCGTGATGCCTTTGCCGAGACTGCTCGTGACGCCGCCGGTCACGAAGACATACTTCGCCATGGGTCGAGGTTCCTCCGGGGTTTTTCTGATGCTACAGAATCCCGGCCCATCGTGCGAATCGGGATGGGTCGCGGCGCCCGTTGGGGCCGTCGATCCGTTGGCGACCGCCACTCGGAGTGCCGGGTCCAGCATGAACGTGCGGGCGAGGTCGTCAGAACGCGTCGAATCGAACAACCCGCCTGCACGGTCGTGAGGAGATCGCCACTCAGGGTGACCAACGAGCCTCCGATTCGCTGCGGAGTGAACATCCAGGGCACAAGACCACTCATCGATGGCAACCACTCACCCTGAGTGGCGATCCACGGGAGGGGCCCGGGTGCGAGCGAGGCATTCGCGATCCTGGTCGGTCAGACCAGCGATCGGATGTACGCGATCGCCACGCGGATCCTGCGCGACACCGATCTCGCGCAGGACGCACTCCAGAGCGCGATGCTGACCGCCTGGCGATCCCTTCCATCCCTCCGCGACCCGGGGACCGATTCGAGGCCTGGGTCCGCAAGCTCGTCGTCCATGCCTGCTACGCCGAGGCCCACTGGGTGCTCCGGGCGGACGGCACCCGCTGACCCGCTCGGTCGCGCCACTCGGAGTGCCACTTCCAGCGCGAACGTGCGTGCGAGGTCGTCGAAACGCGCCGAATCGAACCGCCCGCCTGCACGGTCGTCATGAGATCGGCACTCAGGGTGGCCTACGGGGTCTCGCGAGCGTACTTCGCGATGGACTGTGCCATCGAGGCAAGGTCGGGCGACTGCTCTCGGTTGGTCAGGACGGCGACCGTGATGTGATCGTCCGGATACCTCGATAGCTGGCTGATGAAGCCGTTGATCCCGCCGTCGTGCGACACGAGCTTCGAGCCGTCGTCGTCCCCGACGTACTGGCCGTAGCCGTAGCCGAATCCGGCGCGATCCGAGATCTCTGTCAGGGCCGTGAAGTAGCGGGCCATGTCGGCCGCGGGCGCAAGAGTGTCCGTGTAGAGCGCCTCCTCCCAGCGCTCAAGGTCGAGGACCGTGGAGTAGAGGCCGCCAGCCGCGTATGGCACGGACATGTCCAGTGGTTCTGCCACCGTGGACCCGAACGCGTAGCCGGTGGCGAGGCCTGGCGTATCGCCGTCTTCGTAGCCCGAGTCCTTCATGCCCAACGGCCCGAAGGTCTCGTCCTGAAGGAAGGCCTCGTAGGACGTCGCGGACCGATCCTCGATCACCATCCCCAGCAGGACGTAGCCCGTGTTGGTGTAGCTGAACGAGGTGCCGGGCGTCCCGGTCAGCGGGATGTCGGACACGCTTGCCACGGTCTCGGCCGGCGTCGCCGCCTTCATCGGATCGAAGTCCGCCTGTTCGGTGAAGTCGGCGATCCCCGAGGTGTGATCGAGAAGGTGCTCGATCGTGATCGGCTTCCAGCCCTTCGGGCAGGAGTCCAGGAAGTCGCAGATCGGGTCGCTCCGCTTGACGAGCCCGCGCGTCTCGAGGATGAGGATGCCCATCGCGGTGAACTGCTTCGTGACCGAGCCGGTGCGGAACCGGGTCTCCGGGGTGTTCGCCATCTTGGCGACCTCATCCGCCATCCCGGGATGGTCGCCACGACCGCTCCTTCATGCCCGAGCACGCTGATCGACCCCGGGGTCGGCCATGCGAAGCGCTCACCGTCCGGCGACAGCGTCCCATCACCCCAGAAGGTGTCCGGGTCATCCGAGATGGGCGCGTCCTGGACGTTGACCGACGCGCCCGACTCGACGTCGACGAGCGCCGTGACAGAGGCTAGGCGCCCGACCGGGCTGACGCGCACCTCCACACGCGAGCCGTCCGAGGCCCAGTCGATGTCGGCGTTCTGGCCACGCAGGCTCGTTGCGACCGTCGTTAGATCTTCGGTCGCTGCGTCGATCACGACGACGTGGACGCTGCCCTCCCGGATCGCGAGGGCGGCCAGCCGCTCGCCATCCAATGACCATTCGGCGTCGACGACGCCCTGGACCGGGATCCAGCGAGTGACGGGACGGGTCGGATCCGCGAACGTCGTCAGGCCGACGCGCCCACTGAAATCGAGCTGAGCCAAGATCGGAACACCAGGTGCCCAGCGCTCGCCACCGCTGTAGTCGGTCGAGACCGACCCGACAGCCTGGTCGCTCGTCAGGTCGATGACATGAAGCTGGCCGAACCCACCACGCGTCACGACCATCGTTCCCGGCACCAGCGTCGCGCAATCGGCCGCTTCGCCCCGGAAGAACGGGACCGCATGGGCGGTCACGCCACCCGTGGTGACCAGGTGGGCCTGGCCGTTCGCCCAGACGTAGATCCGCTCGCCGTCGCCGACCAGGCGCCGGGGCTGGCCGCCGGCGATCAGCGCCGCCGCGACCAGAGCTGCAGTCAGCAGGGCGACCAGCGCTACGAGCGTGGCCCGCCGCGAGGCGGCCCGGGGCGATGGCCACCCGATCGGCGGCCAGCCAAGGTGGTCCGCGACGCGGATGATCGGTCGTCGCTGGCCGACGGTACTGGCCTCCAACAGCGCAGCATCGACGAGCCCGGGCGGTAGGCCCTGGGGACCGTCGGCCTCGAGGACGGAGCCCAGCAGTCGGTCAAAGTCGGTCATCGCGGTCATGCCAGCTGCCCTCCGGTCGCAGGTGTGCGGTCGCCGGCGGCCAGGCTGGCACGCAGTGCTCGGGTGGCGTGATGGAGCCGCGAGCCCACCGTCCCGTACGGGATCCCGAGGATGTCCGCGATCTCGGCGAGCGGCAGACCCGCGTAGGGATGCAGGACGACGACCGTCCGGTGCTCGAGGGAAAGATCGTGCAGGGCGCGACTCAGCTGGTCGCGCAGGTCGGACTCGGCGAAGTCGTCGGCGCGGGACGGGAGCAGCTCGTCGATCGGGATCTGGCGGATGCCGGCCCGCCGATGGCGCCTCGACTCCGCGAGGCAGAAGCGCACGACCAGCCGATAGGTCCACGACTCGAAGCGATCGGGATCGCGCAGGCTCGGTAACTCGCGCCACATCGCGACGAGGGTCTGCTGGACGGCGTCCTCCGCCTGATCCGCGTCGCGGACGATCCGGTACGCGGCCATGTACAGACGTCGGGCACTGGCATGCGCGAGTGCCTCATAGGCATCGCGGTCGCCGCTCCGGCACCACCTGGGCGGTCCGGGCGGGCTGACGGAGCGAAGACAGGCGGCCCGTCGCACCGCCACGGGTCACCGGGAGAGCGCCACCTGCACCTACCGGCGGGCACCTCGCGACGGCGTGCCCGCCGAAGACATGATCGAGGCGGCTCACCCTAGCAGAGGACCGAACGCGCCTCGACTTTCAAACTGCGTCGGCGCCGATGTCCGTGCCGGCACGAGACCGGCCCATCGTCGCGAAGGCTTCCAGGGCTTGGGGGTCGACTGTCGTGCCCGCCGCCGAGACGGCCTCCACGGCGTGGCCCTGGAGGAGGCGCTTGACCGGGACCTCCATCTTCTTGCCGGTCAACGTGCGCGGGATGGCGGGGACCTCGATGATCTCGTCGGGAACGTGGCGCGGCGACAGCTCGCGACGGATGGCGGTCACGATCCGGGTGCGCAGGTCATCGTCCAGTGCGACACCTGACCGGAGGGCGACGAACAGCGGCATCCAGTACGACCCGTCCGACTCCTCGAGGCCGATGACGAGGCTGTCGGCGATCTCGGGAAGCGCGTCCACGACGCCGTACAGCTCGCTCGTCCCGAAGCGCACGCCGCCGCGGTTGAGCGTCGAATCGGACCGGCCTTCGATGACCGCCCCGCCCGATGGCGTGAACCGGATCCAGTCGCCATGTCGCCACACACCCGGGAAGCGCTCGAAGTAGCTCTCGCGATAGCGACGACCGCCCTCATCGTTCCAGAAGCGCACGGGCATGGACGGCATCGGCGCCGTGATGACCAGTTCCCCGGTCTGACCGGCGGGCACCGGCCGCCCGTCCTCCCCGAATGCCTCGACCCGCGCGCCGAGGTACCGGCACGACAGCTCCCCGGCCCGCACGGGGAGCACCGGCGCCCCGCCAACGAACGCGGACACGACATCTGTGCCGCCGCTCAGCGAGTCCAGCCGGACATCCCGACCGACCGCGCCGTAGACCCAACGGAATCCATCGATCGGGAGCGGCGATCCGGTCGAACCGATGCAGCGCAGATGGGCCAGGTCGTGGGTCCGGCCCGGCATGAGCTCCGCGTTCCGGCAGGCCATGAGGAACGCCGCACTCGCGCCCAGGTGGGTGACCTTGGCGACTTCGGCGAGCCCCCAGAGGACATCGAGGTCAGGGTGGCCGGGGCTGCCGTCATAGAGGACCGCCGTGCCACCGACCAGCAGCGAGCCGACGAGGAAATTCCACATCATCCAGCCGGTGGTCGTGTACCAGAGCAGCCGGTCGCCGGGCCGGACGTCCAGGTGCAGACCGACCGCCTTGGCGTGCTCCAGGACCACCCCGCCGTGCCCATGGACGATGGCCTTGGGCAGCCCGGTCGTGCCCGAGGAGAACAGGATCCAGAGCGGATGGTCGAAGGGCACGGGCTCGAACGCGAGGTCGCCTGGCGCATCTGCCGCCTCGGCGAGGAAGGTCGCCCAGTCGATCCAATCGTCGCCATCCAGGCGCGCCTGGGCGTCCAGGTCCCGGATCAGCACCGTCCGAGTCAGGCCCGGCAACGCGGCGCGGACCTGTTCGACGACGTCGAGCCGATCGAACGACCGTCCACCGAACGCGTAGCCATCGACAGCGATGAGCACGGTCGGATCGATCTGCCGCAGGCGGTCGACGATGCTCCGCGCACCGAATTCCGGCGCGCAGCTCGACCAGATCGCGCCGAGACTGGCGGTCGCGAGCAGGGCGACGACCGCTTCCGGGATGTTGGGCACGATCGACGCGACGCGATCGCCCCGCCGAACGCCAAGCCGGCGCAACCCGGCCGCTACCGCCGCGACGTCGCGCCTCAGGTCGGCCCACGAGACGGCGCGCAACGTCCGCCGCTCGGAGGCCGCCATGAGGGCCGGCCGATCACCCGTGGCGCGCTTGAAGACGGCCTCGGCATAGTTGAGCGTGGCATCCTCGAACCAGCGTGCGCCGGGCATCCGAGCGTCCGCGAGGATGCGGGTGGGCGGCGTCCTGAACGGGACCTGGAAGAACTCGGCGATCGCGGCCCAGAACGCCTCGGGCTCCTCGACCGACCAGCGCCAGGCGGTCTCATAGTCCGGGAACGCGCGACCCGCGCTGCCCTCGACGTGGGTCAGGAAGGCGGTCATCGTCGCGGCATCACGCTGCGCCTCGGTCGGCGCCCACAGGATCTCGGCCTCGGCCCGTGCCTCGTTCATCGTGGCGGCCAGGCACCTTCGGGCGGATCCACCAGCCCATCGCCCCACACCTCGGGGCCGCAGAACAGGCCGTTGGGCGGCGGTTCGCCGGGTGCCACGGCCGGCAGCGATGACGGATCAGCCCGCCAGGCCGCCAGCGTGTCCGTCAGCCAGACCGCGATCTCGTCGAAGCCGGTCCACGGTTGGAACGGCCAGCCGGCCTCGACACAGATCTGCTCCAACAGCCGCTTGGCGAACACCACATCCGCGTAGCCCGCGGCGTAGCGATCGCTCTCGCCATCGCCGATGAACACGACGCGCCGCCCGGCCGCCCGGTGCGCGAGCACCCGCTGGCGCTTGCAGGTGCCGCACACAAGGCACGTCGGATGGCCGTTCGGGAACTCCAGGCGCGCACGTCGGCCGGTGAACACGGTCCGCGCGGTCACGACCGGCAACTCCCCGACGCCCAGGGCCTCCAGCGCCGGACGGATGAAGAAGCCGAACCCGTCCGACACGATCTCGATCGGGATCCCGGCTGCCTGCGCCAGGCGAACGAAGGACACAAAACCCGGGTCGTGGGGCTGCTGCGCGGCCGTGGCCAGGAGAGCCGCCGGATCGGCCTCCACGAGGTCCATCTCCCAGGCCATGAGCCGGCGCGAGCCCATCCGCCCGGCGTCATAGAGCGCGGCGGCCTCTTCCCAGACGCCCGGCACGTGCTCGGCCATGACCCGGTCGGTGACGTCGGTCAGCGAGATCGTCCCGTCGTAGTCGATGAGCAGGGCGAGCGGCGGCTCACCGTCGCGAAGCGGCGGCACGTCGGGCTGGATGTCCGTCGTATCGCGGCCGACCGTCATGGCCGTCCCACCCGCGGGATGGCGAGCGTTCCGCGCGAGGCCCGCCGGATGAGGGCGACGCCCAGCACGATGATCGCGCCGCCGACGATCTGCCCGTGCCGGATCGGCTCGAGCAGGATGACGAAGGCGAGGACCACGGCGAGCGCCGGCACCAACGACTGGAGGGCCGTGATGCGGGTAGGCCCCAGGAGACGGACACCGTTGAACACGACGACGTTGGCGATGGCCGCCGCCAGGAGGCCCGAGTACGCGACGGCGAAGAGGATCGACGGCCAGCGCTCCGCCTGCTCGGGGCCAAGGGCGCCGGGCGCCAGCAACTGCCCAAGGCCGACCGGCGCAAGGACGAGCGTCCCGCCGATGGTCGCCCACGTCGTGAGCACGATGGGCGAGTGGTCGCGCAGGATGCGCGCCCCGAAGGCCGTGTAGGTCGCCCAGCAGATCGCCGCACCCAGCGTGAGTACGAAGCCGATGGGCGACCCCGTGAGCTCGATGCCGACGCCGGCCGCGATGACCAGCACCACGCCCGCGAACGACAGCGCGACGCCCAAGGCCTTGGCCGGGCCCAGCGTGTCCGTTCCGAGGAAGACGGCGATCACCGCGGTGAACACCGGCGTCGCGGCGATGAGCAGGGCGGAATCACCGGCCGGGATCGTGGTCAGGCCCACCGTCCAGAGAATCTGGTACACCCCGAACCCCAGGCCCCCCAGGAGCAGGATCCGCCAGGCTCCGCTGCGCGGAAGCCGGATCCCCCCTTCCGACCAACGCAGGATCCCGAGCAGAGCGACGGATGCCAGGGCGTAGCGCAGGAACGTGAAGCCCACCGGCGGCAGGATCGAGAGCGCGTCCTTGACGACGATGAAGTTCCCCGCCCAGACGACCATGATGGCGAGGACAGCGGCCTCGGCGAGCCGGCGCTCGCGGCCGGTACTCCGGGCGCCGGACAGCGCGACGCCCGCCGGTCGATCGGCGGGCGTCATGGGCCGGGGTCCATCCGCGCCGAGGGTCGGTAGCGCGGCGGCCGTGCCCGGGTCCGCGACCCGGGGAACCTCGTTCAGGCGTTCTCGCGGTCGAGCTCGAGCAGCTCCTCGTCCGCCTCCTCGGTCAGCTTCAGCCAGACGAAGAGGCCGGCGAGCACCGCAAGCGGGATGACGATGAGCGCGGCGAGGGTGATCCCCAGCGCGACGGCGACGGTCTTGAGGGCCTTCATGGCAGTTCCTCCTTCTGGGCGTCAGGCGCCCGTGGTCGATCCGGCGTTGGGAGCCGGGGTCGGATGGCGAAGGTTCGGGGCCGCGTTGACCATCTGGTCGATGTCGTCGCGGGTGAATTCCAGGATCTCGTGGCGGACGCCGGCCTGGCCAGCCATCATCGTCCGGACGACGAACGCACCGTCCTGCTCGAACAGGAAGACGTCGTGCGGCTTCTGTTCGTCCAGGTATCGGCCCATGACCCGGAACGCGGTCTCGTGGTAGCCGGCCTGGTGCGGCGGCGGCGGTGGGATGCGTCCGCGCCGGGCGACCGCCTCGTCCATGAACCGGGCGATGTCGTCATCGAGGAAGGTCAGGGTCTCCTTGACCTGCGAACCCATCGAGTCCGACCAGGTCCCGCCGGATGCGCCGGCGACCACCAGGCCCTGGACGATGAATCCGTCGGGTGCCTCCAGGAGCAGGACGTCCTTCATGCCGCGCTGGTCCAGGAAGGCGCCGATCGACCGGAAGACCTCCTCGAAGTCCTGGCGGGGGCTTCCCTCGTAGATCCGCATGCGGACGCGTCCTCCTGTTAGGAGCCGGTGGTCCGGTCCAGGAGCCCGCGATCCTTCGCGCGGCGCTCGCTCACTCGGAAGACCCCGGTGGCGGCGAGTGTAACCAGCGCCCCGGTCGCCAGCAAGGACGCGACGATCGTGAGCGCATCCGGAGCGACGGTTCCGGTGACCGCGGTCCACAGACTTCCGGTCCCACCGATGCCCGAAGGGCCGCCGGGCAGGAGCGCGTGGCGGACGCCCTCGATCCACCACGTGAGCGGCGTCGCGAGGCCGACCGCCTGGGCCGCGCTGGGGAGCACCGCGAGGGGGAAGACCACGCCGCTCACGAGGAACAACGCGCCGGCCACGGCCTCCGGGTAGTGCCACGACTCCTGACGCGTCTGGAGGCACACGGCGGCGAGCAGGATCCCGATGGCGATGGTCACCCCGAGCCCAAGGACAAGGACGATCGCGAGCAGCGGCCAGTCCACGGTCCCGGCATCGAACGGGACGCCCAGGACGGCGATGCCGACGACGATGGTGATGAGCATGCCCATCGCGCCCACGGCCAGGCGCGCGACGCCCCGACCCAGCAGGAGCACGAGGAAGTCGCTCGGGCTGACGTACAGGTACTTGAGCATCCGATAGCGCTCGCGGTCATCCAGAACGGACCAGGCCAGCCCGGCGATGCCCGCCAGCACGAGCGACCAGAGAGCGGTGCCCATGACGACGAACGCCCGGTAGCCCGGGTCCGTCCCGCCCGAGATGATGTCGAGCATCACGACCAGGATGAGCGCGGCGGAGAGGGGCTTTGCGACGGAGTAGATGAGGAACAGGACCGGGTCGGTCCAGTTGGCCTCCATCTGCCAGCCGAGGCTGGTCGCTGTCCGGAAGCTCTGCCAGTGGTCGCGCAGCCCGCGCCCCTCCGTGCGCGCGTCGTCGAAGCCGCCCCACTCGGGCGACCCGAGCCCGGCCAGGTCCACGGAACCCGCCGGGCCTGTGGCCGGTCCCGTCGCCGGGCCAGTGGCCGGCGTCACGCCCGCGCTCATTGCCAACGCACCGAGAGTCGGCCCTCGCGCCGCGCCATCCGCTCCAGGGTGCGCAGCATCCAGCGCGAGGCCAGCAGGAAGAACCCGGTCATGGCCACGAGGATCAGGGCCTCGGCCTCCGGGGACGGCGTGCCGATCGGGAACTCGGCGCCGACGAAGGCCAGCTGGCGCATGGCGTCCAGGCCGACGGCCAGCGGGATGGTCGCCAGCGCCAGGGCACCCAGCAGGCCCAGTCGACCGACCGGGAAGTTGAGCCCACTGACGAAGTACACGGGCTCGGTCAGGAGCTGGGTCAGGTGGTGCGCCTCACGTCCCCACATCAGGAACAGGCTGGCCAGCATCATGCCCAGGCCGTACAGCGCCGTGAGCGTCAGCAGGAAGATGGCGATGAGCAGCAGCCACTGGTCGATGGCGAACTGGACCTGGTACACGAGGGTGGCGATAGCCAGCACGATCACGGCCCGCGTGGAACTCATGACCATCCCGCCGAGGGCCATGCCGAAGAGCACGCTCATGATCGACATCGGGGCCGCGAAGTAGAGCTCCAGGTTGCCCTGGCTCTTCTCCCAGTAGAGCTGGCTGGCCATCATCCAGATGACGTTCAGCCAGAAGGCCGTCATCGCCCCGCCAAGGACCACAAAGCCGATGTACTCGGCTGGCGCCTCCAGCGCCCGGTAGACGAAGACGAACGCCGAGGTCGAGAGGAACGGCAGAAGCAGCTCGAAGAACAGCCAAGACTTCTCGCGGAACAGACCGGAGACCCGCGGATAGGCCCGACCGCCCACGGCGCGCAGGTTGGTCAGCAGCTCCTGGCGCGGGGTCCAGTCGGCCGATTCCTGCGGACTGGCGGTGTGGCGGTACTCGTACAGCGACACGGCTCAGGCCACCTCGGCGGCGGGCGGCCCCGCGGCGCCGTCATCGAAGCCGCGACCGACGAGCTCGACGAAGACGTCCTCAAGGCTCGGTTCCGACTTGCGCAGGGCCAGGATGTGCGAACCGATGCCGCCCAGCGCCCCGACCACGCCGCCCAGCGCGCCATCGTCGACGAGCACCAGGTTGACGGCCACGGTCTGGCGGTCGACCGGGCCGCCATCGTCCGAGGCGTGGCTGGCCGCGACCACGCCCGGTAGTCGGGCCAGGGTCGCCGGCCCGCCGTCGAGTCGATCGAGCTCCAGTCGGAAGATCGATTCGCGCTGGACTCGGTGCTTCAGTTCGGCGGGGGTGCCGATGGCCAGGATCCGGCCGTGGTCGACGATGGCGATGCGCTCGCACAGTTCGTCCGCCTCGGCCATGTAGTGGGTGGTGAGCAGGACCGTGCGACCGGGCACGGCCCGCTTCCAGGCCACCACCAGCTCGCGGACCTGGCGGGCAGCGGCCACGTCCAGGCCCAGGGTCGGCTCGTCGAGGAACAGGATCCACGGGTCGTTGAGCAGGCCGCGCGCGAAGTTCATCTTCTGGCGCTGCCCGGTGGACAGGGTGCTGACCCGCTGCTCGCGCTCGTCGCCCATGCCGACGGCATCGATGAGTTCATCGACCCGCCGCCAGCCGTCCTTGCGGGGCAGGCCGTAGAACTGGCTGAACATCCAGAGCTGCTCACGGACCGTGAGGATCCCGTAGCCCGACTGCTCGCCGCCGGCGACCATGTTCATGATCCGACGGATCTTCTTCTCGTCACGCGACACGTCGAAGCCGAAGATCCGGGCGGTCCCTTCGGTCGGCAGGAGGAGCGTGGTCAGGATCTTGATGAGGGTGGTCTTGCCCGCGCCGTTGGGCCCAAGCAGGCCGAAGAACTCACCCGGCGCGACGTCCAGGTCGACGTGGTCCAGGGCGACGACGGGCGTGGGCTTGACGTTGTAGGTACGCCGCAGGCCGCGCACGTCGATGGCGGCCGGCGCGGGCGGGGTGGACATGCGATTCCCCCGGGGCGGTCGGTCAGAAGGACGGCGATGGTAGCACCGGATGGCCGGCATTCCGTGAGGTCGCACCCGTTGCCCCCGGCCCCAATGCTCCGTTGCATCCGGTGACGCTAACGACCGATCACGGCCCCAGAACGCGCGCCCGGCCGTCGGGCGTTGCATCGGGTGGCACCAGCGGTCATCTACCGGTCGGTAGCGTCACCCGGTGCAAGATCGCACGCCGGCCGCGCCTCCCCTCAGTCGTGCAGGAGGCGGACGGCCAGCTCCCCGGCGATGCGCGCATCGTTGACGATGAGGGCCGTATTGGCCCGCACGGAGGCACCCTCGGTCAGGGTCGCGATCCGGGCCAGCAGCCACGGCGTGAGGGCCGGCCCGCCGATGCCGGCCGCCTCGGCGTCGGCGATGGCCCGCTCCACCGCGTCCCGGGCGACGTCGTCGGGGAGTGCCACCTCCTCGGGCGCGGGCACGCATACGAGGATGCCGCTACCAAGGCCCAGGCCCAGGTGCGCGCCGACGACCGTGGCTGCCTCAGCCAGATCGGCGGCCACGTTGGGTGACGGGATCCCGGACGAGCGGGCATAGAACCCGGGCAGCATGTCCTCGCCGACCGTGATGACCGGCACGCCCTGGGTCTCGAGGTACTCCAGGGTCGCCGGCACGTCGAGGATCGCCTTGGGCCCGGCACAGACCACGGCCATCGGGGTCCGGCCCAGTTCCTGGAGGTCCGACGAGATGTCGAACGACGGCCGACCGCCACCGAACCCGCCGCCGAGCGCCCCGCGATGCACGCCGCCGATCCCGCCGGTGGCGAACACCCGGATGCCGGCCGCCGCGGCCGCGATCATCGTGGCCGAGACGGTCGTGGCCGCCCAACCGCCTTCAGCGAGGGCCACGGCGAGAGACGGTCGGGCCGCCTTGCGCACGGACCCGGCCGGCGCGGTGGCGAGCGCCTCCAACGCGGAAGCCTCCAGCCCGACCAGCAGCGTCCCGTCGTGCACGGCAACGGTGGCGGGCACGGCTCCACTCGCCACCACGGCCGCCTCCGACGCTCGGGCGACCTCCAGGTTCTGCGGGTATGGCAGGCCATGGCTGATGAGCGTCGACTCGAGGGCGACGACCGGTCGGCCTTCGAACAGCGCCGCGGCGACCTCGGGCGCGACACGGAGTCGATCCGTCACGGACAGCGGGATGGGCATGCCCCAAGCCTACCGCCGCCGCTACGCTGTCGCGCGATGGCCCTCCGTCCCGCCCGTCCACCGATGCTCCCCGCCGACATCCGCCACCAGGTCGTGGTGGAGGAGCTGGACCTCGCCGCGGACGGGGCGATGGCCGTCGTGGTTCGTCGGATCATCCGCGGCGGCCGCTACCTGGGCCACCTGCTGGCGATCCCGCTGGCGGGTGGTCGCGCGATCCCGCGACCGCAAGCGCTGACGGCCGGCGCGGTCCGCGACACTCGACCGCGCCTCTCTCCGGACGGTCTGACCGTGGCCTTCGTCCGTTCGGACCCGCGCGACGACGACGCGCTCGCGGCGCTGTGCCTCGTGTCGATCGATGGTGGGACGCCCCGTCGACTTCGACGCGGCGTCCATGGCGGCGTCGGCGAGATCGCGTGGTCGCCCGATGGCACGCGCCTGGCCTTCACCGCCGAGGTGGATCCGCCGCGGTTCCTCGTCGGGCCGGTCGCGCGGGTCGGGACGACCGCCACGGGCAGCCCGCGCGCCCGCCACATCATGCGAACGGACTGGCGCTGGGACGAGGAGGGCCATCGCGATCGGTGGTCGCACCTGTTCGTCGTCGATGCCCGCCCTGGGGCGAAGCCGCGCCAGGTGACCAGCGGCGACTGGGGTGTGAGCGACATCGCGTGGCACCCGGACGGTCGGACCGTGGCGTTCAGCGCGGACCGTGGCCCGGAACCGGACCTCGTGCCGAGAACGACGATCTGGGCCGTCGACGTGGATGCGGACGCCACCGGGCCCTCGGCCGAGCCGCGCGAGGTCCTGGCCGCGGGCGGCTGGGCCAACCACCCGGCCTTCTCGCCGGACGGTGGCTGGGTCGCGGCCATCGGCGTGGCCGAGCCCGAGCCCCTCGACGACGTAAGTCCGACGATCCTCGTCGCCCCCGCCGACGGCTCGAGACCGGCCGAGCCCGTGGACGTCCTGCCGGGCCTGGATCGGCCAGTCGGCAACTGGGTGGACAGCGACCTCACCGGCTGGATGGTCTCCGGCCGACACGGACCGTGGTGGGCGGACGACCGGACGATCGTGGCGACCATCTCGGACCGTGGGCGCTCGCATCCGTACGCCGCCGTCATCGACGCGTCGTCCGGTTCACCGGTCCGGCGGTCCCGCCTGGTCGATGGCGACATCGTCACGCACACGATCGCGGTCGGCGGCGGTGTCCTCGCGTACCTCGCCACGGACGGGGTTCGTGCGATGGAGCTCCACACCCTCGACCTGGCGGCGGCCGATCCGGCGACCGCAAGCCCGTGGCGCCGGACGCGCGTCGGGTCCGCGTGGCAGGACCGCTTCGCCCCGATCGAGATGCGCCTCGTCCAGGCGCCTGGGTCCGCCGGCCCCATCGACACCTGGATCGCCTCACCGGCCGGAGCTGGGGAGGCGCTCCTGCCGACGATCGTGGACGTCCACGGCGGGCCACTGGGGGCCTGGGCGCCCAGCCCGCACGTCGAGGTCATCCTGCTGGCCTCGGCCGGCTACCGTGTCGTGCTGCCCAACATCCGCGGCTCCGCCACCTATGGGCGCGACTGGATCCGGCCACAGCTCGGTGACTGGGGCGGCGTCGATGCTGCGGACGTCCACGCCGCGCTCGATCACGTCGTCGCGCTCGGGATCGCCGATCCGGAGCGGCTCGGGGTCATGGGCCTGAGCTACGGCGGGTTCATGGTCAACTGGCTGGTCGGCACGACGGATCGCTTCCGGGCGGCCGTCAGCGAGAACGGCGTCACCAACCAGGTGTCCGATTGGGCCAACTCGGACAGCGGCCCGGAATACGACCGCGCGTCGCTGCTCGGCGACCCGTACACGCCGGAAGGCGTCGCGAAACTGTGGCGCCAGTCGCCGCTCCGCCATGTCGCGAACGTGCGCACGCCGCTGTTGATGCTCCAGGCCGAGGCCGATCTGCGCTGCCCGCCCTACGACAACGAGCAGTTCTTCATCGCGTTGCGCCACCTGCGCCGGACCGTGGAGTTCGTGCTCTACCCCGACGAATCGCACGTCTATGCATCGTCCGGCCGACCAGACCGCCGCATCGACCGCAACGAGCGCATCCTGGCCTGGTTCGGCCGGTACCTGAAGCGCTAGACGACCTCAGGTCGGCGTGTGACGGCGGATGAGCCGAGTCTCGGCCGAGTCCGCGGGGCCATCCGCGCATCATCGATCAACCTGTCGCGCACCAGGCGCCGCAGGTCGTCGGCCATCTGGCGGGCGAAAACTCGACGTTTGCCGAAGCGGCCACCCGCGAGCTGGCGCGGGTTGGGGAAGTGCGACCTCGTTCGCAGCCGCGCCCCGCGCAATCGGCAGCCGACCGGCTCCGGGCCGCTGCCGCAAACCCCAGGCGCCGAGTATCTGGACCCTTGCCGGGAGTGAGATACCGCTGACGCGAGCTTGCCTGAGGTGCCAGCGCGGACCTATAGTCGTGGCGGCGTCCCCTCGACGCCCAAGCTCCAGTCGGGTCCCTGCGCGACTCGCTCGAGGAGCCAAAGGGGATCGATGTCCTCCGAGTGGACCTGACGGTCACGAAACCTGAGGGTCGTTGCCACGGTGCGCAGGGCTGGTGCGACGGCCGGAGGGTAACGCGGTGACTGAGCAGAAGCACCTCAAGGCACTCATCCGGGCACGGATGGCGCGCACGGGCGAGTCGTACACCACCGCTCGCCGCCACATCGTCAGGCCGCACGTGCGTCCAAGCCTGACGGCGACAGCGGAGTTCCGCGCCCACGACAAGCACTGCATGACGGCCGTGTTCACACCGGACGACACGAACCTCGTCAGCGGCGGCTTCGGTGGACAGGCCCGCATCTGGACGCTGGACGGGAACCCGGCCGGCGAGCTCGTCGGACACGAGGCGGCGATCAGCGTCGTCCGCATCTCCTCGGACGGCTCGACCGCCATCACCGCCTCGTCCGACAAGACCGTTCGTGTCTGGGATCTTCCCGCGCGGCGTCAGCGCGCGATCCTCGGGACGCACAAGAAGCAGGTCCTGGCGCTCGACCTCGACACCGCGCGGGACCGTGTATGGAGCGGTGGCCACGACGGCCGGCTGATCGCGTGGCGCCTCTCCACCGGAGACCTCGAGACGCAGCTCGACCTGGGCGGCAGCGTGTCGTCGGTCGCGGTGCGTTCCACGGACGGCGTCCTGGCGGCAGCGACCGTTGGCGCGGGGGTCGCCATCCTGAGCGCCGATGGTGACGAGATCGCCCGCCTGGCCGAGGGCACTCGAGTCGTCGGCACGGCGTGGGCGGCCGATGGCACGTTCCTCATCGGCTCCTCGCCGGGGATCGCCACGGTCTGGGCCGCCGACGAGTGGGAGGCCGTGCGCTCGCTGGAGAGCGGACCTGGAAGCATGCTGCCGGTCGCGCTCAGCTCGGACGGCAGTCGCATCGCCTTGGGCTGGGACAACCACGTGGGCCTCTGGAGCGCCGATGAGTCGCAGCCGGGCATGATGATCAACGGTCTTCCCAAGGGCGTCTACGGGCTGGCGCTCTCCCACGACGGTCGGTGGCTGGCCGGTGCGGCTGCCGACGGTCGGGTTCGCGTCTGGTCGGTGACCTAGCAACGGGCCCGGCCGGTCGGGTCCGGCGCCGACTGGACTGGCCCTACTGGCCGGGGTGCATGCGCGCTGTCAGCGGATATCTACTGGAGCCCATAGCCCGCCCGCCTCGCGATCCTCACGGCGTTGTCGGCGTGCGATCACGACGAGAGCGCGCAAAGGGTATGAGGCCGAGCCGGCGTCAGCCGGCGCAGGCTTCGCTACCCGAGTGGGTTGACCCAGCGCAGGCCGGGGAATCGGCCGAAGTCCCGGTCGGCGGTGCACAGTTCCGCGCCGTGCTCGATCGCGAGGGCCGCCAGGTGCGCGTCGGTCACCAGGTTCCCGGCGGTGCCGCTGCCGGTCAGCAGGTCGCGGAGGATCGCTGTGTGCCGGGGCGTGGGTTCGATCACGGTCGAGATCGGTTGGGCGAGCCAGCGCTCGACGTAGTCGATGGCCTCATCCGCCGTCAGCGGCTTCGCCACGACGCTGGGATTCGTGGTCAGGCGGACGAATCCCAAGAGTACCGTCCAACTGAAGGCGACGGTCTCGCCGCCTGACATGAGGGCATTCCACCAGGCCAGTGCCGCCGTGTGCCCAGGTGAGGCGCGATCGACGGCATAGATGAGCAGGTTGAGGTCCGGGACCTTCACTTGCGCAGGGCAAGCTTCTGGATCGTCGCCGCATCCTCGAGGGCCGCCGCCACATCCAGGGCTTTGGTCAGATCGACGCCCGGCTGCAAGCCGAGCGGCCGGACCTTCTCCCGATACGAGCGCGAGCCTCCGGCTCCCGGCGCAAGACCAGCCCGGATCGCCGCATTGATCGCGGCCTTGTAGGAGATCCGTCGCTGCTGGGCGACTTCTCGGAGGCGCCGGTCGAGATCGGCGTCGATCGTGACGGTCGTACGCATTGACACATCATAGCAGCGCTCATCATGATGCGTTGATGCATATTGCCTCAGCCGCCACGAGGACGATTGCCATCGTCATGGATCCCAGGCGGCGGGCCCCAGCGACGACATCGCGTTCCTGGATGCGTATGCGTCGGAGCGCGGGCTCGACTCGCGATCGGCCGCCGTGCAGCGCGCGATCCGCCTCCTCCGGACGGCTGAACTCGGCAACGCCTATGCCGAGGCCTGGCAGGACTGGGCTGCGTCTGGCGAGGCCGAGGCGTGGGAGCCCACCGTCGGCGACGGGCGCTCGACATGATCCGCCGCGGCGACATCCACATCGTCGACTTGGAACCGTCCCGCGGCTCGGAGGCGGATGAGCGTCGACCGGCCGTGATCGTGAGCATCGACCCGGCGAACGACACCGCTCGACGACTGGGCCGTGGCGTCATCACGGTCGTCCCGGTGACATCGAACGTCGCACGGGTCTTCCCGTTCCAGGTCTTCCTGCCCGCCGCATCCACCGGCCTCGATCGCGACTCGAAGGCGCAGGCCGAGCAGATCCTCTCGGTCGACGTCGAGCGCGTCGGGGACCTGGTGGGCGTCGTCGCCGGTGTGTCGATGCTCGAACTCGAGGAGGCGATCCGCGTCCACCTGGGACTTTGACGCCGTCGCCCCCATCGGGCTCACTCAGCCCAGCGAGAGCTCCGGGCGCGGCGTCGTCAGTTGTTTCGCCGCCGCTCGATGGCCGGCCAGCGCCGCCCGCTGAAGCGACGCCGGGATCGATCGACCCGCCGATCGGGCGGCGAACCAGCCGACCAGGAAGCCGGCATCGAACGCGTCGCCGGCCCCGGTCGAATCGGTCGCGGTCACGTGTTGGGTCGCCACCTCGAAGCGCAGACGCTCGTCCCCCTCGCGGGCCAGGACCGTGGCGCCCTTCGCGCCGCGCTTGATGACCGCGGTCGGCGCGAGGTCCAGCAGGCCGTCCGCGGCGTTGCGGCCCAGCAGCGCCTCCGCCTCCGCGGCGGTCGCGAACAGCAGGTCCGGCGCCACCGACTCCAGCAATGCGCGCGCCGCGCGGCGGCCGTTCGCCAACAAGGGCACGATCGAGGCGATGTCCACGCTGATCATGGCGCCAGCCTCCCGGGCCAGGGTCACGGCGCGCCGCCCGGCCAGTCCCAGGGGCTCGCCCAGGAGCGAGTACGCCGGAAGGTGGAGGGCGTCGGTGGAGCGGAACCAGGCGGCCCGCAGGTCCCCGGGTGCGAGAGCATCCGCGGCTTCCCGGTCCGCCACGAACGAGCGCTCGCCACCGGGCGCCACGAGGACTCCGATGCGGCCCGTGCGCGCCGCGGCGACGCGGACGACGCGGGGCATGACGCCGTCCTCGCGTACCGCATCGATCAACGCGCGCCCGGCCGCATCCCGCCCGACGGCACAGATCAGCGAGGACCGGGCGCCCAGCCGGGCCACCCAGCGGGCGGTGTTCGCAGCGGAACCGCCCTGGACCAGCGACACGCGCCCGGGCACGTCCGACCCGGTCTCCATCGGCTGCGCCGGGGCCAGCACTACGTCGAGCATCAGGTCGCCGAGCACCACGATCCGGGTCCGGGGAGCGGAGCGGCGAGGGCGCGGTCGTCGGAGGGTCGGCATCGGCAGACCGAGGATAGCGCGACCGGCCTCCCGCGGCGGCCCTCCTACAATGGCGGTCCACGCGACGTCCCGCCGACTGCCCGGAGTGACCCGACCGATGACCGCCGTCAAGCCCGACCTCGACCGCCTTGCCATCGACACCATCCGCACGCTCGCCATCGACGGCGTGCAGCAGGCGAACTCGGGGCATCCGGGCGCCCCGATGGGCGCCGCGGCCATGGCCTACACGCTCTGGACCCGCTTCCTGCGCCACGCGCCCACCGACCCGTCGTGGCCCGATCGCGACCGGTTCGTGCTGTCGGCCGGGCACGCGTCGATGCTGCTCTACTCCCTGCTGCACCTGACCGGCTATGACGTCACGCTCGACGACCTCAAGTCGTTCCGCCAGTGGGGCTCTCGAACGCCTGGGCATCCCGAGTACGGCCTGACGGCCGGCGTGGAGGCCACCACGGGGCCGCTCGGCCAGGGCATCACCAACGCGATCGGGATGGCCATCGCCGAGCGCCGGCTCGCCGCGGAATTCAACCGCGACGGGCACGCCGTGGTCGATCACTGGACGTACGTCATCGCCAGCGACGGCGACCTCCAGGAGGGCATCGCATCGGAGGCGGCGTCGCTGGCCGGCCACCTGCGCCTGGGCAAGCTCATCGTCCTCTACGACGACAACGGCATCCAGCTCGACGGCCCGACCGCGATGGCCTGGTCGGAGGATGTCCCGGCCCGCTTCGATGCCTACGGGTGGCACACCCAGCGCGTCGCCGACGGGAACGATGTGGCTACCATCGAGGCCGCCATCGAAGCGGCGCGCGCCGACGATCGACCGTCGCTCATCGCCGTGCGCACGCACATCGGCTTCGGCAGCCCGAACAAGCAGGACTCGCAGAAGGCGCACGGGGCGCCGCTGGGCCCGGACGAGGTCCGGCGGACCAAGGAAGCCTACGGCTGGGACCCGGACAAGACGTTCTTCATCCCGGACGATGCCCTGGCCGTCTTCCGCGCAGTGGTCGGCGCGGGCGAGGACCTCGTGGCGGATTGGGAGGCGCGCTTCGCGGCGTATGCCGCCGCGCACCCGGCGCTCGCGGACGAGTTCTCGCGCCGGATCTCCGGGGCGCTGGCCGACGGTTGGGACACCGACCTCAAGGTCTACGCCGTCGGCGAGGAGGTCGCGACCCGGAACGCGTCGCAGGACGCCATCGCGGCACTGGCCGGCCGCGTGCCGGAACTATTCGGCGGTGCGGCCGATCTCTCCGAATCCAACCTGACCGACGTCAAGGGCGAGGCCAACTTCTCCGCCACGGAGGCGGGTCGGAACCTGCGCTTCGGGGTGCGCGAGCACGCCATGGGCAGCATCGCCAATGGCATCGCGTATCACGGCGGGTTCATCCCGTACGACGCCACGTTCCTGACCTTCAGCGACTACATGCGCGGCGCGGTCCGGCTGTCCGCGCTGGCGGGCCTGCACGTCATCCACGTCTGGACCCACGACTCCGTGGGTCTTGGCGAGGACGGGCCGACCCATCAGCCGGTCGAGCACTACGCAGCCTTGCGCGCGATCCCGAACCTGTGGTTCGTCCGACCGGGGGACGCGAATGAGGCGTCCGCGGCCTGGGCCATGGCCGTGGAGCGCAACGACGGACCGGTGGCCCTGGCGCTCACCCGCCAGAAGCTCCCCACGCTGGCCGGCACGGACCGGCTGGCGCGCGAGGGCGTGGCCCGTGGTGGGTACGTGCTGCGCGAGGCGTCGGGCTCGGCCGGGCCGTCGCTGATCCTCATCGCGACCGGGTCGGAACTGCAGCTGGCGTTCGCGGCAGCCGAGTCGCTGGAGGCGGATGGCATCCCGACACGGGTCGTGTCCCTCCCCTGCTGGGAGGCGTTCGACGCCCAGGGCGCGGCGTATCGCGAGTCCGTGCTGCCCGTGGGCGTGCGCCACCGGGTCGGCATCGAGATCGGCGTCACGCTCGGCTGGGAGCGCTGGGTCGGCGACGAGGGCGCGATCATCGGCCTGGACCACTTCGGAGCGTCGGCGCCGGCGGGCACCATCTTCGAGAAGTTCGGGTTCACCGCCGATCGGGTCGCGGACGTGGGTCGTCTGGTGGTGCGGGACGGGCTTCGCGGCCGCATCCCGACGATCGATGGTGGCCACTTCGGCGGCCATCCCACGCTCGACGAGGGCGAGGCGGGCGTCGGTCGGACGGCCGCATCGGACCCCGGCCACAGCTGATCGGCCCTTTGCACCGCTCAGTGTGCAGGTGGTGACCATGTGGAGGAACGGGTGGCGCTGTAGCCGCCGTCCTTCTCCGCCTGGGTCGCCGCACGCACCATCTGGCGACTGACGGCCTGGATCGAGGCCCGCGACGCCGGCCGGCGGGTGCTCGACCGCCGATATGGTCGTCCAGTGCACCGCAAGGGATGGATCGGGCCTTCCGACCGTGCGACAGGCCGACCCGTAGCCAGCTGGGTGCATGTGCTTGTATCTGGGCCGGCGATGCATATCATCGACAAATGCGAAAGCACACCACGATCGACTTGGACATGCGCCTTCTCGGCGAGGCGGCGTTCGCGTTGGAAACCAAGCAGATCAACGAGACGATCCATGCCGCGCTGCGCGAAGTGGTCGACGCGCGCCGACGCCTGGAGCTGCTCGACTTCGCCCCGGACCTGACCCTCGAATCGCTGGCGGCGGATCGACGCGGGCGTTTCGACGCGCCAACCGACGGTCGCTGATGGAGCTCGTCGATACGAGCGCATTGATCCTGGCCACCCGAGATACGGTGGTCGGTGGGTGGCTGCGCGACGCCGTCCTGGCGAACCAGGTGGTGATCTGCGACCAGGTCGCGCTCGAGTACCTGCGTGGCGCGCGAAGCCGGGTGGAGTTCGATCGATTTGACGCCGTTCTCCGCGCGTTCCCGCAGGTTCCGATCGAACCGGTCGACTGGGAGCGGGCCCGCGCGGTGTTTCGGGATCTCGCCGCCATCTCGAGCGGCTACCAGCGCAGCGTCCCCATCGCGGACGCTCTGATCGCGGCGACGGCGGAGCGCCACGACCTGACCGTTGCGCACTTCGATGGCGACTTCGACCGCATCGTCGCGGTCACCGGGCAGGTAACACGCTGGGTGGCGCCGCGGCCAAGCTGATCGCGCACCGTCCCGTTCGGCCAGGTCGCGCCCGGCCGACCCCGCCCTTCGCGGTGCGGGTGGTGACCATATGGAAGAACGAGCCGCCGTGTGGCTGCCGTCGTTCCCCGCTTGGGTCGCGACACGCACCGTCCGGCGGATGACGGCCCGAATCAGGGCCAGTGACGCCGTCCGGGGCGTCGTCGATCGCCAACATGCTCACCCGGTGCACCGGCTGCTCGTACCCCCCGGGGCGCGCCTGGTCAGCTCCGCAGTCGCTCCCCGCGCGGGTCGTAGAACGGATCGGGGCTGACTCGGCACGGGACCGGATCGCCGCGGACTTCCACCTGCCACGAGCCTTCGATCGGGCCGTGGATCCAGGCGAGGCCTGCCGAACCGCCGAGGGTCGGCGCCAGCGACGCGCTCGTCACGTGGCCGGCCCGCTCCCCGTCGCGGATCAACGACTCGCCGTGCCACAGGACGGCGTCCGGCGCATGGACGGAGACAAGCCGCCGCTCGGGCTCGATCGCACGCAGCCGCTCGAGCGCCTCGCGCCCGACGAAGTCGATCGCCTTGCGGCGCGACACCGCGAAGCCCAGGCCGGCCGAGAACGGATCGTCGAGTGGTCCGATGTCGTGCCCGAAGGATCGGAAGCCGCGCTCCAGCCGCGCTGCCTCGAACGCGAACGCCCCGGCGTGGCGCAGCCCCAGGTCCGCGCCCGCCCGCACGACGCGCTCGTACTGGTCAGCGACGAACTCGGTCGGCACGGAAAGCTCCCAGCCGAGCTCGCCCGTGAACGACACCCGGAACGCCCAGCCGCGACCGCGCCCCAGGTCGACCTCGCGTGCCTGGAGGAACGGCCAGGCTTCGGCGGAGACGTCGGCGTCGGTCAGGCGCGACAGCAGCTCCCGCGATCGGGGCCCCGCGATGTGCAGGGTAGCCCAGCCCGAGGTCACGTCCGTCACCACGGCGTCGGCCGGCAGTCCGCTCCGGAGCTGCGCCTCCGTCCGGCGCTGGGTCAGCGTCGGCGCGAGCACGAGGAACCGGTCCTCGGCCAGCCGCGTGACCGTCGGGTCCATCTCGATCCCGCCGCGCTCGTTGCACAGGAGCGTGTACACGATGCGCCCGATCGACACGTCCAGGTCCGATGTCGCCAGCCGCTGCAGGCCGGCCAGCGCGCCCGGCCCGGCGACCTGGAACTTGGCGTAGGTCGAGAGGTCGAACAACGCCACGGCCTCGCGCGTCGCCCGCACTTCCTCGCGCACCGCCGGGAACCAGGACGGCGCCCCGAAGTCGTA
Organism: Candidatus Limnocylindrales bacterium; assembly: GCA_051306295.1. Lineage (GTDB taxonomy): Bacteria > Chloroflexota > Limnocylindria > Limnocylindrales > CSP1-4 > SPCO01. The sequence goes on from JBPPMZ010000118.1 coordinate 26,736, forward strand.
GCGGACCTGCGGCTCCACGACCCCGGGCTCGAACCAGTTCGCCCGCTCCCAGCCGGCCGCCTGCCCGAACGCGGCGCCCGCCGCGCGCAGCGGCTCGTACAGCGGCACCCGCCGGATCCCCCGTGCGGTCCGGGGCTGCTTACCCGGCCAGTGCAGCTCGTACAGCCCGCCCAGCGACTCGACCGTGCGCTCGCGCAGGAACGCGCGCTGGTCCATCCAGCGATCCATCCGCGCGACATCGACCTCGGCGAGGTCCATCGTCGGGTGGCCGGCGACGATCCACTCGGCGGCCGCCCGTCCGACCCCCGGCCCGAAGATGATCCCCTGCGAGTTCAGCCCCGCGGCCACGAACAGCCCGGGCACCTCCGGCACGAACCCAAGCTGGAAGTTCGAGTCGGGCGTGAAGCTCTCGGGCGCCCGCAGGTAGTGGGAGAAGCCGATGGACGCCAGCTCCGGGACGCGCTGTCTCGCGGCCGCGAGGACGGGGGCGAAGTGGTCCCAGTCCGGCCCGAACTCGACGAACCCACCGGTCGGGACGGCGGATGGCGCGATCGGCTTGCCGTTCGGCTCGAAGGCGCCGATGACGAATCGCCCGCCGTGGTGTCGGATGTACAGGTAGCCATCCAGGTCGCGCAGGAACGGCATGGACTCGTCTGCGCCGGCCGTGTCTTCAGTCATGACCCAGACGTGCTCGGCCGGGTAGAGCGCGACGCTCGTGCCGGCGAGGCGGGCCATCTCGCTCGTCCAGAGCCCGGCGGCCAACACGACGGTCTCCACCTCGATCGGTCCGCGGGACGTCTCGAGCCCGACGACGCGCCCCCCGCCGGCGGCGCCACCAGCAGCGAACCGGAAACCCGTGACCTCCGTATCCGGCACGTAGCGCGCGCCGGCATCCACCGCGCCGCGGGCGAACGCGAGGGCCGCATCGCCCGGGTTGACCGTCGCGTCGGTCGGCATGAACACGCCGCCGACCAGGTCATCGACCACGGCGGCCGGCCACAGCTCCCGGATCCGCGCCCGATCGACGATCTCCACGGGCACGTCGACGTCGCGCGCGATCGACACCGCGTAGCTGATCTCCTGCATCCGGGCCGGGGTGCGGGCGACGGTCAGCGACCCCACCTCGCGCAGGCCGGTCTCGATGCCGGTCTCGGCTGTCAGGCGGCGATACGTGGCGACGTTGTCGCGGGTCAGGGCTGTCAGCGCGTGCGTGCCACGGACACGTGACACCAGCCCCGCCGCGTGCCACGTCGTGCCATTGGTCAGTCGGCCGCGCTCCAGCAGGACGACGTCGCGCTCGCCCGCGCGCGTGAGGTGGTACGCGATCGACGCCCCGATGATCCCGCCGCCGACGATCACGACCCGCGCCCGCTCGGGCATCGCCGAGGCCGGCAGGACGCTCGCGATGTCGAGCTCGCGGTTGGCGAGATGCTCCGGGATGCCCATCGCCGCAGAGCGTAGCGAGGCCAACCGCCCGTGGCGTCGCCGTTGCGACGTGTGACGAGCGTATCCTTCGCGACATGCGCATCGCGTTTGCTGCCGATCATGCCGGGGCCGCGTTCAAGGACGAGTTGAAGGCCCGCCTGGAGCGAGCGGGCCTGGGCCACACCTATGCCGACCTGGGCGGCGACGGCTCGGATCCCAACGACGATTACCCGGACTTCGCGGAGCGCCTGGGACGCGCCATCCAGGCCGGTGAGGCCGATCGCGGCATCCTCATCTGCGGCTCGGGCGTCGGCGCCAGCGTCGCGATCAACAAGATGCGCGGCCTGCGCTCGGCGGTGTGCCACGACACGTACTCCGCGCACCAGGGCGTCGAGCATGACGACATGAACGTCCTGACCCTGGGGGCGCGGGTGATCGGGCCGGAGCCCGCGTTCGAGTGCGCCGTCGCGTTCCTGGGGGCCTCGTTCAGTGGCGAGGAGCGCCATCGCCGCCGACTCGGCAAGGTCCTGGCCATCGAGGCGGCCGCGACCGACGGCGATTGACCCGGCGACGTCGGGGAGTCGGCATACAGCAGCAACGCCTCTACTACCCGGGACCGCGTCGGCCCCCGGGGCCGAACCAGGGCGATACCAGCCGCCATGGCTCTGTTTGCCGACGATTCGCCACCCGGTGACCTGAGCAGAGGCGATACCAGTAGCCGCAGCTCTACATGCCGATTCCTGGCGGGAGCCGTCGCCGGGGTACGCCTCAGGAAGCGGCTGGCGGCGTACCATGGGCGCCCGCGCCCCGAGCGCATCGCCCGGCCTGCAACCCGACCCGGAGACCTCGATGACCGAGCCCACCTCGACGGCCCTCGCCGTCCCCGACCTGGCGCTCGGCGCCGCGACCGAGGCCTACGACGCGGCCGTGAGCCGGGCCAGGGACGGGTCCTGGGCCAACCGCCTGTTCGACCGCGACGTGACCCTCTGGTCGAGCGATTCCGACGTCGGGGAGGCCATCGCGAATCGGCTCGGCTGGCTGGACGCGCCGGCTCATTTCGCGGAGCAGATCCCGGCCCTCGAGGGCTTCGGTGACGGCATCGTCGAGGCCGGCTTCACCCACGCCGTGGTCGCCGGTATGGGCGGCAGCAGCCTCGCACCGGATGTCCTGCACCGCACCTTCGGGACCCAGCCTGGCTTCCTGCAGCTACGCATCCTCGACTCGACCGAACCCACCTACGTGGCGTCCATCTTCGACGACCTCGACCCGCTCACCACGCTCGTCCTCGTCGCCAGCAAGTCCGGCACCACGACGGAACCCAACGCGTTCCTCGCGGAGGCCTGGCACCGGGCGGAGGTGGCCCTCGGCAAGGCGGGCGGCCACGCCTGGGAGACGCCTGGCGCGGTCATCGCCGCGATCACGGACCCAGGGCCTAGCCTGCAGGCCATCGCGCACCACGACGACCTGCGCGAGGTGTTCCTCAACCCGCCGGACATCGGCGGTCGCTACAGCGCCCTGACCTACGTGGGACTCGTGCCGGCGTCGCTCATCGGCCTGGACCTGGACGCGTTCCTGGCTTCCGCGGCCGCCATGCTGGGCGCCTGCCGCGAGCCCGATCCCGCGTCCAACCCGGGGGTCTCCCTGGGTCTCGCGATCGGGACGCTGGCGGCCAACGGTCGCGACAAGCTCACCTTCCTGGCCGACGACGAGATCTCGTCCTTCGGTGCCTGGGCGGAGCAGCTCATCGCCGAGAGCACGGGCAAGCACGGCGTGGGCATCGTGCCCGTGGACCTGGAGCCGCTCGTGGACAGCGGGGCCTACGGGACGGATCGCGCCTTCGTCCGGCTCGTGCTCGCCGGCGCCGCGGACACGGCCGGGCGCGACACGCTCGCCGCCGCCCTGGAGGCCGCCGGCCATCCGATCATCCGCATCGAGATCAACGATCCCATCGACCTTGGTGCCGAATTCATCCGTTGGGAGGTCGCGACGGCCATCTCCGGTGCGGTCCTGGCCATCGACCCGTTCGATCAACCCAACGTCGAGGAAGCCAAGCAGCTGACGCGTGACGTGCTGGCAGCGGCCGAGCGCGGCGAGGATCCGGCGCCGCTGCCACCGTCGATCGCCAGCGCGGATGGCATCACGCTCCACGGCGACGCGGCGCTGCGCAGCGGCACGGCCGCCGGCGACGCGGCCGAAGACCTCACGGCGGCACTCGCCCGCCACCTCGCCCGGCGCGGCCCGACGGCCTATCTCGCCCTCCAGGCGTTCATCGCGTCGACCCCGTCCCGCGACGAGGCCCTGGCCCGCATCCGGCGGCTGCTACTGGAGCGGACCGGATGTGCCACGACCGCCGGCTACGGGCCGCGCTTCCTGCATTCGACCGGGCAGCTGCACAAGGGCGGGGCGCCGATCGGCTGGTTCCTCCAGCTGACCAACGGCCACGGCGACGACCGCCAGATCCCCGGCTGGCCGTACACCTTCGGCCGGCTCATCGACGCCCAGGCGGCCGGCGACTTCGCCGCCATCGAATCGCACGACCTGCCCATCGCGCGCGTCGATCTCGGCGACGACGCGGATGCCGGGCTGGCGGCCCTGGAGCGGGCGCTCGCCGCCGCGCTCGCCACGACCACGGAGGACTGACACAGATGCGCATCGGGTTCATCGGTCTTGGCCGGATGGGGGCCAACATGGTCCGCCGGCTCGTGCGCGACGGCCACGAGATCGTCGTCTACAACCGGACGCCGGAAAAGTCGACCGAGATCGAAGCCGAGGGCGAGGGCGCCAAGGCGATGTTCTCCATCGCCGACCTCGTCGGTGCGCTGGAGAAGCCGCGGGCCGTGTGGGTCATGGTCCCGGCCGGTGACGCCACGGAGGCCCAGATCGACGAGCTGCTCGAGCACCTGGAGCCGGGTGACACGATCATCGACGGCGGCAACACGAACTTCCACGACGACGTCCGCCGGCACGCGGCGCTCAAGGACAAGGGCATCCACTACGTCGATGCCGGAACGTCCGGCGGCATCTGGGGCCTCCAGATCGGCTACTGCCTGATGGTCGGTGGCGACCCCGAGGCCGTCACGCCGCTCGAGCCGATCTTCAAGACCCTGGCGCCGGAGGGCGGCTACCTGCACGTCGGCGGGCCAGGCGCCGGCCATTACGTGAAGATGGTCCACAACGGCATCGAGTACGGCCTCATGCAGGCCTATGCCGAGGGCTTCGAGATCATGCACGCCAGCGACTACGACCTGGACCTCGCGGGCATCTCCGAACTGTGGATGCAGGGTTCCGTCGTGCGCTCGTGGCTGCTGGAGCTCGCCGGTCGTGCGTTCCGGGCCAACGGCCCGGACCTGGAGCACCTCAAGGGCTTCGTGGCCGACTCCGGCGAAGGTCGTTGGACCGTCCAGGAGGCCATCGACCACGACGTCCCGGCGCCGGTCATCACGCTCTCGCTCCTGACCCGTTTCCGCTCCCGCCAGGACGATTCGTACGGGGCCAAGGTGCTCGCCGCCTTACGCAACGAATTCGGTGGGCACGCGGTCAAGACGGAGTAGCGCCAGATGGCGGCGACGCGCACCAAAGCGGCCAAGACGGCGCCCGCGCCGACCAAGGACCCGGCGCCGACCGAGGCCCCATCGGACCAGCCCATCCCGGCGCAGCCCTCACCGCGCGCCAAGGATGCGCCGCGGACGATGCGCGACCTGCGCGAAGCCCGCCAGGGCAAGCGCGCCTCGCGGGCGAAGGCCGCGGAGAACGTCCTGCGTGAGGGCCTGCGCCTGGAGCGCGTCCCCGATCCCTCGATCCTGGTGCTCTTCGGCGCGACCGGCGATCTCGCCCACCGCAAGGTCATCCCGGCGCTGTATCACCTGTGGCGGACCAACCTGCTCCCCCACGAGTTCGTCCTGCTGGCGATCGGCCGGCGGGACTACGACGACGACGCCTTCCGCGCGGAGATCCGCGCCTCCCTCGAGCAGTTCAGCCGAGTCCTCCCCATCGACGAGGCGGCCTGGACGTCCTTCGCCGAGCACATCCGCTACCACCGCCTCGACTTCGCCGATGCGGCCGGCTTCGACGACCTGGCGACCCGCCTTGACGAGCTCGATGCGGAGTGCGGCACGCGCGGCAATCACTGCTTCTATCTCGCCACCCAGCCCTCGCAGTTCGCCGAGATCGTGGCCCAGCTGGGACGGGTCGGGCTGGACCACGAGAAGCACGACGGCGGCTGGCGCCGGGTCGTCATCGAGAAGCCGTTCGGGCATGACCTGGAGTCGGCCAAGAAGCTCAACCGCGAGGTCGGCAAAGTCTTCCGCGAGTCGCAGGTCTATCGCATCGATCACTACCTCGGCAAGGAGACCGTCCGGAACCTGCTCGTCTTCCGGTTCGGGAACGGCATCTTCGAGCCGCTCTGGAATCGACGCTACGTCGACCACGTCCAGATCACGGTGGCCGAATCGATCGGCATCGAGAACCGCGGGGCGTTCTACGAGGAGACCGGCGCCTCGCGCGATGTCCTCCAGAACCACCTCCTCCAGCTGGTCTGCCTCGTGGCCATGGAGCCACCGGCGACCTTCGAGGCCGACGCGCTGCGCGACGAGAAGGTCAAGGTCCTGCGCGCGCTGGGCACCAAGCCCGCCGATCCCGCCACGGAGGTCGTGCGCGGCCAGTACGGTCCGGGCTGGGTGGCGGCCACGCAGGTGAGCGGCTATCGCCAGGAGAAGGACGTGGACCCCATGTCCGAAACGGAGACCTTCGTGGCAGCCCGCCTGACCATCGACGATTGGCGCTGGTCCGGCGTCCCGTTCTACGTCCGGACCGGTAAGCGGCTCCCCAAGCGTTCGACCGAGATCGCGATCCAGTTCCGCGACGTGCCCCACCGCCTGTTCGCCGATTCGGCGGCTGAGCCCGACCCGAACCTGCTGGCCATCCGCATCCAGCCGGACGAGGGGATCATGCTCCGCTTCGGGGCGAAGGTGCCGGGCCTCGGGATGGCCATCCGGCCGGTGACGATGGACTTCACCTACGGCTCGGCATTCAGCGTGGACTCACCCGACGCGTACGAGACGCTCATCCTCGACGCCCTCCAGGGGGATGCCTCGCTGTTCACCCGCGCGGACGAGGTGGAGGAAGCGTGGGGCATCGTCGATCCGATCGTCGACGCCTGGGCCTCCGCCGCGGCGCCGGAGTTCCCGGATTACGATGCCGGCACCTGGGGGCCGCCAGAGGCCGACGCGCTGCTGACCCGAGAGGGCCGGCGCTGGCGTCGGATCTGAGCGTGCCGCCCCGATGACCATCTCCGTGCCGCCCGTCGTCGCGCTGAACGAGCCGGTCCTGCGCTGGTCGGATCGAGCGCACAGCATCGCCGAGATCGAGACGGCCCTCGCCCGCATCTGGGCCCGCCAGGACCTGACGGCAGATATCGACGGCGCGCCCGGACGCCACATCGCGGCACGCACGAGCGTGATGAACCTGGTGGTCATCGCCCGCACCCGCGAGCTCGCGGAACGGAGTGCCGCCACCATCCAGGCGCTGACCGGCCGGCATCCGTCGCGAACGATCGTCGTGCAGTCGGCGGACGCGGATGGCCCGTCGTGGGTCGACGCTCGGGTCGAGGCGCACTGCATCCTGCCCCGCGAGGACGCGCCGGAGACGTGCGCCGAGACGATCCACTTGACCGCCGGCGGGGAGGCGGGACGGCACCTGTCGGCCATCGTCACGCCGCTGATCGTCCACGACCTGCCCGTCTCGGTCTGGTGGCCGGGTGAGCCGCCATTCGGGACGCAGGCCGCGCGGGACCTGCTGGCCGGCGCCGACCGCCTGGTCGTGGACGGTTCGACGTGGAGCGGTGACGGCCTGGCCCGCCTGCGCGAGATGGCCGGTCTGCTGTCCAGTTCCCGCCTCGCGGTCAGCGACTTCGCGATGGTCCGCCAATCGCGCTGGCGAGAGGCCATCGCCTCGATCTTCGACGACCCCGAATTCCTGCCGTACCTTCGCTCCCTGCGCCGGATCGCGGTCACCTACGCGACCCACGACGAGACGGGAGCACCCGGTTCCACGAACCTGGTCAAGCCCGTCTACCACGTCGCATGGTTGGTCTCACGTCTGGGCCTGCACGTCACGCGACCACTGACGGCGGTCGCGGACAAGGGCGGCCCGGGGTCCTCGCGGAATCGCAGCGTGCCCGGCACTCGGCCGGTCGTCGGGCGTGGTGCGGGCGCCACGTTGTCCGACGGTCGCTCGGAGGTCGGGGTCATCGTCAAGCCGGTCGTCTCGACCATGCCGGCGGGCACCACCCTCCGGGTCGAGCTCCTCGCGGAGCGGCGAGGGTCGGAGCTGCGCGCCGACGTAACCGCGGAGGCCGAGACCGTCCACGTCCGTGTCTGGCAGGACGGGGTGGAGACCCTGGACCGCCGCTTCCTGGCCGCCCGACGCGCGGATGTGGACCTCCTGGCCGAAGCGATCGAGGCTGGCCGGCGCGACCGGGTGACCGTCGGAACGCTGGAGGCCGCGGCCGCGCTCATCGGACCGCCGGCATGAGCGCAGAGCGCGTGATCGTCGTGGCCGATGCCGCGGAGGCCAGCCTGGCGGCGGCCCGCCACATCGCCGCCTCGCTGCGCGCTGCGGTCGCGGCCCGTGGCCGGGCGGACTGGGCGACGACCGGAGGCTCCGCCGCCCCGGGCATCTACCGGCACCTGGCAGACGACCCGCTGCGCGACGAGATCCCCTGGGAGCAGGTCCATGTCTGGTGGGGCGATGACCGCTTCGTGCCGCGGGACCATCCACTGTCCAACGTGAAGCCGCTCGACGACATCCTGCTCGACTGGGCCCAGCACGAGGAGGGCACATCCGGGGGCCGGCCCATCGTCCTGCTGCCCATCGCGAACCTGCACCCGTTCCGCAGTGGCGAGGCCATCGGTGCGTCACGCGACGCGGCGTCGGTGGCGACGGCGATGGCCGCGGAGCTCGCCGATGCCGGCCTGCCGGTCGAGAACGGGTTCCCGGTCCTGGATCTCGTCGTGCTGGGAGTCGGCGGCGATGGCCACGTCCTGTCCGTCTTCCCTGGGTCGTCGGCCTTCGAGGCCACGGCCTGGGCCGTGGACATCCCGGCACCGACGCACATCGAACCCCATGTACCGCGAGTGACCATGCATCCAGAGATCGTCCGCGTCGCCCGCGATGTGCTGGTCATCGCGGCCGGTGCCGGCAAGGCCGACGTCCTGGCGGAGATCCTCGGCGACGAGCGCGACGAGCGACGCTGGCCGGGGCAGCTGGCTCGGCACGGGCGAGCGACGTGGATCCTGGATGAGGCGGCCGCCGCGCGCCTGGCCCGGTGACGTCCGACCCGCTCATCCGGCGGGCAACCGCAGCCGAGCCCAACCTGGTCGTCCCCTCTCGGGATGGCACCTTGATCGCGGCGTTCCGGAGCGGACGCGCCAACGGACCACCGCTGGTGCTCATCCACGGCGCGTCGGCCGACCACACGACCTTCCGGGTCCTGGGCCCGCTCCTCGCCGACACGTTCGACCTGTACGCCATCGACCGACGCGGGCGTGGCGCGTCAGGCGATGTCCTCCCCTATGCGATCGAGCGCGAGTTCGAGGACGTCGCCGCCGTCGCCGGGGCGGTCGCCGAACAGCGCGGCGTCGCCGCGGTCGATGTCTTCGGGCATTCGTACGGCGGGCGATGCGCGCTGGGCGCCGCCCTGCAGACCGACCGGATCCGCCGGGTGATCAGTTACGAGGGCGCCCCCTCCGGTCCCGAAGAGCGCTACGGCGATGCGTCGCTCGCCGACGAGCTCGCAGCCCTCGCCGCGGCTGGGCAGCTGAAGGCACTCCTGGAGACCTTCATGACCCGTGTCGTCGGCATGTCGGCGGTCGATCTCGCGGCGTATCGAGCCGATCCGGTGTGGCCGCGTCGGGTCAAGGCCGCCGCGACGATCGCCCGAGAGCTCGGCGTCGAGGCAAGCCAGGACGCGGGACTGGAGCGTCTGGGGGCGGTCCGCCAGCCCGTCCTGCAACTGGTGGGTGGCGAGAGCCTGCCCGTGTTCGCGGCCGCCACGTGGGACCTGCAGGTACGCCTGGTCGATGGTCGCGTCGTGGTCATCCCGGGCGCCCGCCATGCGGCGCACCATACCCATCCGGACGCGGTCGTCGATGCGATCCGCGACTTCCTGCAGCCCGGCGTCGTGTGATACTCGGCCCCATGCTGGACATGGACATCATCGGCTGGATCGTCGTCGGTTTCGTCGGCGGCGCCATCTCGGGTGCGCTGTTCGGCGGCAAGACCGCCCGAGGCTGCCTTCCCAATATCGTCGTCGGCATCCTGGGCGGGATCATCGGCGGCTGGCTGGCGGGCCAGATGGGCTTCACCCAGGTAAACGGATTCATCGCTGCGGTCATCGTCGCGGTGTTCGGATCGCTGGTCGTGCGCCTCGCCCTGAACGCGATGTCCGACCGCTGACCCTGCGGCCGCCGAGCCAGGGCGCTACCATCTGCGCATGACCGAACCCGCCACCGCCTCACGGCCCTATTCCCCGGGCCTCGAAGGCGTCATCGCCGGCGAGACGAGCCTCTCGTTCATCGACGGCGAGCAGGGTCGCCTCCTGTATCGCGGGTATCGGATCGGCGATCTCGTGCGGCATGGCACGTACCCGGCCGTCGCCAACCTGCTCTGGACGGGCGAATGGGACCCCGCGCACCGACTGCCGACCGGGCCGATCCCGGCGGCCGTCATGACCGTCCTTCGTGCCCTCCCCGCGGAGACCAAGCCGATGGACGCGCTGCGGACCGCGGTCTCGGCCTGGGGCGCCACCCAGGATCTGCCCTGGCCACCGACCGTCGAGCAGGCACGCGCCATCACCTCGTTCTCGCCATCCGCCCTCGCAGCGTTCGCTCGCCTCCGTCAGGGGCTGGAGCCCGTCGACCCAGAACCAGCGCTCGATCTCGTGGAGGGGTTCCTGTACCAGCTCAACGGCGCGCGCCCCGACCCGGCGACGGCGCGAGCCCTGGATGCGTACTTCATCGTCGGCGCGGAGCACAGCTTCAACGCATCGACCTTCACGAGCCGGGTCATCACCTCGACGCGCTCGGACATCGCCTCCGCGGTGGCCGGGGCGATCGGCACGATGAAGGGGCCGCTCCACGGCGGCGCACCGTCGGAGGTCGTCGACCAGCTCAGCCAGGTGGGCTCCGCCGACAAAGCTGAGGCGTGGGTTCGGGACGCGCTGGCGAGGGGCGAGCGACTGATGGGCTTCGGCCACCGCGTGTATCGCGCGTACGACCCGCGCGCCGCCGCGCTCCGGGAAGTCGCGGAAGGCATGGAGCACAAGCCCGATTGGCTCGTCCTCGCGACCCAGGTCGAGGACGTCGTCCTCCAGGTCCTCGCCGAGAAGCACCCGGACCGCCCGCTCAAGACGAACGTCGAGTTCTACGCGGCGCCCGTGCTGATGGGTGTGGGCCTCAGGCCCGATCTCTTCCCGGCGGCCTTCTCGTTGTCGCGCCACGCCGGCTGGACGGCCCATGCCCTCGAGCAGTCGGCCAACAATCGGCTCATCCGACCCGACGTCAACTACGTCGGCCCGCGGGAGCGCGACCTCCCGGGCTGACGGCGGTGATGGCGCCGTAGGCTAGCCCAGGCCGGCACGGATGGGCGCAGTCCCAAGGACCACCCTCCGTCCCACCCGACGGGCCCAACGTCGAACGATCGATGCGCCTATGGCTTTCCTCCGACGGGCGTCCCTCCGGGCGGGACCACGGTCGGAGGAGCGCTCATGGTCAACGCCTCCGTCGACGGAAGGGCCGCCCCATGGGAATCAAGGCTCGATCCAAGCGGAACGACCGGGGTGATCCGTCTCAGCCCAGCACCGGGCGGCCGCGGCCGCCTCCGCCCGCGGAGGATGGCCGCCGACGGCCCTCGGCCTACAGCCAGCCGCGCCGTCGAAACAGGACGACCAGGGCCAACAGCAACCCGGCCATCAGGGCCAGGATCAGGAAGAACGTCACCGTTTCGCCTTCGCCCGGGAACTGCACGTTCATGCCGAAGATGCTGGCGATGAGGGTCAGGGGCAGGAGCACGACGCTCGCCGCGGTGAGGACCCGGAACGAGTCGTTCAGGCGGTGCGACAGCACGCTCTCGTTGGTCGACTCGAGGCCCTCGATGACCTCCTTGTAGTTCTCCAGCGTGTCCCAGATCCGTTCGGCGGCGTCCGAGATGTCGTCGAAGTAGATCTCCAGCTCTTCCTGCAGGTAGCGCTGCTTGGTGCGCTCCAGGTCGCGCAGCACGGCGCGCTGCGGGCGCACGATCTTGCGGAAGTTGATGATCTCCTGCTTCGCCTCGGAGATGTCGCGGACGATCTCCGACGAGCGCCCCTCGAAGATGTCGTCCTCCAGGCGCTCCAGCTTGACGGCCATCTTGCGCAGCATCGGGAACGAGGCATCCACCCCGGTGTCGACGATCTTGTAGAGCAGGTAGCCCGAGCCCTTGCTGAAGACGTCCGCGCGGAGGTCCTCCTTCTCGCGATAACGATCGAACATCGCGGCCAGCGGCGGCAGCGGGATGTTGGGCAGGGTGATCAGGTAGTCCGGGCCCAGGAACAGGTCGAGCTCGGCGGTCAGGATCCGGCCCGACTCCTTCTCGAACATCGGGAAGTGCAGGACGATGAAGACGTAGTCGTCGTACTGGTCGAGTTTCGGACGCTGGTTGCGCGAGTAGACGTCCTCGTAGTCGAGCGGGTGGAAGTCGAAGTGCTCTTCCAGCCAGTCGCGGTCCGCGGTCCGTGGCGACTCGATGTGGATCCAGCGCAGGCCAGCCGCCTCGATGATGTCGGGGTCGGCGACCGTCTCGGGCACCACGACCTCCGCCGAACCGGCGGGGCGACGGTTCAGGACGCGGCGATTCGGACGCGGGAAACCCAGGGTCGGCACGGGCGACATGGTACGCGCCGGCCCGGCCGTCGTGGCGCATCGCCACGCGTCGTGGTAGCGGGAGGTCAGGGAGAACCCGGAACGAACGACCTGGCTTTCCCCCGTCACGCACGTGCGCCGCGGCCTGTAGCCTTCGCGGGTGACGAGTTCCGCCCGGTCCTTCGAGAGGTACGGACGCCGCCTCCGCCTGCCTGAGCCGCCCCGCTTCGGCCGCGTCGCCACCGTTGTCGTGGTCGGTGCCATCTGGGTCGTCATCGCGGCCCTCGCCCTGCCGTCGGACCTGCCCATCCGGACCGGGTTGGAGGCGTTCTGCTACTGGTCGGCCACGCTGCTCGACCCGTACGCGCGGTCCGAGTGGACGACGCCGGGCGCCTACGTGTACTCGCCGGCCTTCCTGCAGCTCGTCGCCCCGCTCACCTGGTTGCCCTGGCCGGCGTTCCTGGCCACCTGGACGGGCGTGCTGCTGCTGGCGTTGCGCTCGCTGACCGGGGCGCGCTGGTTCGCCATCGGCGCCATCTTCGCGACCATCGAGCTGGTCGGCGGGAACATCTCGCTGTTGCTGGGAGCAGCCATCGTGTTCGGCTTCCGCTGGCCGGCCCTGTGGTCGTTCGTGCTGCTCACCAAGGTCACGCCCGGGATCGGTCTCCTGTGGTTCGTGGTGCGACGTGAGTGGCGATCGCTGGGCTGGGCGCTGGGCGCGACGGCCGCCATCGCCCTCGGGTCGTTCGTGCTCATGCCCACGGCGTGGCCGGCGTGGATCGAGGTGTTGGTCGCCAGCGCCGGACGCGACGGCACGTGGGCGGCCGTCCCGATCCCGCTCATAGCCCGACTCCCCGCCGCGATCGCGCTCGTCATCTGGGGAGCGGCGACGGGTCGGCGCTGGACCGTGCCGGCGGCGAGCATGCTGGCCCTGCCGGCGCTGTGGTACGGCTCGCTGACGATGCTCCTGGCGGTCATCGCTCTCCGCGAACCCTCGCCGCAGGTCGGCCAGGCTACCGACCACCCGCTGCCCGCCCCCGGCTGAGGGGCGCCCGGAAGTCGCCCGGACGCCGGCCGCGGCCAAGGAGCCAGCCGCCTACCCGCCCGCTGGGACCTCCAGCCAGCCCTCGCGCAGGGCGCGCGTCGCGAGCTCCGTGCGCGAGGCGATCCCGAAGCGCAGGAACAGCCGGGCGAGGTGGGTCTCCACCGTCTTGGCGCCGATCCCCAGGGCCGTGCCGATCTCGTCGTTGCTGCGCCCCTCGACGATGAGGCGCACGACGTCGCGCTCCCGGTCGGTCAGGTGGATGCGCGCCGAGGGCGAAGGCCGGACGGCGAAGGCCATCCCGCCGCCGGCCACCCGCCGGATGGCGTCGAGCAGCTCTGCCAGTGGCGCGGTCTTGACCACGAAGCCGGCTGCACCCAGGCGCAGGGCCGCTTCCGCGTACTGCGGGTAGTCGAAGGCGGTCAGGACGATGATCGCCGGCATCGGCGGGCGATCGGTGCCGGCCAACAGGTCCAGGCCACTGCCCGTCCCGAGCCGGACGTCCAGCAGGACGACGTCGACGGCCGCCGCGTCCACCAGGCCGGCCTCGTGCGCCGCCGCCAGCGAGCCCGCCACGCCGACCACCTGGAGGTCGTCGGTCGAGCGCAGGACGGCCGCCGTCCCTTCGCTGACGACGGGATGGTCGTCGATGATCGCGACGCGGATCAGCGCGCCCGCCAGTCGAGCTTGACGTGCGTGCCGCCGGCCGGCCAGCGCCGCACATCGAGTATGGCGCCGATGGCCTCGGCCCGCTGCTGCATGTTGAGCAGGCCGAAGTGGCCGGCATGGTCCGCGGTCTCGCCTGCGTCGGGCTCGATGCCGGCGCCGGCATCGTCGATGGTCAGAGACGCCCCGCCGGCCGTGGAGCTGTAGCGAACCATGATCGGCGGCCGGCCGTGCTTGACCGCGTTGGACAGGGCCTCCTGGGCGACCCGGAAGAACGCCAGCTCGACATCGGCCGGTGGTCTCGTGCCGTCCGAACGCTCCAGGCGCACCTCGCCGCCGGCCAGGCGCTCGATGCGCAGGACGAGCCAGTCCAGCGCGGGACCCACGCCCAGGTCGTCGAGGATCGGCAGTCGGAGGTCGCCGCAGATGGCGCGCAAGCGGTCCGACACGGTCCGCGCGATCTCCGCGCCCTCCGCATCACCGGCGGCGTCCAGCCGGTGCACGAGGAGGGTCAGTTCCTGGAGCGCGTCGTCGTGGATGTCGGCCGCGACCCGGGCGCGCTCCGCCTCCGTGGCCGCCACGATGAGGTCGCGCTGGAGCGTGGCCCGCGACGCGAGGCGGGCCAGCGGCCGGATCGTGAATCGCCCGGCCGCCAGGACGAGCAGGAACCACAGGGTGAGTGGGAAGAGATAGGGTGGCTGGTCAGTCGCGAGCGCGAACAAGGGCGTCGCGCCGACGACGACGAACTCGGTCGATTCCAGGAGGCGCCCGCTGGAGGCGCCGGTGCCCGAGCTCGCGCTCGTTCGTATCGGCCGGGCTGCGACGAGGCCGGGGATGAGCGGGATGGCGCCGATCAATGCAAATGGAACGAGTTCGTCCTGGATGTCCCAGACCGGACTGAAGACCGTGACAAGCATGGCGATCGCCGCGGTGCCCAACGTCAGCACGAGAACGAGCCGGCGCCGGCGCGGGTCGGCGATGCAATCAACCAGCGCGACGGCCAGGACGACCACCGCGGCTGCGATGAGGACGCCGGCAATGGCGGTCAGCAATGGCGAGAAGGTGGCAAGCAGCGGCTGCACGAGCAGCGGCGTCGCCGTGGCCGTCGCGAGGGGGAACGCCAACTGGCGAAGGCTGTCGCCCGCGCGGCCGCTGACCAGCCATAGCCCGATGAGCACGAGGATGAGGGCGCCTACTGCCGTGCCCCACAGCGCCTCGAACACCCGGAACCGTCCTTCGCCCGAAACCTGGAGCGACGACCATCCGTCCCTTACGGATCCCTGATCGAGGTGACTCGGCGCGATCGCCTGGAGCTGCATGACCGGTTCGCTGGCGATCGCGAGGAGCTCATCGGTCGAGAAGGCCACGAAGATCGGCCTCGATGGCTCGATCCTCGGCGGTCTGACGACCTCATCGCCGGTCGTCGGATCGTACGACGGGGGGTCGTAGACTTCCTGGGGGAGGATGATCACCTCCCAGTCGTTCACGGACACGACCAGCGCCCCGGGCTCCAGGCCGTCCTGCCTGGCACGGCTGAGGTCGTCCACGCGATCGACCACGAGGCGCCCCTGCTCGTCGATCCCGAGGTGTGCGCCGGTCGCGCCGACGTCGGAGGCGACCGGCAGGATGGCCGCGAACAGAGCGGCCGCAGCGACGGCCGCAGCGGCGATCGAGGTCGCCGACATGGACATCGGCAGGCGATCGCGGATGGCGAAGTACATGCCTCGAACCGTAGCAGGGGCCCGGGCGCTCGACCGTCCGTGGAATCCCGGAACCACCCTCAGGGACGACCGGGCTGGACGTTCTCCGAGCATCCATGGACGATGGGCCGGCGAGTTCATCCCACGCGCCGACGCGTCGTCTGGGGGACGACCGTCGGCGCTAGCCCGATGTCGCGACGCCAGGTGGGGAGCCCGACCGCCGCAGGCCAAGCACCGCGGCGCTCGCGAGCAGCACGACCCCACCCAGCAGGAACGGCCCCGCGAGACCCACACCTGCCACGACCAGGGCACCGATGGCCGGCCCGATGATCCCGGCCGCGTAGAGGGGCAGGTAGACGAGGTTCAGGGTGGCCGATCGCCGGTCGGCGGGGACCTCCGTGGCCAGCAGCCCGAAGACCATGGCGCTGACCGTGGCGGTACCCGCCGACAGCCCGACGGCCAGGAACGCGAGGGCCGCCACCGAGGGGACGAAGGGCATCAGCAGGAGCACGCTGCCGGCTCCGGCCAGGGCGGCGGCCAGCACGCGCCGGAAGCCGATCCGATCGCCGAGCACCCCGCCGAACGGACCGATGAGGCCGCCGACCAGGGCGGCGGTGCCCATCACCAGCGCGATCGACGACGCGAGGCCGGGTCCCGTCCCGACCAGGTCCTCGACACGGACGGGCAGGTACGGGCGGCTCATCTGGTTGGCCAGGAACGACACGCCGAAGATGAGGAAGATGCGACGGACCGGCACGCTCGACAGGACGCCGCGGACCGCCCCGAACGCCAGGGTCAGGATGCGGCCCTCTGGGACGATCTCAGGACGGACCTCGCGCGACCCGAACGCGACCAGCAGCGCGGTCCCGACCGACAGGGCCGACGACAGCCAGAAGACGCTCGACAGCGACCACCCGGCACCATCGATGAGCAGGCCGGCCAGGGCCGGACCGCTGGCCATGCCGACCGCGCTCGAGGCGCCGAAGATGCCCATGATCGTCCCCAGGCGCCGACGCGGTGCGACGTCGCGGATGCCCGCGAGCATGACCCCGGTGTTCCCGAGCTGGAACCCGATGAGCAGCATGCTCAGCGCAAGCTGCCAGGGCTCCCGCGACAGCGCGACGCCCGCGAACACGACCGCCTCGACGACCGCGCTCCGGACGATGACGGCCTTGCGGCTGTGCTTGTCAGCCCACACGCCCCACAGCGGCACGAGGGGCATCCCGACGACGAAGATGAGTGAGCTGAACAGGCCGATGAAGGCCAACCGGTCCGCCTCCGGCACGCCCATCTGGCGCAGGTACGTGGGCAGCAACGCGAAGATCTGGCTGATGCCCAGGCTTTCGACGAGCGAGGTGATCCAGAAGACCACGACGAGGATCCGCCAGTCCTGGGTCGGGCGCCGCTCGGACGTGGGCCGCGCTGGCGGGTCGGTAGGGCGGGTCACTGTCGGAGGGTACTCGACCAGTCAGCGCCGTCGTGAGGCGCGAGCGGGAGGCGGACAGCAAAGCGCCCGAAGGAACTGGTGGGAGGACCGGCCGGTCGGCTCGCCGATGGCTCCGAACAAGTCCGGAGTCTCCGGCGCTCCGCCCGAGTCCCTCGTTCGCGGGCCTTGCGGCCCTCGAACCTGGTTCCCGGGACCCTTCCGACGATCGCTCGCCGGTCTGGTCTGGCGGTTCGCACCTGCCCCTTCGGGCAAGAGAAATGTAGTCGGCGGGGAACGTCCGCCACAACGGCCTTATCCACGAATGTGCCGTTCACCGCCCGGACCTTATCCCCGACTTTCCCACCGTTGTGGACGGGCTGTGGAGAACCGCCACCCACCGTGGCGGCCACGATGCGGCCGGTCGACTCGGCGGAGATTCGTCCGGAGGTGATCCGTGGCTCGATTCCTCCTACGAGCTCCGTGCCGCGGAGGGTTGCGGCTACGAGCTGCGGCGCGGCTCGGGACTCACGACCGCTCGTTCGCACGAGGGACCATCGAAGACGGCCCGGCACCGGCATCATCGCGACATGTCCGTCCTCGTCGTCCCCGATCCCGGTGTCATCGTCCTGATCGGCGCGGCCGGATCCGGGAAGTCGACCCTCGCGGCGCGCCACTTCGCCCCCGGTGAGGTCCTTTCCTCGGACGCGTTTCGGGCAGCCATCGCCGGCGACGAACGCGATCAGCGCGCATCCGGGGCCGCGTTCCGGGCGATCGCCCGCGAGCTGGATCGGCGGCTGGCCGCCGGTCGCCTGACGGTCGTCGATGCGACCAACGTCCGGGCCGCGGACCGACGGCCGTGGCTCGCGGCGGCAGCCCGACACGGCGTCCCGGCGGTGGCCATCGTGCTCGGCCTCCCGCCGGCGACCGTCGCCCGTCAGGACGCCGGTCGCGCTCGGGTGGTCGGCGCCGAGGTGATCGAGCGCCACCTCGCGGCGCTTCGCCGCAGCCTGGCGCCGGGCGTCCTGGTCGCCGAGGGATTCACGATCGTCGCCATCCTTGCGTCCCAGCGGGCCGTGGCCGGTCTCAGGATCGAGCGCGTGCCTCGCGCGTGACCCGCCCGAAGCGTCGCGCCCGGAGCTCCACCCAGACGCCGTTGCGCAGGTACACGTCGTCCGACACGATGGCGATCGCCTCGGCCTCGTCGGCGGCCCGGACGATCATGATCGTGGCGGACACGTCGGCGAACGCCCCGGCCTCGATGATCACGCCGGCCGCCTTGCGCGCCTCGACGCCGATGACGTGTTCCGCCCGGAATGGGGCACGGGTCTCGGCCGCGTCCGGAGCATAGGTCGCCTCGACGAGCCAGACGGGTTCGATGACGATGTCGGCGGGCAGTTCGGGATGATCGCTCATGGCCGCGAAGTCTACGCGGACCCGAAGCCGATCATGAGGATCGCCGCGACCGCGAGCACGATGCCCAGCGCGTGGTCACGGGTGACCCGTTCGCGCAGGACGATGGCGGCGAGGATGACGGTCGTGACCGGGTAGAGCGACGAGAGGACGGCCGCGACGGCCAGCGCACCGGATTGCACCGCCAGCAAGTAGAAGCTGTTGCCGGCCATGTCCAGCACTCCTACCACGGCGATCGGCGCCAGGCTGGCCCTCGGCAGACGCCAGGCGGATCGTCCGATCAGCACGATGGCGACGACCAGGATCGACTGTGTCGCCCGGATGACGCTCAGGGCGCTGAACACGATGCCGTCGCTGATCTGCGAGATCGCGACGCCGAACAGGCCGATGGCCACGCCGGCCACGAGCGCCTCCCTCAGGCCCGACCGACCGCCGCCCTCGTCCGCGACGCGCGAGACCAGCACCACGGCCAGGATCGCGACCACGATCCCGGCAAGGACGATGTCGCGGGGCAGGCCCTCCAGGATGATCCCGGCCGTGACCGGGATGAGCGCCGCCAGGACCCCGGTGACCGGAGCGACGATGCCCATCCGGCCGACAGCCAGGCCGCGGTACAACATCGTGATGCCGAGCCCGCCCAGGCCACCGGCGAGCAGGCTCAGCAGCAGATCGCGACCGGCGGGAAACGGCTCCTCCCGGGCGACGGCCACGCCGACGGCGATGGCCAGGCCGACCAGCTGCGACAGGAGGACCACGCCGAACAAGGGAGCGCGCCGACTGGCCAGCCCGCCGCCGAAGTCGCCGGCGCCCCATGCCAGCGCGGCGCCCAGGCCGAACAGGACGGTGGTCGCGCCGGCGGGGATCGCGTCGATCAGGCGGCGCCCTCGGTGGCTGCTGCGGCCGGAGCGGCCAGAGCCGGATCGGCGACCTCGTCGTCAACGGCCGTCGGACCCGGCAGTTCGACGACGGCATCGGCCGCCGCGTCGTAGCGATCGGACGTCGTGAGGTAGATGATCTGGAAGTCGGAGGCCACACGCTTGAGCAGGGCCAACGCGCGGGCCGCGCGCGTGTCATCGAGCGTGACGAACGGGTCGTCGAACACCAGGGGCGGGCGGCGATCGCCGGTCACGAGCCGGACGAGGCCCAGGCGAGCGGTCAGATAGACGAGGTCGAGAGTGCCCTGGCTGAGGCTCGAGACGGGCACCCAGTCGCCGAGCTCGGGGGCGTGGACCTCGATGTCGAGGGTCTTGTCGTCGACCCGCACCCTGCGGTAGCGGCCACCGGTCACGGCCGCCACATCGCGGACCATGTGGCCCTCGAGATAGCGGGTGGCGGTCTTCATCGTCGCGACCTCGGCGCTCTCGATGGCCTTCAGGGTCGTGTCCAGGACGCGCTGGCGCCGCTGCAACGCGGCGAGTTGCTCGCGCCACGTCGCCAGGCGCTCGGACTCGCCGGCGACCTGCTCCGCGTCCACGCCGTTGGCTTCGACCCGGGCGCGGGCATTGGCCTCATCGTCGCGGGCGCGCTCCATCGCGGTCTCGGCGTCGCGGACCTCGACTTCGAGTCGCTCCCGGGCACGGGGCTCCTTGGCGATCGGCCCCAGGGCGTCGAGGGCGCTGCCCTTCTGGTCGATCTCCAGGGCCGCCGAGTCGCGCAGGGCCGGCAAGGTCTCACGCGGCTCCTTGCCGACCAGGCCGTCGAGCTGGGCCGCCAGCTGGTCCATCCGGGCGACGTGCGCTTCCTCTCGGGCGAGCAGGTCCTCGGCCGCGGCCAGGTCTTCCTTGCCCAGTGAACCGAGGTGCTTGACGGTGTCGACCTCGGCCTGGCGGAGCTCGGCCTCCATCTCCGATCGGCCGCGCAGGCGCCGATCGATCTCCACGTCGCGGAGCTGCTCCTGCATCTGGGATCCGCGACGTAGCCAGAAGGCCACGAGCGACAGGATCAGCCCGATGCCGGCGGCCGCCGCGCCGAGATACAGCGGCGGATTGCCGAGGTCGACGACACCGAGCGTTCGCGCGGCGAAGGTCGCGCCCGCGACGATCAGGCCGAGGAGGACCAGCAGGATCCCCCAGCGCGAGAGCGGGCGCCAAGTCGCTTCCGGGGCGACCTCGAACTGCACCTCGACCTCGCCCGCGAGGGCCGCCTTCAGCTCGCGGATGCGGCCATCGAGGTGACGCAGACGCTCGACGGCGTTGCGCACGACCGGCAGAGGATTCGGCGAAGGATGGTTCTGGGACAGGCTGTCCAGCTCCGCTGCGACCTGCACCGCCTCGCGATAGCGGTCGTAGCGCGCCTGGGCCGCCGCCCGCTCCGCGGTGAGGCGTTCGGCCTGGCGAGCCTTCTCGAGGAGACTGCGCCGTTCGGTCAAGGCGGACTCCGTATCGGCTCGCCGCTCCCGGGCTACGGACAGGGCGTCGCGGTCCCGCTCCAGCTGGGCCAGGGCCAGCTCGCCCGCTTCGACGCTGGCCTGCGTGGAGGCGACGGCACCCTCCGCCACCTTCAGCCGACCCGGATTCTTCTCGCCCTTGGTGGTCAGGTCGTGCAGCGCACGTTCGAGCTTCTTCTTGGCCCGGCCGGTCCCGCGGTCGGCGCCGCTGATGCTCGCCTGGAGGCGATCACGGAGGGCCGTCTCGTCGCGGGCCAGGTCACTGAGCTCGTGATGTCGGACGCTCGCGGTACTGCGGAAGAACGGCTCGGTCGGGATGCCGGTCAGCTCGGCCATGACCTGGTCGGCGAGGGTCGGGTCGGTGATCGGCGCCTGGTCATCGTAGGTCAGCTCGACCGTGCCCTTGGCCCCGGCGAAGGTCTTCTGGAGCGTCCCGGTCGCGAGTCGCCCCTCCTCCTCGTCCTGCTCGAATTCGATGGATACCCACGGCCGCGCCTCAGGGCCGGCGTCCCACGGGCGCAGGGCGTCGAGGTCCGAGGCGGCGCTCGTGACCCGGCGTGTGATGGCCAGTTCGATGGCGCGCTGGATCGTCGTCTTGCCGGCCTCATTCGGTCCGCGCACGACAGTCACGCCGGGCGCAAGATCGATATCCAGCTCGCGGTAGCGGCGCAGGTCGCGGACCTGCAGGCGTCGGATCCTCACAGCGAGACCTCGTGGCCGGCCAGCAGCAGGCGGCCAAGGCGCAGCGCATCGCGCAGTTCGGCGGCTTCGGGGTTCCCGGCCGCGTCGTCCGTGCCGGGCGCCGCCTCGAGCTCGGCGATGCGCGCCTCCAGGTCGCGGATGAACGCACCGGCGATCGTGTCCGGCGAGGGCAGCGATCCCTCGGTCAGGGCCGGCACCGAGACATCGCGGACGCGGACCTTGAGGAACGAGGAGGCGAGGGCTGCCTCGATCTCGTCGACGTCGAGGTCGAGCTCGTCCGGTCTGACGCCCGTGATCCGCACGTCGAGCACGAGGTCCGGGTCGCCCTGATGCGCCAGCGAGTCGACGAATGCGGGCTGCGAGGCGATGGTCGCGGCGTCCACCTCGGAACGGCTGAAGCGGGTCCGCCCGACCTGCTGCTCGGTGACCTTGACGGACGTTGCGTCGTTGACCTGGTCGAGTTCGACGAGCAGGACCTTGCCGGCGCGATCCTGGTCCAGGGCAACGGGTTCCGGTGCGCCGGCGTACGCGTAGATCACGCCGCCAGCCTTGCCCTGCTGGCTGGAGTGCCAGTGGCCGAGCGCCAGGTAGTCGAGATGGGTGGCCGCGATCTCATCGGTGGTGATGACCACCTCGTCACGATCGGTCTTGCCCGGGATGGCGATGGAGCCATGGATCATGCCGACGTGGTACGTGGCGCCGGCACCGTCAGTCGAGGCGTCGAGGTCGCGCAGCGGACTGTGCGGAGCTCGCTTGGTGGCGAAGACCGGGGCGTGGACGACCACGTCGCAGGCGGCCAGGTGGATCGCCGGCTGCTCCGGCGTCGCGACCGTCACGAGGTCATCGTCCTGGGTGCTGCCGGCCATCGCCTTGAGGTCGTAGGCGCGGTAGATCGATGAGCGGTCGTAGGCGTCGTGCGTACCGGGCGCGATCACGGTCCGGATCTTTGCGCCGGCCAGCCGCTGCAGCTGGGCGGCGACACGCTCGACCGAACGGCGCGGCTGGACGTTGCTGTCGAACAGGTCCCCGGCAACGAGGAACAGATCGACCTTCTCGGCGAGGGCGAGGTCGATGGCGGCCACGAAGGCCGCGAACTGCCGCTCGCGTTGGGCCGCGGCCTGGTTGCCCAGGTCGTCGTGGCGGGCGCCGAGGTGGACATCGGCGGTGTGGATGATCCGTAGCATCCGCTCGGAAGAGCCTCCCTGGTTCGTGCTGGTCAGGACGGCACGGCCGGGACGCCCCGTGAGCCCGCCGGGTCCACGCCGGTGGACTGCGGGAACCTGGTGCGAGCGAGGCGCCCCCATGACTCCCCGCTCGCCATCCCGGATGTTCGGGGGCCATTGTGACAGGTACGTTGTCACGAGGGCGAGCCGCGATACGAGTCGCGCGAGACCGCGCCGCAAGGCCGGAATCCGGAAGCCGTCGTATCATCCCGCCGCTAGAACCGGTGCGCCCCGCAGACAAGGGACCCCATCGGCACCTGGGTCATGCGGGCCCGGCTCTCCTCGCCAAGCCACGCTTTCCCGACCGCCGATGCGGCCGCCCTCCGAGGCGCACGCTCATCATCCCCGCGCCCGGAGGAGCTCACGTGACCTACGTCGATCGAACCCTGAACTGCGTCGATTGCGGCGTCGAATTCATCCATTCCGCCGCCGATCAGGAGTACTACGTCCAGAAGGGGTTCGTGAGCGACCCGAAGCGCTGCACGAGCTGTCGGGCGAGTCGGCGGGCCACCCGCGATGGCGG
This sequence comes from Candidatus Limnocylindrales bacterium, assembly GCA_051306295.1. Classification (GTDB taxonomy): domain Bacteria; phylum Chloroflexota; class Limnocylindria; order Limnocylindrales; family CSP1-4; genus SPCO01. Next base: position 50,134 of record JBPPMZ010000118.1, read on the forward strand.
AGCCGACGTCCGCGACATCGGCGGGCCGCGCGGCTACGAGCGCGGCGACGACCGCCAGTCGCGCGAATACTTCGCCGTCGTCTGCTCGCAGTGCGGCAACCAGGCCCAGGTCCCGTTCCGACCGCGGATGGACCGCCCGGTGTACTGCTCGGACTGCTTCCGGACGGTCCACCCGGACTGATCTCGGTCCCAGGCGCAGGGGCTGGCGGGGGATAGCGGGCGCGCCGGGACAACCGTTTTCGCATACAGCAGTGCGCCCTCTGCCATGCTCGGCGATCTGGTTGCTTGCGCCGCCCGATCGCACGATCAGGCCCATATCAGAGGCGACACTGCTGTCTGCCAGATCCAGGCCCTCGTCAACGTGCCAACAGAACTGTGGCTGCTAACTGCCAGATCCAGGCCCAGATCCGGGCGTGGATCGCGGGCCGCGCGGCGCGGCGCGGCCCGACGCCCTCGGCGCGACCTCAGGCCCGGAACGCCTCACCGGCTCGGAACCGTTCGCGATGGCGGCCGCGCCAGACCGTGACCCGCGAACGGCCGTGGACCTGCCACGCCCCGTCACGACCGACCACGGCCGTCTCCTCGTCGATGCCGAGCACGACACCCCCGCGCGCTGCCTGGAGCGCGATGAGCGCCGACAGCGGCTCGGGCCAAGCGTCGTAGTGCGGCACGACGGATACGCCCGGTGCGAATCCCAGGCCGTCACGCCAGCGGACCGGCCATGGCGCCAACCGCATCCGAAAATCGAAAGTCCGGCCGGCGAGGACCATCGCCCCCGCTGAGCAGCCGGCAAGGACGGCCCCGCGCTCGTGCGCCTCGGCGAGGGAGCGACCCACGGCACTGCCAGCCAGCACGCCCAGGAGATAGCCGGGCTTGCCCCCGGACAGGTAGACCAGGTCGGCCTCGCCGATGGCCTGCGCCGCGGCCGGATCGTCAGCCCCGGGCCGGTCGCGCACGAGCACCGGCTCGACCTCCGCGCCGAGCGCCGAGAAGTGGGCGACACCCATCGCCGCCCAGCGGGCGAACACCTCGTCGCCGTCGGGGTAGGAAGCGGTGGGCAGGATCACGACCCGCGGGCGCGCCCGGCCCGTCGATGCGAGCAGTTCGGCATCGAACGCGTCCATCACGGGAAGGAACTCACCGGCGCCTACCAGCGCCACCGGCCCGGGCATGCGCGAGAGTCTATCTGCGACACTTCGGCGATGACGAGCAGGCAACGCTGGACGCTCCTCGCGGCCATCATCGGCTCCGGCATCGTCTTCCTGGACGGGACCATCGTCAACGTCGCGCTGCCGCGTATCGGTCAGGAGTTGCCGGCCACTGTCGTCGGTGTCTTCGAGGGTCAGACCTACGTCGCGATCGGCTACCTGGCGACCCTGGCCGCCCTGCTGATCCTTGCCGGTGCCCTGTCCGATCACTACGGCCGACGCCGCACCTACGTCATCGGCCTCGCCGGCTTCGGCGTGATGTCCGCCCTGTGCGGGCTGGCGCCGAACCTCGAGGCGCTCATCCTGTTCCGCCTACTGCAGGGCGCCGCGGGGGCGCTCCTGGTGCCGGGCTCGCTGTCGCTCATCAGCCAGGCGTTCGGCGACGCCGACCGGCCGGCGGCCATCGGCCGCTGGGCGTCGGCCACGTCCGCGCTCGTCCTGCTCGGGCCCATCGTCGGTGGCCTGCTCGTCGATACCGTCGGCTGGCGCGTCGCCTTCCTGGTCAACGTCCCGTTCATCGCCGTGGCCCTGTGGGCGACCCTCACCCATGTCGAGGAGTCCCGCGACACCGAAGCCGCAGCGGGCTTCGACTGGCTCGGCGCGGTGGTCGCGACGCTGGCGGTCGGTGGCCTGGCGTTCGGCCTCATCCGCGGGCAGCAGGAGGGCTGGACGGACACGACCGCCTGGGTCTCACTCGGGGTCGGGGTCGTCAGTCTGGTCTTGTTCCCCATCCTGATGACCACTCGCCCGAACCCCCTCGTCCCGCTCGGGTTGTTCCGGTCGCGGCGGTTCGCCACGGTCAACCTGGCCACGTTCTTCATCTACGGGGCGCTGTACGGCAACTTCGGCTACCAGGCGCTGGCCCTGCAGAACGTGATCGGCTACTCGGCGCTGGCGGCCGGGACGGTCGGCCTGCCCTCGGGCCTGATGCTGACCCTCCTGTCGGCGCGGTTCGGCGCGATCGCCGGTCGACGTGGAGCACGGGCCTTCCTGGTCGTCGGCCCGCTCCTGATGGCCGCGGGCACCCTCTGGTTCGCGCGGCTCCCGGTCGATTCGCCCGCCTGGGTGGCCGCCATCGACACGCCCGCGAGCCTCATCCCTCCGCCCGGCGTGTGGATCGACGTCCTGCCCGCCATCCTCCTGTCGGGCCTGGGCATCTCGCTCATCGTCGCCCCCCTGACGGCGACGCTCATGAGCTCGATGCCGATGCGCTACTCGGGCCTCGGATCGGCCATCAACAATGCGATCTCGCGCGTCGGGTATCCGCTCCTGGGCGCCTTCACGTTCATCGCGGTGAGCGCGACGTTCTACGCCGCACTCGGGTCGGCCGCGCCGGAGCTCGACACGTCGACGGCCGCGGTCCGCGATGCCTTCTCGCCGCTGTATCCACCGGTCGGCGCCACGCCGACCCAGGCCGCGGCCGCCGCCCGGGCGTCGATGGACGCGTTCCACCTATCGATGCTCGTGTCGGCCGGCCTGCTCGTCATCGGTAGCGCGGTCGGCTTCGTCGGACTGCGTGGCACGGGAGCGATCGCCCGAGCGGAGTCCGGCGCATCGACGCGGTCGGCGCCAGGATCATGACCGGGGACGGGCCGCGCGACTGGGACGCCCGCACGTACGACCGGGTCGCCGAGCCGATGACGCGCTGGGGCTCGGTCGTGCTCGACCGACTGCCCCTCGACGGTGACGAGCGGGTGCTCGATGCCGGCTGCGGCACGGGCCGCGTCACCGAGCACCTCCTGGAGCGACTCGGTGACGGCGGGCGGGCGATCGCGCTCGACGGCTCGCCGGCGATGGTCGACCACGCCCGCGAGCGACTGGCTCGCTTCGGCGATCGAGTCGAGTACGTCGTCGCCGACCTTGGTCAGCCGCTGCCCATCGCGGGCACGGTGGACGCCGTGCTGTCGACGGCGACGTTCCACTGGGTGCCCGACCACGGCGCCCTGTTCGCGAACCTCGCGGCCGTGCTGCGGCCCGGTGGCTGGCTTGTCGCCCAGTGCGGCGGGGTCGGGAACATCGCGACGGTCCAACGCGCCCTGGCGGCCATCGGCGACGGCTGGCTGGGGCCGGTCCATTTCGAGACGCCGCTGGCCACCATCCGGCGGCTCGACGCCGCGGGCTTCGTCGACATCGAGTGCTGGCTCACGGACGAGCCGACCCGCTTCGCCCCCGGCGAGCCGTTCGAGTCCTACCTGCGCACGGTGGTCCTGGGAGCGCACCTGGAGCGTCTGCCGGCCGACGAGCACGACGGGTTCGTGGCCGCCGTGGTGGCCGGCATCGGGGAGCCCGTCATCGACTACATGCGCCTCAACATCGTGGCCCGGCGCTCGAGCCGGTAGGGGCTGCTCGGCGCGGCGCGGGCGTCGGCCTTGCGTGGGAATCGCGCCGACCCGGGTCTTGGCCTCAGCCCCCTGGCGCCACCACGCGGATCGTCGCGAGCTCGATCGTCGGGACGCCGCCCGCACCGCCCGAGCGGAACGTCCCCGTCACTTCGACCTGGCCCCAGGTGGCCTGGGCGAGGGCGGGATCATTGGTCGAGTCGAGCGCGTCGAGGACGTCGGCTGGGACCTCGCCGGTGATCCGGACCGTGCCGCCGCCACATTGCGGCGGGTACGACTCCATCACGACCGAGCAGAGCTGGGCCACGCCCCCGGTCGCCAGGAAGAAGCCGGCGACCCGAACGGGCTGACCGTCGAGCGCGGCGTCGCCGAGCAGGGCGTCGGTGTCGATGGCGGTCGCCGGCGGGCTCGGTGCATCGCTGGCTGGCGGGACACCCGACGGGGAGGCCCCGCCCGTGCCACAAGCGGCCAGAAGCAACGAGAGCGAAAGCAGGAGCTCGGTCGCAGCCAGGCGGGGTCCACGAGTCATGACGTACATGGATTCCGATCTCCCCGTCGCAGGGGTTCGCAGGGTCGGCTGATCGTCTCCCCGACGCGCGGCGCCCCAACGCCGGTTCCATGATCGACTCAGCCGCGAACCCGGAACGCCCCACCGTGACCCGGGATGACGATGTCGGCGACGGCCAGGACGCGCGCCCGACCGGCCTCGATGGCCGCGAGGTCATCGGCCAATGGGTCGATCTCCGGCGAGCGGTCCTGCCGCCACCACAGGTGGGTCAGGGCATAGACCGCATCGTCCGCCTCGACGATGAGGGATGCGTCCTCGCCGGTGTGACCAGGCGTGAGCCACAGTTGGGCGTGCGGCGAGAGCCGGTAGCCGTCACCGTCGTGGTCCAGCCACTGATCGTCGATGTAGCGAGCCCAGAAGTCGACCACCTCGGCGTTCGGGAAGAGCGCGATGTTGATCGTGTGGTCGGGGTGATGATGGCTCAGGAACACGTGCGTGACCGCTTCCGGTGCCACGCCGAGGTCGCGCAGCGGGTCCAGGATCAGGGAGCGTCGCGCGACCATGCCCGGATCCGCCACGATCCGAGCGTCGCCGTCCTGGACGAGGCTGATGGAGGAACCCACGCGGTCGTGGGCGTAGCCGGCGTGGAGCAGGTGCACGGTCGTCATGGCCGGCGATGCTACGCCGTCGCGGGGTGCGGGATGACCACGACCCGTCGGGCGGCACGGTGCCAGACTCGCGGCCAGCACCACCCCAGTCCTCGCCCCAGCACGCGGACGCACGCGCACGCTCGACCGGAGGCCCCGCCGATGACCCTGGACCGACCCGCCGACCTCGTCCTGACCGGCGGCCGCATCGCCACGATCGATGCCGCCCGATCCTTCGCGAGCGCCCTCGCCGTGCGTGACGGTCGGATCGTGGCCGTCGGACCGGAGGCGGTGGTCGGCGTGCACATCGGGCCATCGACGAGGGTCATCGCCCTCCGCGGCCGGACCGTCACACCAGGATTCCAGGACGCGCATGTCCATCCCGTGCACGGCGGCCTGGCACGGCTGCGCTGCGAACTGCACGACACCCGCGGCCGCGAGGGCTACCTGGCGGTCATCGCCGAATACGCCCGCAGCCACCCCGACGAGACCTGGATCCGGGGCGGCGGCTGGTACATGGACGACTTTCCCGGCGGCACGCCACGGCGTGAGGACCTGGACGCCGTCGTGTCGGACCGGCCGATCTTCCTGACCAATCGCGACGGCCACGGGGCCTGGGCGAACAGCAAGGCCCTGGAGATCGCCGGCATCACCAGGGACACGAGCGACCCGTCCGACGGCCGCATCGAACGCGATGCGGACGGCTCCCCCACGGGCACGCTCCACGAGGGCGCCATGGATCTCGTCGGGCGGTTCGAGCCCGATGACACGCCTGGCGACCTGGAGGCGGCCCTTCGCCTGGGCCAGGCCTACCTGCACTCCCTGGGCATCACGGCGTGGCAGGACGCCACCGTCCGTTCGGAGACGGAGGAGCGTGCGTACGTCGCGCTGGCCGCCAGCGGCGAACTCACGGCACGGGTCATCGGGGCGATGTGGTGGGAGCATCACCGGGGGCCGGAGCAGATCGAGGAGTTCGTCGAGCGCCGCCGCGTGACGTCCATCGGGCGCTACCAGGCGACCAGCGTGAAGCTGATGATGGACGGCGTCCTCGAGAACTTCACCGGCGCGATGCTCGACCCCTACCTCGACGCCGACGGCCGCCCGACGGACAATCGGGGTCTGCTCCAGATCGACCCCGAGGGCCTGTCGACCTGGGTCCCGCGACTCGACGCGCTGGGGTTCCAGCCGCACTTCCATGCCATCGGCGACGGGGCCGTGCGCGCCTCGCTCGATGCCGTCGCGGCCGCGCGCGCCGCCAACGGCCCATCCGACACGCGACCGCACATCTCACACATCCAGGTCATCCACCCAGACGACATCGTCCGCTTCCGCGAGCTCGACGTGGCCGCCAACGCCCAGGCCTACTGGGCCTGCCACGAGGGCCAGATGGACAACCTGACCATCCCGTTCCTGGGTGATCGCTGGCGCTGGCAGTACCCGTTCCGTTCGCTGCGCGCGGCCGGAGCCGTCCTCGCGATGGGCTCCGACTGGAGCGTGTCGACGCCGGATCCGCTGCTCGAGATGGAGGTCGCCGTCGAGCGCATCGCCGATGAGAGCCGCGGCGAGAAGCCGGCCTTCCTGCCGGACGAGCGCATCGACCTGATCGATGCCCTGGCGGCGTTCACGGCCGGCTCCGCGTATGTGAACCACCTCGATGACGTGACCGGCACGCTGGAGGTCGGCAAGTTCGCGGACCTGGCCATCCTGGATCGCGATCTGTTCGACCGCGGCGCCGGGGCCATCGGGGAGACGCGGGTCGTCGGCACGTTCGTCGAGGGCGCAAGCGTCTACGAGGATGCCGCACTGGACGGATGACGATGTCCGTTCGCCCACGCACGACACGACCCCCGGTCCCTCCGCCGGGGGTCGTCGTGTGCCCGTGGCACGGCACCGACCCGCCTAGAGATCCTCGACGCGATCGATGTCGCGCAGGGTCGCGGCGGTCGGATCGTCGTCCGCCCAATCGGTGGCGGGGATCACGGCTGCCGCCAGTCGCGCCGGCAGCGCGCGGAGTCGACGCTCCCCGGCCGCCAGCAGGGCCTCCGCGGCGATCGATGCCGCCCGGCGGTCATAGGCGGCCGGCAGTGGCGGGGTCTCGCCGTCTGCTGTCCCCAGGAGCACCGCGGTCGCGCCTGGGCCCAGGGCAGTCAGCAGTCGGTGCAGAACGAGCGGCGCCAGGCTGGGCATGTCGCCGGCGACGACGATGACTCGCTCGATATCGGGCTCGAGCGCCGCGAGGCCGACCGCCACGCCGGCCAGCGGTCCCTGGAAGGCATCCGTGTCATGGGCGAGGCGGGCCCCGGCGGGGACGACGCGTCGCGCTCCGGGTGCGATCACGACGACCACATCCGACGCCACGGCCAGGACCGCCTCAACGGCAAGATCGAGCAGCGGGCGACCGTCGATGGGTTCGCTGAGCTTGTCGCGCCCGAACCGCGACGACCGACCTCCGGCCAGGACGATGCCGCCGATCCGGCCGACGCTCACCGAGGAGCCGCCGCGCGCACGGCGGCCGGCGCCTTCGGACCGGGGACATGGCCCGCGGGCGTGCGGCGCAGGATCGCCCGGCGGTCGAGGTCTTCCAGGATCGCCATCACGTACTTGCGGCTCGTGCCGGTCGCGTCGCGGAGGGCGGCCGGGGTGAGCGGCGCCTGCGTGGAGAGCCGGAGGGCCGTCGCTGCCAGGTCGCGGTAGGTGGTCATCGCGTAGGCCAGGTCCGGCTCCAGGACCGCGATCCGTCCGGCACGCTCCAGGGCAGTGACAGCGTCCCGTGGACAGCCGGCGGCGCGCGCCGCCTCAGCGAGCGACGGCGGTGCCGCGACGGCCAATGCCGCCTCCAGGCGGTCCATCGACGCAGCGACCGCCGGGTCGACTGGAGCCGGCGCGGCAACCCCAGGGAGCCTGACGATGTCGCCGTCGCGGACCAGCCGACCGTCGGCCACGAGTCGGTCGATGACGGCCGCAGCCGCGGTCATGGCCGCGTCGCGTCGGATCGTGACCAGTCGTCGGAGGGCGGTCGCCGCCTGGCTGCGGACCGCCGTCAACGGCGCGCCGCCGTCGCCTGTCGTCGCGAGCACGCTGTCCACGACGGTCGCCTCCAGGTCGGGAGCAAGAGCCGGCGCGCGACCCGAGACGGATACCGCACCGTGGAGGTCGAGCCGGGCACGCTGTCCCCCGCCGGCCAGCGCAGCGACGCGCTCGCTCGTCTGGCGCCGCCGCGAGATCCCCCGCGGCGGATCGACATCCAGGACGACGCCACCGACTGGCGCGCTGGTGCGGCCGCGCCGCAGCACGAATCGATCGCCCGGTCGGAGGGCGACCGGTTCCGCCAGACGGACGATCCCGGCGGGGGTCCCGTCCGGCATGGTCAGGGCGTCGCGTGCGCTCCGACCAACGGCGGCATCGGCCGAGGCGGTGCCAGCGTGAAATCGGCCACGCGCACGGTCCGCCACCGGCAACGCGAAGGTCGCCAGGAGCCGATCCGTCGCGAGGACAGCTGGATCCACGGTGAGCACCGCCCCACGATGCAAGCGGTCGAGGTCGATCCCTACGAGATTCAGGGCCGTTCGACCCCCGTTCTCGACGCGCTCCACCGTCCCGCCGTGCACCTGGATCTCGCGGATCCGGGCCTCCTGCTCTCCGGGCACCAGGCGGAGTCGATCGCCGCGTGCCAGCGGCCCGCCGCGGAGGGTGCCGGTCACGACGACGCCGTGGCCCTTGACCGAGAAGACGCGATCGATGGCCAGGGACGGCGGGCGGGCCTGGGGTTCGTGGCGGGCAGCCAGAACGGCGAGCGCGGCGCGGACCGCCCCGAGTCCCTCCCCCGTTACGCCCGACGCCGGGAGGATCGGCGATCCCGCCAGTGACGTCCCATCGAGCCCGGCGGCGATGGCGACCCGGACCTCCGCGACACGCTCCGCCGCCACGGCATCGGTCTTGGTCACGACCACGATCCCCAGCGCGACGCCGAGCGCATCCAGGAGGGCCAGGTGCTCCAGGGTCTGGGCCCGCGGCCCGTCGTCGGCGGCCACGACCAGCAGGGCGGCATCGATCTCCCCGGCCCCGACCAGCATGTTGCCGACCAGACGGTCGTGCCCGGGCACGTCGACGAAGTCGATGGCCGTCCCGTCCTCGAGCGTCAGGTGGGCGTAGCCGACATCGATGGTCATCCCGCGACGACGTTCCTCGGGCAGGCGGTCGGCGTCGATGCCGGTCAGCGCACGCAGGAGCGTCGTCTTGCCGTGGTCGATGTGGCCGGCCGTACCGACGACGAGGGTCATCGCGTCGCGGCGAGCGCTCGCTCGATGGCCCCCGCGAGGTCGTCGTCGCGCGTCGGCTCGATGGTGCGCAGGTCGAGGACGACCCGGTCGTCATCGATCCGCCCGACGACGATCGGCTCACCCGCCCGGAGCGCGGCCAGCAGCCGGGTCGCCGACCGAGCGGCGACCGCCAGCCCGATCGACGGCAGCGTCTCCCCCGGAAGCGACCCGCCGCCGATCGTCGAGCGCAGGTCGACGATGCTCGCTGCCTCGCCGATCCGTGCCTGGAGCGCCGCAGCGCGTGCCTGCAGCCCGGGGAGTGGCGCGGCGATCATCCGCCAGACGGGGATGTCGGTCGTGGCGCGGCCCGCGCGATACAGGCCCAGGGTGAGCGCGACGGCGGCCATGGTCACCTTGTCCGGCCGCATCGCGCGGGCCAGTGGGTCACGCCGGATGCGCGCCACGAGATCCGCACGCCCGACGACGAACCCGGCCTGTGGCCCCCCAACCAACTTGTCGCCGCTGAACGTGACGAGGTCCGCGCCGGCCGACAGTCGCTCGTCGGGCATCGGCTCGTGGGCCAGACCGTACGTCGCCGTGTCCAGGAGTGCGCCGCTGCCCAGGTCGTCGATGACGATGGCGCCATATCGGTGGGCGATGGTCGCGACGGCCGCCCCGTCCGGCGCCTCGGTGAAGCCCGACATCGTGAAGTTCGACGGGTGGACGCGGAGGACGACGCGCGCCCGACCCTCGGCGAGGGGCGGCTCGAAGTCCTCGGCCCTCGTCCGGTTCGTGGTGCCGACTTCGATGAGCTTCGCCCCCGCTCGGCGGATGATCTCGGGGATTCGGACGCCGCCGCCGATCTCGACGAGCTCGCCCCTCGACACGACGACGCCACCGCCGCGCCCGGCCAACCCGACGGCCAGGGCCGTGGCCGCGGCGTTGTTGTTCGTGACGAAGGCGTCCTGGGCGCCGGTCAGGGCCACCAGATGGTCCTCAGCAACCCGGGCGCGCGGCCCGCGCCGGCCCGTCGCGCGCTCCATCTCCAGGAGCTGGGGCTCGCGCGCCAAGCGAGCGATCGCGTCGGCGACCACGGGCGGCCACGGCGCGCGGCCGAGGTTGGTGTGCACGATCACCCCTGTCGCGTTGATGACCGGCGGGACGCTGACGGACCCGAAGTCGGCCAGTCGCGCGGCAGCCTGGGTCGCCAGCGCCGTCGCGTCACGGGCCGGCATGCCCGCCGCGATGCGCCCTCGCTCGTCTTCCACGACCTCGCGGACGAGCGCCGCGAGGGCGGACGCATCGATGGCGGGCGTCTGCGAGCGCAACGCGACAAGTACGGCTTCCACGCTGGGCGGGTGCGGATGGTCGGCCGTCGTCGACGTTGATCGATCCTCCGTGGCGGGAACGCGTGGGAGTCGAACCCACCGCGCCGCACCTGTGTGCCGCGCCACTGGTGTTGAAGACCAGGAGGCCCACCGGGACCCATCCGCTCCCGCCGCGATGGTAGCGCGGGATGGACCCGCCGCCCGGGCGGCCCGGGCACATGGGCGTCGCCTCGTATCATCGCGCCATGACGATGCTCGAGACCGTGCCGCCCCTCAAGATGACCGACCTGACCGACTGCGGCGGCTGTGCCGCGAAACTCGGCGCGGACCTGCTGGCCGACGCCCTCAGCGGCCTGGGTGCGGAGGCGGCCGCGGCGGGGGCGATCGCCGATCCGGCGCTCATCGCCGGCCTGACCCCGCCCGACGACGCCGCGGCCTACCGGGTCAGCGACGACCTGGCGATCATCGGCACGCTCGACTTCTTTCCGCCGCTCGTTGACGACCCGCGCACGTTCGGCGAGATCGCGGCCGCGAACGCCCTGTCCGATGTCTTCGCGATGGGCGGTCGCGTGCTGTTCGCCCTGTCGATCGCGGCGTTCCCCGAGGACCTGCCGCGTGACGTCCTGGCCGAGATCTTCGCCGGCGCCTCGTCCAAGGTCCGCGAGGCGGGTGGCACCCTGGCCGGCGGCCACACCATCCGCGATCCGGAGCCCAAGTACGGACTGGCCGTCATCGGAGCGGCGCACCCGGACAAGCTCCTGCGCAAGGGCGGTGCACGGCCCGGCGACATCCTGATCCTGACCAAGCGACTGGGGACCGGCGTGCTCGTGTCGGGCGCGCGTCAGGGCCGAACCAGCCCGGAACACCTCGAGGGCGCGATCGATCAGATGCGCACCCTGAATCGCGCCGCCGCGGAGGTCCTCGTCGCGCGCGGGGTCCGCGGCGCCACGGACGTGACGGGCTTCGGGCTGCTGGGCCACGGTCTGGAGATGGCCCGCACGTCCGGGACGCGCTTCGTCTTCGAGGCCGACGCGCTGCCGGCGCTGCCGGGCGCCCTGGAGCTGGCCGCGGCCGGCGTCGAGACCGGCGGCGCAGCCCACAACCGGCGGTACGTAGCGCCGTTGCTCCATGTCGGGGCCGCCGTCGGGCCGGAGCGCGTGACGCTCGCCCACGATCCGCAGACCAGCGGCGGGCTGCTAGCGGCCGTGGCGCTCGATGACGCCGACGAGACGATCCGTCGCCTCAACGCGGCCGGCGTCCAGGCCTGGCGCGTCGGCAGCGTCCAGGTCGGCGAGGGCGTGGCCCTGATCTGACCCGCGCCGGCCCGGGCGACGTTCCGCTGAGGACCCATCCGGCCTCGAGTGTGCGTGGTCCCGCGCAGGATCGACAGGAATCTGCCGTTTCTGCAGAGGACCACGAAGGGTTCGTGCGGATCTCGGTCCTGAGCGGACCGCTGGATGCTCCCGGCCGGGGATCAGGCCGGCGGCTTGGGGGCCGAGCGAGCGTCATCGCGGGTCGAGATCCGCGCATCGAGATCCGTCGCCGGGAAGAAGTAGAAGCGCTTCCCCCGTTTGACGCGCTGGAGATATCCCCGCGCCTCGAGGTCCAGGAGATCGAGGCGCGCGGTCTGGAACGCGATGCGATGACTGCTTCGGTGCGACTCGAACGAGTACTCCGCGTCGGGATGGCGCATGGCGTGAGACAGGAGTGCGACCTGTCGATGATTCAGATCCGTGGCGCGGAGCAGTCGGCTTGCGGCGCGAAGCTCGGCCGACTTTGCACGGAGATAGGTACGAACGTCTTCGACCGCCTGCTTGATGACGCGGAGTTGATGCAGGAGAAAGTACGTGGCGTCGAACGCGTCCGTCTCCGTGAACTCGAAGGCTCGATAGTACCGACGCGGCGCCCGAAGGATGACTCGAGAGATGGACAGGAACTCGACCATCCAGTAGCCGGACCGCAGCATCGACCAGTAGAACAGCGCGCGACCGGTTCGTCCGTTCCCGTCCACGAACGGATGGTCGTAGGCGAGCCAGAGGTGCAGGACGATCGCCCTCACGACAGGGTGGACGAAGGCGATGTCGCCGTCGCCGTTCGCGAATCGGCACATGCCGGCGATCCGGGCGTCGAGTTCCGCGGCAGGTGGCGGCACGTGCACGATGGTCCCGTCAGCGGCGATCACCCGGACCCGATCCTCATCAGGGCGTTGGAGACGTCCCGCCGCGTCAGGCTCGCGAAGCGTCCCATCGGTCAGGATTCGATGCAACTCGAGGATGCGCCCGACGGATACGGCCTCGTCACGTTCGCCAGCCAGGGACTGCATCGCGATGTAGTTGTTCGCGATCATCCGTTCGCTGTGGTCGCGAGGGCGCCGACCGGTCCGGAGCATGTCCTTCGCGACCTGCCGGGTCGTCGCCGCGCCTTCGAGCTGGCTCGAGGTGATCGCTTCCTCGATGAGCGAGCTGACAAGATATCGGCGTTGCAGTGCTGGCTCGTCAGCGCCATCGCCGGTCTGCATGGCACCCGCGCCGAACTGGTCGATCCAATGCAACAGTTCGAGCGCCTCGTCGGGCAAGGTGTACGAGAACGGTTGACCGGATGTCGAACGGAGCGGCAGGGGGCGAGCACTAACGGTTCGAGCGAAGCGGACTGCGAACCACCACTCTCGAACGGTCAGGTCGCCCGGCGGTGTTCGATGCCGGAGCTCATCCCAGTGAAGGTACCGGCCATCGACCGTCGGACCTGAACCCGCGCTGAGGATCGCCTGCAGGCGACCATCGTCGAGGTCGCGAGCAGCGTCGGCCAGCGGAGGTGCGTTTTGGGGCAGTCGCATGGTATCCGTGTACTACTGACATGTGACATGTCAGTAGTAGGTCATCGTGGGGTTCCTGTCAAGACCTACTGACATCGAATGCTTCAGTAGCAAGGTCCAGCACGCCGACGGCGTCGGTGCGGCTTGCCTGCGCGACGACGTTCCGCTGAGATCCCAGCTGGCCACGAGTGAGCGTGGTTCCGCGCAGGATCGACAGGAATCCGCCGTTTCGGGTCACAGTCACGAAGGGTTCGTGCGGATCTCGGTCATGAGCGGAACACTGGGTGCTCCCCGCCGAGCGGCCGCGCTACACTCCCTTCGTCAACCCCCGCAGGAGGCCATCGCCCGTGGCGAAGCCCTACATGCGACTGACCCAGCCCCTCGTGCGCGACACGAAGGGCGGCGATCTTCGTCCCGCGACCTGGGATGAGGCGCTCGATCGCGTGGTCGACGGGTTCCGTGCCGCGAAGGCGGCCCACGGCCCGACGACCTTCGGCACCTTCAGCTGCAGCAAGGCGACCAACGAGGTCAACTTCGCGGCACAGAAGTTCAGCCGGACGATCCTGGGCAGCAACAACATCGACAGCTGCAACCGGACCTGACACGCCCCAAGCGTCGCCGGTCTGGCGACCGTGTTCGGTGCCGGTGGTGGCACAAGTTCATACCGTGAGGTCGAGGACACCGATCTGATCGTCCTGTGGGGCAGCAACGCCCGCGAGACGCATCCGATCTTCTTCCATCACGTCCTGCGGGCCGTCAACAAGGGCGCCCGCCTGTACGCCATCGACCCGCGCCGGACGAGCAGCGCCGAGTGGGCGGACGGTTGGCTGGGCCTGGACGTCGGCAGCGACATCGCCCTGGCCAACGCCGTCGGCCGCGAGATCCTGGCCGCCGGCCTCGAGAACCGCGCCTTCATCGAGCGCGCGACCGTCGACATCGAGGCGTACCGGGCCAAGGTCGAGAGTTACACGCTCGACTACGCCGAGCGCGAGACAGGCGTCCCCGCTGCGGCGATCCGCGAGCTCGCCCACGCCTTCGCGACCGCACCGCGCGCGATGATCTGCTGGACCCTGGGGATCACGGAGCACCACAATGCCGTGGACAACGTGCTGGCCCTGATCTCGCTCGTGCTGCTGACCGGTCACGTCGGCCGCTACGGGAGCGGCGTCAACCCGTTGCGCGGCCAGAACAACGTCCAGGGCGGCGGCGACATGGGCGCGTTGCCGGACCGTCTGCCGGGCTTCCAGCATGTCGAGAACGACGAGCTGCGCGCGAAGTTCGACGCCGAGTGGGGCGTGGCCGTCCCGCCGCAACGCGGCTGGCACCTGTCGGGCATGTTCGATGCGATGGAGCGTGGCGACCTGACCGCGGTCTACTGCATCGGCGAGAACCCGGTCCAATCCGAGGCGGACCAGAAGCGCGCGATCGGTCTGCTCAAGGGCCTCGACTTCCTGGTCGTGCAGGACCTGTTCCTGACCAGGACCGCCGAGCTCGCCGACGTGGTCCTGCCGGCCACCGCGGCCTGGGCGGAATCGGATGGCACGGTGACCAACTCGGAGCGGCGGGTGCAGCGGGTTCGCGCGGCCGTCGCGCCACCGCCCGGCGCCCGAGACGACCTGGCGATCATCTTCGACCTGGCCAACCGGATGGAGGCCGGCTGGGGCGAGCCGGATCCCGAGACCGTCTGGAACGAGGTCCGCCGCCTCTCCCCGGTCCACGCCGGCATGAGTTACGCGCGCCTGGCCGATGAGGGTGGACTCCAGTGGCCGTGCTACGACGAGACACACCCGGGCGAGCTGTTCCTGCACAGCCGGCTGTGGGAGGACCCGATGCCCGGCCATCGCGTCCCGTTCGTGCCCGTCGACCACGACCCCCCGGTCGACAAGCTCACCGACGAATACCCGATCCGCCTGACGACCGGTCGACGGCTGGACTCATACAACACGGGCGTCCAGACCGCGGGCTACACCTCGCCGCTGCGACGCGGTGAATCGCTCGATATCTCGCCGGAGGACGCGGCGACGTACGGCCTCGCGGACGGCGAGCGCGTGCGCGTCACCTCGCGACGCGGCCAGGTGGAGGCGCCGATCCGGATCGACGAGTCGCTGCGGCCGGGCCTGACCTTCATGACGATGCACTTCCAGGACGAGGTCGCGGTCAACCTGCTGACCATCGATGCCACGGATCCCAAGTCCGGCACAGCCGAGTTCAAGGCGACGGCCATCCGCATCGAGAAGCTTGGCGACCTCGTCCCGGCGCGCACCTGACGACGATGGCACCATCGACCACGATCAGACTTCCCGGCACGGACGGTCCGGACATCACCATAGAGCGCGGGGTGATCTCACCGCCTCGTGTCTCGATCGACGGGCAGGTCGTGGCACCGATCCCGGGCGCAAGGACACGTATCCCATCGTCCTGCCCGACGGCACGACGCGGTCGATCACGCTCAGGTCGGGCTGGAACGGGATGGTGGCCCTCGCCGATGACGGCAGTCGCCTCCCGTTGGACCCGAAGCGGCCGGCGTGGGAGACGGTGCTGTCGCTCGCTCCCATCGGTCTCGTCGCGGTCGGTGGCCTGATCGGGGGTGTCTTCGGCGGGGGCGGGGTCGCGGCCAACATGGCCATCTCCCGGAGCGACCTGCGGCCGGCGGTCAGGGCCGCCGCGATGGTTACCGTGTTGACCGTGGCCGCCGTATCCTGGTTCGTCGTGGCGCGCGCTGTCGCGACCACCCTGAGCCCCCTCCCGACCTATGTCGCGGGCCAGTGCCTGGACAGGATCGGCACGGGCGACACCATAGACGCCTCCGCGATCCGGGTCGTCGATTGCACCGACCCGCACGACGGCGAGGTCGTCGGCCTCGATCCCGTCAGCGCACCCGGCGAAAACCCCGCCTATCCCGGTCTGCCGGCGATCGAGTCTGCCGCCAGCGCGGCATGCCCCCCACTGTTCGCCGCGTACATCGGGGTGGCGTACGAAGGCTCGCGACTGGAGATGATCTACCTGTATCCGTCGGGTGAGACGTGGGAACGCGGTGACCGCCAGATCGCGTGCGTGCCATCGGGCCCGGTGGCGAGCAGCTCACCGGCAGCATGACCGGGACCGCGAGGTAGTCGCCGCGGCCGGTCAGGCCGGTCGGACGACCGGAAGGCCGGCCGCACGCGCTGCCTCGGCGAGGCGATCGTCGTAGGTCACGAACGCATCCATCTCGGAGCCAAGCGCAAGGGCTGATGCGAGGTGGATCGCATCAAGGGTCCTCAACGACGGCGGGCCCACGGTCACAGCTCGACGAGCGATCTCGACATCGAACTCCACCAATCCGACCGAACGCATGATCACGTCGAGGTGCTCGGGATCGTGCTGGCCACGAGCGACCGCGCGCCGGGTTTCGACGACGCCGATCCGGCTGCAGAGCACGCGATCGTGCTCCACGTACCATCGTCGCATCGCGAGCGACTCGGCCTCATCGAGCGCCAACTTCGTGAGCGCGGAGGAATCGACGTAGGCGGCCGTCATCGATACTCCTCGTCGCGCATCTCCAGCAGGATCTCCGTCAATGTCCGGCCACCAGGATCCCGGTTGGGCGATGGCATCGGGATCTTCCGGTGGTCAAAGCTGGCTGGCGTGATCCGACCGTCCGCGATCATCTGGTCGATGATCGAGAGCGGCGTCACCGGGCGAGGACCGAGCTGTGCCACGGGCAGTCCGTGGTCTGTCACCTCCAGGGTCTCGCCAGCCTTCACCCGGTCCAGGTAGACGCTCAGGTTCTGGCGCAACTCGCGGACGCCGACGCGGGGGGGCCGCTGCCCGGTCTCACTCATGTAGCACACGGTAGCACATCCTCATCGACCCCTACGGCGCTACACTCGGCCACGATGGACCTGCACGTCATCGGGCCGCTTGCGTCGCCGGCTGAGCGAGCGGCCGTGGATGCCGTCCTGGGACCGCCGGAGTCGGGGTGGGTCGGCGGCCCGCGACGCCCGGGGCTGGATGGGCATGCCTCTGGCGGCGGCCATGCCATCCGGTCGCGGCGCGCCCAGTTGCTCCCCGCACTGCATGCCGTCCAGGACCGCATGGGCTGGATCAGCCAGCCCGCGCTCAACTACATCTCGCGTCGGCTGGCCGTGCCGCCGGCGGAGGCCTACGGTGTCGCCTCGTTCTATGCCCTGTACGCGACGAAGCCGCGGCCGCCGGTCGTCGCCCACGTCTGCGACGACATCGCCTGCCGGATCGCGGGGGCGGAGCGCATCTGCGACGACCTGCGACGGGGGATCGGGCCCGAGGGCGCGGCAGCCCGGGACGGCCGCGTCGGCTGGTTGCGCTCCCCGTGCCTGGGCCTGTGCGACCTGGCGCCGGCCGCGATGCTGACCGTCGCCGGCGAGCGGCCGACCACGGTCACGGTCGCGCCCGTGGACGCCGCCGGGATCGTGGCCCGGCTCGAGGCGGCCGGTGGGACCCCGCGCGCCGAGGGTCCGGTCCACCAGGCGGGTCCAGCGGCGCTCCGGCTGCTCGGTCGCGTCGGCCTGGTCGACCCGGCCTCGCTGGGTGACTATCGCGGGCACGATGGCTTCGTCGCCCTGCGTCATGCCCTGTCGATCGGACCCGACGCTGTCATCGCCGAAGTGACGGCCTCCAAGCTGATGGGTCGTGGCGGTGCGGCCTTCCCGACGGGTCGCAAGTGGGCCGCGGTCGCCGCACAGCCAGCGCAGCCCCACTACCTCGTCTGCAACGCCGACGAGTCCGAGCCGGGCACGTTCAAGGACCGCGTGCTCCTGGAAGGCGACCCGTTCGCGATCGTGGAGGCCATGACCATCGCCGCGTTCGCCACTGGCGCGAGCCTGGGCTACCTGTACATCCGGGGCGAGTACCCCGAGGCGGAGGCGCGCGTGCGCGGTGCGATCGAGGCCGCCCGCGCCGCGGACCTGCTTGGCGAGGACATCCTGGGCAGCGGCTTCACCTTCGACATCGAGCTGCGGCGCGGCGCCGGCGCGTACATCTGCGGTGAGGAGACGGCGCTCTTCGAATCGATCGAGGGCAAGCGCGGCGAGCCCCGCAACAAGCCGCCGTTCCCTGTGGAGGTCGGGCTGTTCGGCAAGCCGACCGTCGTCAACAACGTGGAGACGCTGGCCAACATCCCGCTCATCCTGCGCATGGGCGGCGAGGCCTATGCGGCCATCGGTACGGAGGGCTCGACCGGCCCGAAGCTGTTCTGCCTGTCCGGACACGTCGCTCGACCCGGCGTCTACGAAGTCGAGTTCGGGACGACCCTGCGCGACCTGATCGAGCTGGCCGGCGGCGTCGGCGGCAACGGCCAGATCCGGGCGATCCTGCTGGGCGGCGCGGCGGGCGTGTTCGTCGGACCGGACTCGCTGGACCTGCCGCTGACCTTCGAGGCGACCCGCGCCGCCGGCGCCACCCTGGGAAGCGGGGTGATCATGGTCTTCGACACCTCGGTGGACCTCGTGGACACGCTGCGTCGGATCGCGCAGTTCTTCCGCGACGAGTCGTGCGGCCAGTGCGTCCCGTGTCGGGTCGGGAGCGTCCGCCAGGAGGAGTTGCTCGCCCGGCTGGCGGCGGGCTCACGGGTCCGGTCGCGCGACGAGGAACTCGCCCTGCTCCGGGAGATCGGCCAGACGATGCGCGACGCGTCCATCTGTGGCCTGGGGCAGACCGCCTCGTCGGCCATCGAGTCGGCGCTGCGCCAGCCAGACCTGGTGGCGCTGTGAGTGAGGATACGACCGGCCTGAGCATGACCCGCGATCCGGCGCCGGACGCGAACACGCCGCATGCCGGCCAGGCACCGGCCGCTCAGCCCCTGACCGACATCCTGCTGCGGCCCCCGGCTCGCTCATCGCGCCCGCCTGGCCCGCCCGTCGTCGAGGCGCCGCCGCCGATCGCGCTGACCATCGACGGTTCGCCGGTCACCGTGCCGGCCGGGACCACCATCCTGGGCGCGTGCCGCCAGGAAGGCATCGACACGCCGACCCTGTGCTACGCGGAGAACCTGACGCCGGTCAACGTCTGTCGCGTGTGCGTGGTCGAGGTCGCGAACTCGCGCGTGCTCGTGCCGGCGTGCTCGCGCAACGCCGAAGCCGGGATGGACGTCCAGACCGATTCCGAGCGCGTCCGGACGTCGCGCAAGGTCGTGCTCGAGTTCCTGGGCTCGTCGGTGGACGTGTCGCTTGCGGGTCCGGCGGCCCCGGACGGCAGCATCGGCGCGTACATGGCCCGCTACGGCGCCGACCCCGCGCGCTACGGGCCGCCCGCCGACCCGCACGCCACCGGCGAACGAGACGCCCTGGACGCCGGGCACCACCACGCGCCGACCGGGGAAGAGGCCGCCTTCGCCGCGACCGTCGCCCAGCCGACCAAGATCGACAACGACCTATACGTCCGCGATTACTCGAAGTGCATCCTCTGCTACAAGTGCGTCGAGGCCTGCGGCGAGGACGCCCAGAACACGTTCGCCATCGCGGTCGCCGGGCGCGGGTTCGATGCGCGCATCTCCACGGAGCAGAACGTCGCGCTGCCCGAGTCGGCGTGCGTGTATTGCGGGAACTGCATCGGCGTCTGCCCGACCGGCGCCCTCATGGCCAAGCCCGAGTACGACATGCGCGCCGCCGGGACCTGGGACGAGTCGGCCCAGACCGTGACCTCGACGATCTGCCCGTACTGCGGCGTCGGGTGCGTGCTCGACCTGCACGTCCAGGACGACCGTGTGCTCAAGGTCACCTCCCCCGCCGACTCGTCGGTGACCGACGGGCACCTGTGCATCAAGGGCCGCTTCGGCTTCGAATTCGTCAACGAGCGGCCGAAGCCTCCGAGCCGACCGGCATGACCGAGCCGGCCGAAATCCGCCAGATCACCATCGGCGACCTCGAGATGACGGTCGTCGTGCAGGGTTCCGGGCCGGACCTGCTGCTGCTCCACGGTGGCGGCGAGGGCGCCGACGGGCTCGCGGCACTCCAGGGCCTGCTCGCGACCGGGCATCGGGTCCTCGCGCCAGAGCAGCGTGGCCACGGTCGGACGCCGGACATCGGGCCCTTCGGCTTCGATGAGATGGCCGCCGACACCGTCGGCCTGCTCGAGACGATGGGTGTCGCCTCGGCGGATCTCGTGGGCTGGAGCGACGGCGGGATCGTCGCGCTGCTGATCGCGCATCGGCGGCCGGACCTCGTGCGCCGGGTCGTGGCCATCGGCGCGAGCCTGCGGATGGACCTGGAGCCGGACGCCCTCCGCCAGGCCGATCTCGACTGGATCCGGACGACGGACCCGGCGACCGTCCCCTTTCCGATGGCGGTCGAGACCCGCCACAAGCTCATGGCGATGTGGCTGGCCGGTCCGAACCTCACGTTCGAGGACCTGGGCGCGATCGCCATACCGGTCCTGGTCATGGCCGCCGACCACGACATGATCACCCTGGAGCACCAGCTGACGATGTTCCAGGCGCTGCCGGCTGGCCAGTTTTCGGTGATCCCGGACGCGACCCACGAGGTCCCGCAGACGAAGCCCGAGATCGTGGCCGGGCTGATCGAGGCGTTCCTGCGCGCGTGACCGCCCTGACGGCCGGCGACCGCGCGTTCCTCGAGGTCGCCCGGACGGCGACGCTGGCGACCATCGACGCCGAGGGGCGGCCGCGACTGGTCCCGATCTGTTTCGTCGTCGAGGGCGAGGTTGACGGGCCCGTGCTGTGGTCGCCGATCGACGAGAAGCCCAAACGATCGGGCGACCCGCGGTCCCTCGCTCGCGTGCGCGACATCCTGGCCCGACCGGACGTGACCCTGCTGGTCGATCGCTGGTCGGAGGACTGGTCGGAACTGGGTTGGCTGCGAGTCACGGGGCGCGCCAGCCTCGTGGAGCCGGATCCGTCCGATGCCACGCTCCGGGCGGTCATCGCGGCGATGCGCGCGAAGCACCCGCCGTACCTCGAACATGACCTCGCCCATCGGCCGATGCTCCGCATCGCCATCGACTCTGTCGTTCGGTGGTCCGCCTCGGGCTGACGGGGCTCCCTTCACCAACACAGAAAGTTCCACACCGCCCGCCGCCCTGGAAGCGTCTCATTCTCTGTGCTGCCTCTGTGCTGCGCAGGCCGGAGCGGGCACGCAGGCCGGAGCGGGCACGCAGGCCGGGGCG
>JBPPMZ010000119.1:0-17260 GCA_051306295.1 Candidatus Limnocylindrales bacterium
GGCCGTGGCGACGGCGGTCGACGCGGCGGTCGCCCGATCCGGGCGCATCGACGGGCTGTTCGCGGTCGCGGGCGGGAGTGGCCGGCGGTTCGGCGACGGGCCGATGCACGACCTGACCCTGGAGGGCTGGGAGCGGACGCTGTCCCTCAACCTCACGACCCAGGCGCTGACCGCCCGGGCGGTCGTGCGCGTCATGCGCGCCCAGTCCCCGATCGGGCGCGCGCCGGGCGGGCGGGGTTCGATCGTCCTCGTGTCGAGCGTGCTGGCGTCGCGACCGGTCCCCGAGTTGTTCGCCACGCACGCCTACGCGGCCGCCAAGGGCGCGATCATCTCGCTCGCGACGACGATGGCCGCGGCCTACGCCCCGGAGCGCATCCGGGTCAACGTCATCGCCCCGTCGCTGACCGCCACGCCGATGGCCCAGCGCGCGGCGGACGACCCGGCGACGGTCGAGTTCGCGCGACGCAAGCAGCCGCTCGTGGACGGCTTCCTCGACGCATCCGACATCGCGCCCGGCGCGATCTACCTGCTGGGCGACGAATCGCGGGCCGTGACCGGCCAGGTGCTGACCATCGACGGCGGGTGGTCGCTGAGCGCGACGCCCGCCGGCACGGGTTCGGGCACGGTCGCAGAGCCGACGGCATGACCGACCTCGCCCATCTCCCGGTCCTGGCCGAGGTCGACGTGTGCGTCGTCGGGGCGGGCTCGGCCGGGTCGACGGCCGCCATCGCTGCCGCGCGCACCGGGGCGCGTACGCTGCTCATCGATCGGCTCTCGTTCCTGGGCGGCACGAGCACGGCCGTCCTGGACACGTTCTACGGCTTCTATACGCCGGGTAGTCAGGCGCGCAAGGTCGTCGGCGGGATCGGCGACGACGTCGTCGCGGCGCTGCGCACCCTGGGCCCCGTCCTGGAGCGCCCGAACACCTACGGCGCAGGCACGGGCGTTACCTACCTCGCCGAACACCTCAAGGTCGCCTGGGAGCAGCTCGTCACCGATTCCGGGGCGCGGATCCTGCTCCATGCCCTGCTCCAGGCCGTGGACGTCCACGACGGCCGGGTCGAGTCACTGGTCGTGGCCACGCGCGCCGGACTGGGTCGCGTGCGCGCGACCGCCTTCCTGGACGCTTCGGGTGACGCGGACCTGTGCGCCTTCGCGGGGTTCGGCTTCGAGACGGCCGGCGATCTGGATCCGGCCCAGACGCTGACGACCACGTTCCGGCTGGCGAACGTTGATACGGCCCGCCGCCGCACGGTCTCGCGCGATGCGCTCCACGCCCTGATGGGCGAGGCGGCGGCCTCCGGCGAGTACGACCTGCCGCGCCGCGAGGGCAGCGACCACCCGACCCCGATCGATGGCGTGACGGCCACGGTCATGACCCGCCTGGACTCCATCCGGCGCGACGCCGACGGTCGGATCACGAACGCCACCGACCCGTGGTTCCTGACCGAGGCCGAGATCGCCGGGCACCGGCAGGCGCTGGAGTACGCCCGCTTCCTGCGCGACCTGGTGCCCGGCTACGAACGCTTGTCCGTGGTCGCGCTGGGCACCCAGATCGGCGTCCGCGAGACCCGCCGGGTCTACGGCGACTACCGCCTGACCCGCGACGACGTCCTGGAGGCCCGTCGGTTCGATGACGCGATCGGCCTGTGCGGGGCCCCGATCGAGGACCATCATGGCGGCGCGGACACGGCCTGGCAGTACCTCCCGGACGGGGAGGCCGTCGGCATCCCCTATCGCGCGCTGCTGGTCCGCGACGCCACCAATGTGCTCGTCGCCGGCCGCTGCTTCTCGGCGACCCATGACGCGCACGCCTCGGTCCGGAGCATGGCCCAGTGCATGGCCATGGGTCAGGCGGCAGGTACGGCGGCGGCCCTCGCGGTCGACGCTCGCCGCGATCCGCGCGACCTGCCCGTCGCCACCCTGCTCGGTCGGCTGCGGGCCGATGGGTCCATCCTGGACCTCGCCGACGCGCCGGTCGCCGAGGCCCCCGCGGTGGCGTCATGACGTTCGTTCGGACCGTCCTCGCTGATATCGACCCGGGTGAGTTGGGCGTCACCTACACGCACGAGCACCTGGTCATCGATGGCGGCCGACCGGTCCTGATGCACCCCGACTTCGACCTCTCGGACGTAGCGAAGATGGCGACCGAAGTGGCCGGCGCGGCGGCGCTCGGGTTGCGGGCGGTCGTCGATGCGATGCCCTGCGATGCCGGCCGCAACGCGGAGAAGCTGGCCGAGATCTCGCGCCTGACCGGGGTGCACGTCATCGCGCCGACCGGCCAGCACCACGAGCGCTACTACGGCCCCGCCCATTGGAGCCACAGGATCACGGTGGATGAACTCGCCGACCTGTTCAGCGCCGACATCGAGGTCGGCATCGACGTCAACGATTACGCCGGGCCGGTCGTCCACCGGACTCCGTTCCGTGCCGGGGTCATCAAGGCCGCCGGCTCCGAGGGTGGCCCCTCCCCGCGCGATGAGCGCGTGTTCGCGGCAGCGGCGATGGCGCACGCCCGGACGGGAGCGCCGGTCCTGACCCATGCCGAGCACGGGACCGGCGCCCTGGAGCAGGTCCGATTCCTGACCGATCGCGGTGTGGATCCCGGCCACATCGCCGTCAGCCACGTCGACAAGGTCGTCGACCGCGGCTACCACCGCGAACTGCTCGCGACGGGGGCCTTCGCCGAGTACGACGGGGCATTCCGCTGGGGTGATCGGCCCAACGGCACGGTGCAGCTCCTCGAGTGGATGGTGGAGGACGGCCTCATCGGCCAGGTCGTGCTGGGCATGGATGCCGCGCGCCAGGGCTACTACACGGTGTACGGCGGCCAGCCCGGCCTGACGTTCCTGCTCGACGGCTTCTCCGTCCTGATGGAGGAGCGCGGCCTGGACGCCACCACTCGTCACCGTCTATTCGTCGAGAACCCGGCCCGACTGTTCGCATTCGGGTCGTAGCCAGCAACGGAGGAGGACACATGGACGGCCATCGCATCTCGATGCTCGGGACCGGGCTCATCGGCGACTTCTACACGAACACGCTTCACGGCCAGCGCGGCCGGGACCGCGTGCAGGTCGTGTATTCCCGCAGTGCGTCGCGCGGCGAGGCGTTCCGCGATCGGTGGTCCATCCCGGAGTCCACGACGGACCTGGAAGCGGCGGTCAACCACGCGGACACGGACGTCGTCGTGGTGGCCCTCCCCAACTTCCTGCACGAGGAGGCCATCGGCCTGGTCGCGAAGGCCGGCAAAGCGGTCCTGTGCACCAAGCCGCTCGGTCGCACGGCGGAGGAGGCCCGTCGGATGCTGGCGACGGTCGAGGAGGCGGGCATCTTCGCGGGCTACCTCGAGGACCTGTGCTACACGCCCAAGACGCTCAAGGCAGTGGCCGCCGTGCAGGACGGAGCGATCGGCGACGTGACCTGGGTCCGCTCCCGCGAGACGCATCCCGGGCCGCACAGCGCCTGGTTCTGGGACGGACGCCTGACCGGCGGCGGCGCGATCATCGACCTTGGCTGCCACTGCATCGAGATCATCCGCAACTTCGTCGGCAAGGGCAATCGGCCGGTCGAGGTCATGTGCCACACCGACACGCTCGTCCACCCCATCGCCGATGAGGACAACGCCATCGCCCTCATCCGCTTCGAGTCGGGGGCGATCGGCCAGTTCGAGGTCAGCTGGACCTTCCGCGGCGGCATGGACCTGCGCGACGAGGTCGCGGGCACGCACGGCACGATCTGGATGAACCACTTCCTGCGCACCGGCTTCGAGATGTTCACGACCGGCGGCGGCGGGGGCTACGTCGCGGAAAAGGCCGAGACGAGCGCCGGCTGGCTCTTCCCGGTCGGCGACGAGGTCGCCGAACTCGGCTACGTCGACATGTTCACCGACATGTTCCGATCGATCGATGCCGGCACGGCGCCGCGCGAGACGTTCTACGACGGCTACGTCGTGAACGCCGTCATGGACGCCTGCTACCGGTCGGCGAAGGAGGGCGGCTGGGCGCCGGTGGACCTCGAGTGGCGCGGTGGGACCACGGCGCGCATCGCCAAGACGCCCGACATGTTCGAGGGCCTGGTCGTCATCAAGCGCGAGATCCTGCCCGATGGCCGACACAAGCTCATCCTCAAGGACGAGGCGAGCGGCGACTTCAGCGATCGGGTCGTGGCCGGCGGCTGAGGCGTCGGCCGGTCAGCCGGCGCGGGCGAACGCGACTTCCGGCGCGCCAGCCGGCCCCCCGGCATCGAGCCAGAGGGCGATCGACTCACGCGAGAACAGCTGGTCGACGACCATCGACGACGCGCCGATGACCCCGGCCAGACCGCCGAGCGACGAGACAGCGATGCGCAGATCACGCGTGGCCAGCGGCAGGGAACGTCGGTAGATCGTCTCGCGGATCGCCGCGATGAACAGGTCCGGGCTGCGGGCCACGCCGCCGCCGATCGGTGGCGAATGGATGACGGCCGTGTCGCGGCCAGATGTCGACCGTGGCGGACGAGGTTGACCCGACCGCGACCTCCGTCGTACCATCCGGTAGCTATCTAGATAGTCTAGATGACCCCGCCACCTACCTCACGCCACCGCCGTCACGCCTCGCAGCCAGGAGCTCTAACGGGATGAGCATCGCCGACATCGGCGCCGCGGTCATCGGAACGGGCTTCATCGGCACCGTCCATGTCGAGGCGTTGCGCCGCATCGGTGTGGCGGTGCACGGCGTCCTGGGCAGCACCCCGGAACGCGGCGCGGTGCGGGCCGAGGCCCTGGGCGTCGCGCAGGCCTATCCCTCGCTGGATGCCCTGCTCGAAGACGAGCGGGTCCAGGTCGTGCACGTCACCTCACCCAACGACCTGCACGTCAGCCAGGCCCGCCAGATCCTGGAAGCGGGCCGCCATGTCGTCTGCGAGAAGCCGCTGGCCATCACCGCCGACGAGTCGGCGGACCTCGTCGCGCTGGCCGCGCGGACCGGCCTGGTCAACGCGACCAACTTCAACATCCGCTATTACCCGCTCAACCAGCACGCCCACGATGTCGTGGCCGCCGGCGACCTCGGCGACGTCCGTCTCGTCACCGGGCGCTACTTCCAGGACTGGCTGCTCCTGGAGAGCGACTGGAACTGGCGACTCAAGCCGGAACGCGGCGGGGCGCTGCGGGCCGTCGGCGACATCGGGTCGCATTGGCTGGACCTGATGACGTTCGTGACCGGCCAACCCATCGTGGCGGTGATGGCCGAGCTCGCCACGTTCATCGAGACCCGCCGCGAGCCGACGGGGCCTGTCGAGACGTTCTCGGCCGACCGCTCCGCCGAGACCGTCGAGCGCGCGATCGCGACCGAGGACGCCGCGGCGATCCTGCTCCGCTTCGCGAACGGGGCGCGCGGCGCGGTGAGCATCTCGCAGATCAGCGCCGGTCGGAAGAACTCTCTGCAGTACGAGATCGACGGTTCCGACTCGTCGCTCGCCTGGGACTCGGAGCAGCCCGACCAGCTCTGGATCGGCCACCGCGACCGCGCGAACGAGATCCTGCTCAAGAACCCAGCCCTGATGGGTCCCTCCGGGCGCGCCGCGACGGTGCTGCCCGGCGGCCACGTCGAGGGCTTCTTCGATACGTTCGCAGCGCACTTCCGTGCGGTCTACGCGGACGTGGTAGCCGGGGCGACCTCCTCCCGCCCCGGCTACCCGACCTTCGCCGATGGGCATGACGAGATGCTCGTCGGGGACGCGATCGCGCGCAGCGCCCGCGAGGGTCGCTGGGTGGATGTCGATCGCAGCCCAGCCCACCACCAGCCCGTGACCGCGGAGGCGCCTCGATGAGACTCGGCCTGCTGACCGCCCCGTTCCCCGAGACCCCGCTCGCCGACGTCGTCGCGTGGACGGCGTCGAACGAGTTCGAGAGCATCGAGATCGCCTGCTGGCCGCGAGCCACCGGCCCGACCCGCCGCTATGCGGGCACCTCGCATATCGACGTCGCGAACCTGTCCCCCGACCAGGCCCGCGACCTCGCGGCGGAGATCAGGGGCAGCGGGCTCGTCATCTCCGGCCTGGGCTACTACCCGAACCCACTGCATCCTGATCCCGCCCACCGCGCCGAGGTCATCGGCCACCTCAAGCACGTCATCGTCGCCGCGGAGCGGATGGACGTGCCGTTCGTGAACACGTTCATGGGCGCCGACGGCAGCCAGCACCAGGACGCGAACTGGGAGGAGGCCCTTCGGGTCTGGCCGGACATCGTGACGTTCGCCCAGGACCATGGCCGCAAGCTGACCATCGAGAACTGTCCGATGTTGTTCAGCTACGACGAGTGGCCGGGCGGGCACAACCTGGCCACCAACCCGCGCATCTGGCGGCGCATCCTGGAACAGTGGGGCGGGACGATCGGGCTCAACTTCGACCCGTCGCACCTGGTCCTCCAGATGATCGATATCCCGCGCTTCATCCGCGAGTTCGGTCCGCACATCTATCACGTGCAGGCCAAGGACCTGATGATCGATCGCGAGGGCCTGTACGAGCGCGGCATCTTCAGCCAGGGCATCGGCTGGCAGATCCCCCGCCTGCCGGGCCTCGGCGACGTCGAATGGAGTCCGCTGTTCGCCGCTCTGTGGCGCGCCGGCTTCGATGGCGACGTGATCATCGAGCACGAGGACCGCGACTTCGAGAAGACCGATGACCTGATCAAGCGCGGGTTCCTGCTGGCCCGGGACGTCCTTCGACCCTATATCAAGTGAGTGGCATGACCCTGAGCATCGAATCCCTGACCGAGCGCGACATCGCCAAGACGATCGACCACTCGCTCCTGCGACCGGAGCTCGACGACGCGTTCGTCGAGGACGGCTGCCGACTGGCGGCCGAGTACGACGTCGCCAGCGTGTGCGTCCGCCCGGCGGATGTCGCGCGGGCCAGGGCCATCCTGGACGGCACGGACGTCAAGGTCGGGACCGTCGTCGGCTTCCCGCACGGCAACCACCGGACCGATGTGAAGGTGGTCGAGACGCAGCGGGCCCTGGCCGACGGCGCGACCGAGATCGACATGGTCATCCAGATCGGGGCGCTCAAGTCCGGTCGTGATGCCGACGTCCAGGCCGACATCGCAGCGGTCGTCGAGGCCGCCCACGCCGGCGGCGCCATCGTCAAGGTCATCTTCGAGAACGCCTACCTGACCGATGACGAGAAGATCCGGGCGTGTCGCCTGACCGAGGCCGCCGGCGCCGAGTTCGTCAAGACCTCGACTGGGTTCGCTCCCAGCGGCGCCACCCACGAGGATCTCAAGCTCATGCGCGAGCACACCTCCCTGCCCACCCAGGTCAAGGCGGCGGGTGGCGTGCGCACGCTGGACGCCCTCCTGGAGGTCATGGCCCTGGGCACGACCCGGATCGGAGCGACCGCCACGAAGGCGATCATCGACGACTTCCGCGCTCGCAAGGCCGGGCTGACGCCGGTGGCGGCGACGGCCGGCGCCTCGGAGGGCGGCTACTGATGTCGGTGGCCACGTCCCGTCCCGCGGTCCTGACCTGGCTGACCGCGGCGGAAGGGCTGCTGGAACGCCTGGCCGCGACGCAGGCGGACGCGCTGGAGCTGGCCAGTCACTGGTGCGCCGACGCGATCGCCGGCGATGGCCTCGTCCACCTGTTCGGGACCGGGCACTCGCGGATCCCCGTGGAGGAGATGTTCCCGCGCTACGGCTCGTATCCCGGGTTCAACCCGATGGTCGAGCTGTCGATGACCTTCCACACCCAGGTCGTGGGGGCCAACGGCCAGCGCCAGGCGATGTTCATCGAGCGGGTCCCGGGCCTGGCCGAGGTCATCCTCGACAACTTCACCTTCGCCCCGGTCGACGTGATGATGGTCTTCTCGGCGGGCGGCACCACCGCGGTCCCGGTCGAGATGGCGCGCGGTGCGCGGCGGCGGGGCATGAAGGTCATCGCCGTGACCTCGGTCGAGCAGTCGATGTCGTCGGACATCGACCCGGTCGTCGGCGGCCGGCTGCTCGATGAGGCGGACCTGGTCCTGGACCTGTGCACCCCGCACGCCGACGCGCTGATCGACATCGACGGCGTCGAGTCGCCGATCGGTCCTGGCTCCACGGTCACGGCTGTCGCCATCGTCAATTGCATCAAGGTCCGGACGGCCCAGCTCCTCGCCGAGCGCGGAGCCCTGCCGCCGGCCATCACCCGAGCATCGGTCGTAGGCGCCGAGCGCTCGCGGGAACTGTTCGAAGGCGCCTATCGAGAGCACGCGCGACGCATCGCTCGTGCCATCATCCGGGATGACCGGTGATGGCTGAGCGGACGTCCGCAGGAGGTGGACCACGCCACTGACGTCGCGATCGTTCCCCCGCGTTGCGGGGAGTCATTCGGTCAACGGCCACGCCAACCAGGCGTCGCCGTTCGCACAGGAGGAGTACGCATGATCAAGAAGGGATCGATCCGAGCCAAGGCGCTCGGCGGTCTGGCAGTCGTGGCGATCGTCGCCGCGGCCTGCTCCAGCAGCGGGGCGACCACCGCCCCGAGTAGCGGTGCGTCCGCGGCCGCAGGCCCGTACCACATCGGTTTCGCCAACGGTGGCGGCGTCGGCAACGGCTGGCGCGAGTCCTCGATCTGCTCGGTCAAGGCCCAGGCGGTCTCGTCCGGTTCGGTCGACAAGGTCACCGTCATCAACCACGACACGGACGCGGCCGGTCAGCTGACCGACATCCGCGATCTGATCGCGGCCGACGTCGACGCGATCATCATCAACCCGAACGATCCGGACGCTCTCAACCCGGCGATCGACGAGGCCATCGCGGCCGGGATCCCGGTCATCGCGGTCGACGCGTTCGTCACCGCCAAGGGTGCCTACAACCTATCCAACGACCAGGTCGAATACGCCTACCTTGGCGCCAAGGCGCTGTTCGAACAGATGGGCAAGAAGGGCGCCGTCGTCTATATGCGCGGCATCGCCGGCCACCCGGCCGACACGGACCGCGACACCGGTTTCAAGAAGGCGCTCGCCGAGTATCCCGACATCACGGTCGCTCAGGAACTCGTGACGAAGTGGGACCCGGCCACCGCCGTCAGCCAGATCAACGACGTCATGAGCAGCGGCGTGCCGTTCGACGGCGTATGGACCTCCGGCGTGGACTCGTCCATCGTCGAAGCCATGAAGACCGCTGGCCAGGAACTCGTGCCGCTCGTCGGCGCGGATAACGCGGGCTTCGTCACCCAGCTGCTCAACGAGCCGAACTTCACGGGTGCTGCCGTGACCA
The DNA here is from genome assembly GCA_051306295.1 of Candidatus Limnocylindrales bacterium. Lineage (GTDB taxonomy): Bacteria > Chloroflexota > Limnocylindria > Limnocylindrales > CSP1-4 > SPCO01. The sequence goes on from JBPPMZ010000119.1 coordinate 9,236, forward strand.
ACCCGTCCGCCGTGACCGGCGCAGGCGTCGTGCTTGCCCTCCAGCTCCTCGCGGGCGAGAAGCCGGCCGAGACGACCGTCCACGTCACGCCCGAGCTCTGGGACAACACGACGGAGGAGGGCAAGGCCGCCCTGACCGCCGCCCAGAACCCGAACCTTCCGGAGCTGTGGCCCCTTGGGCTCACGGTCATGGATTGGACCACGTACAGCGTGGACGACCTCATCGCCTGCAAGGGCCCGGGCGAGTGACCCGGGTCTCGTAAGCGACCATTCCGCAGGGATGTCGGCGCCGCCGGCATCCTTGCGACCTCCATCGACGTTCTCCATCGAGCGCTGATGCCAGACCTGCTCCTCGAGGCGACCGGGGTCGCCAAGCGTTACGGCGCCGTCGCGGCCCTTCGGGACGCGTCGCTGTCCGTTCGCGCCGGCGAGGTCCACGCGCTGATGGGCGCCAACGGCGCCGGCAAGAGCACCCTCGTCAAGATCCTGACCGGGGCCGTCCACCCGGACAGTGGCACGATCACGATCCGCGGCGAGCCGTACGACGCCAAGTCCCCGGCCGAGGCCCGGCACGGCGGCATCGTCTCCGTCTACCAGGAGCCGGCCGTCATCCCGGACCTGGACATCCGGTCCAATCTTCGACTGACCAGGACCCCGATCGAGCCGTTCCGCCACTGGCTGCAGGAATTGGGCATCGGCGACCTGAACCTCTCCGACATCGCCCGGGACCTGCCCCTCGCGACCCTCCGGGTCATCGACCTGGCGCGCGCGCTCGCGATCGAGCCCCACGTCCTCATGCTCGACGAGATGACGGCCGCGCTGCCAGCCGACCTCACGGAACGCGTTCTGCACGTGATCGGGAACCAGCGCGGATCCGACCGCTGCATCATCTTCATCTCCCACCGACTCATCGAGATCGCGGCCGTGTGCGACCGGGCAACCGTCCTGCGCGAAGGCGCGACGGTCGGCGTCGTGGACATCAGCGAGGGGTCCGAGGAGCGGATCGTCGCCCTCATGCTCGGCGAGCGGGCGGCCAGGTCAGAGGCGGAGATGGCCGCCCAGGCGGGCGGCGGGCCCACGGTCGAGGCGACGACGCCGCGGCTCGCTGGGCGCGCGCTGGCCGTCGGCAGCCGCTTGCACGACGTCTCCTTCGAGCTGCGCGCGGGCGAAGTCCTCGGCGTGGCTGCGCTCGAGGGACAGGGCCAGGACGAGCTGTTCGAGATCCTTGCCGGCGCCCGACGGCAGGACTCGGGCGTGCTCCTGGTCAACGGCGAGCCAGTGTCCTTCAGGCACCCCGCCGACGCCATCAAGGCCGGCGTGGTGTACGTGCCGGCGGACCGCGCTGAGGCGCTCTTGATGCAGCGCTCGATCCGCGAGAACGTCGCCCTGCCGTACATCGCCGGCTTTCGGACGTGGGGCCCCATCAGGATGTCCGCGGAACGGATGAAGGTCAACGCGGCGATCGCCCAGCTCCAGATCGATACGCGCGCCGCCTCGGAGGTCCGACAGCTTTCCGGCGGCAACCAGCAGAAGGTGACGATCGCCCGCTGGGTGGCCGGCGGCGTCGAGACGATGCTGTGCTTCGACCCCACCCGCGGCATCGACATCGGGACCAAGCAGCAGATCTACGAGCTGGTCCGCGAGCTCGCGGCGGCAGGGGCGGCGGTCCTGTTCTACACATCCGAGCTCAAGGAGATCCAACTGGTCTGCGACCGGGCGATGGTCATGTTCGGCGGGCGGGTCGTCGCCGAGATCCCGATCGAGGAAGCCGACGAACCGACGTTGTTGCGTGCGGCGTACGACCTGCCCAAGGATGTGCCGATGCCCGAAGAGCTGGCTGCCGAAGAGGTCGCCAGCGACCACGCGACGGCCCTCCCGGCACCCCACTCGACCGCTCACGCTCTGGTCGTCCCGGTGGAGCCGACCGACCCCGGACCGCAGGCGTCCGCGTGAGCGCGACCGTAGGCGCTCACGCCCCGGACACCGCCGACGTGGGGTCGAGGCTTCGCGACTGGGTGCAGCGCAACTCCTGGACGCTTGCGCTGCTCGGGTTGTTCGCGGGGATCCTGCTGCTCACCTTCCTCATCCAGCCGAGCTACGGCGCGGCGCAGCTCCAGGGCCTGGCAGTCGGGGCCATGCCGCTCGCCATGGCGGCGGTCGCCCAGGCCATCATCGTGATCGCCGGCGGCATCGATCTGTCGATCGGTTCGATGATGGCCCTCACGAGCGTGACGGCCGCCGTCCTCATGGAGGACCGATCGGATGCCTTCGCGATCCCGGTCGCCCTGGGCGTCCTCGTCCTTGGGCTCATCCTCGGCCTCGTCAACGGGACGCTGGTCGTCATCACCCGCGTGCCAGACATCGTCGTGACGCTGGCCATGTCGTTCGTGTGGGCGGGAGCTGCGCTGGTGGTGCTGCCCTCACCGGGTGGCGGATCGGCGGAGTGGCTGACCGCGATGGTGCGGGGTCCCCTTGGACCTGACTTCATCCCTCGCGCGCTGGTCGTCCTCCTCATCGTCGTCGCCCTGATCTGGATCCCACTGCGACGCTCGACCGCCGGCCTCGCGCTGTATGCCGTCGGCAGCAACCGGCTGGCGGCCTTCCGCAGCGGCGTCCCGGTCGGGCGGACGAAGGTCTTCGCCTACATGCTTGGCGGCCTCTTCTCGGCGTTCGGTGGCCTCGCCCTGACCGCGACCACCGGGATCGGCACCCCGGTGCCCGGTGCCTACACGCTCCTCGGCGTGGCTGCCGTCGTGCTCGGGGGTGTCAGCCTGGCGGGCGGTCGTGGCGGATTGGCCGGACCGATCGTGGCGGTCTTCGTGCTGGCCCTTGTTCGAACCGACCTCACCCTGCTCGGTGTCAACTCGAACCTGTCGACCGTCATCCAGGGCGCGATCCTGATCGGGGTCGTCATGTTCGGCAGCCTCCTGACCATGCGGCAGGCGCGGACATGACCACGCAGGCTGGGATGGCCCCCAACCCCGGCCGTGTCGGCGTCGCCGAGCGCACGCGGCGGCTCCTTCGCGATCGACCACTCGTCCCGCTCATTGCCCTCCTCGTGCTCCTGGTGGTCCTGATGCAGCTGGCACAGCCTGGCGTCGTGACCCAGAGCTGGGTCGGTTCGACGATCCGCGCCGCTGTCCCGCTCGCGATCCTCGCCGCGGCGCAGACGCTGACGATGCTGACCGGCGGGATCGACCTGTCGGTCGGGACCGTCGCCTCGATGGCGGCGTTCATCATGGCCACCCAGACGGGCTCGATCGGACCGGAATCCGCGATCGTCCTCGCGCTGCTTGCGGCCCTCATCGCGGGCATCGCCAACGGCATCGGGGTGGGCATCTTCAAGGTCCACCCGCTGATCATGACGCTCGGCATCGGCCTGGTGATCCTGGGGCTCATGAACGTCTACCAGCTGGTCGTCGTCCAGGCCGGCACGGAGATCCCATCGCTCGTTGACTGGCTCGGCTCCGGCACCACACTCCCGTGGCTGCCCAACAACCTGTTCCTGTTCATCCCGCTGGCCGCTCTCATCATCCTTGGGCTGCGCTACAGCGGATATGGCCGGCTGCTCTTCGCGGTCGGCGACAACCCCGTGGCCGCCCGGCTGGCCGGCGTCCGCGTCTGGCAGGTCCTTCTCGTGCTGTACATCATCTCGGCGCTGCTTGCGGCGATCGCCGGCATGCTCGTCGCCGGCCTGGTCAAGACCGCCAGCCTCGCCCTCGTGGAGCAGGCCGTGCTGCCGTCCGTGGCTGCGGCCGTCATCGGCGGGACCTCCATCATGGGCGGTCGCGGTGGCTACTCCGGGACGATCATCGGGGCGCTCATCCTGGGCGTCCTCACGAGCCTGCTCATCGTCATGCAGATGCCCGAAGCGGTCCGCCAGATCCTGTTCGGCGCCATCATCGTGGCTGTCGCGGCGGCCTACACCCGGGTCACGGGCGAGCACTGATCACCGTGCCGGATCGCCCGGCTTCGAGCCGGCACCTTGGGCTCGATCTTGGGGGCACGAACATCAAGTGGGCCGTCGTCGAGCACGACGGCGACGGCTGGCGGACCATCGACCGCGACCAGGTCGCAACACCGAGCCCGGGCGGACCGGACGTCGTCGTGCCCAGGCTCGCCTCGGTCGGAGCTGAGGCGATGGGCCGCTCGCCGGGCGTCTCGTCGGCCGGGATCGGCGTGCCTGGGCTGTATGACGCGGCGGCCGGCACGACCCGCTTCCTGGTCAATCTGCCTGGTCCATGGGCGGGCTGGCCGGTGACCGGCCCGGTCGGCGACGCGCTGGGCGTGCCGGCCTTCCTCATCAACGACGCCCGAGCCTTCGGCCTGGCAGAGCTGCGCCTGGGCGCCGGCCGCGGGGCGTCGTCGATGATCGGCCTGACCCTGGGGACCGGGGTCGGCGGCGTGATCGCCGTGGACGGACGCGTCCACCAGGGCCACGACGGCACGGCCGGGGAGATCGGCCATCAGACCATCGATGCCGAGGGTCCCCGGTGCAACTGCGGCAACCGTGGCTGCCTCGAGTCGTTCGCCAAGGCCGAGGCCATCGCTGCGGCCTGCGGTACGAGCACGGCGGAGGAAGGCGTGACGCGTGCCCGGGCCGGCGACGAGCGGGCGGTCCGAGGCCTCCGCGAAGTCGGGCGCTGCCTTGGGATCGGTATCGCCAACATGATCACGGTCATCACCCCGGACCGGGTGGTCATCGGCGGGGGCATCTCGGCCGCCTTCGACCTCCTGCTGGGACCGATCCGCGACGAACTGACGGCCCGCGTGCACACCACGTCTCTCGCGGAGGTCGAGGTCGTACCCGCCGAGCTCGGGACCTGGGCGGGCGCCATCGGGGCAGCGATCCATGGCGCGGAGTCCGTCGCGGCACGCGCGCACGCCGACGCCCGATGACCGACACGTCGTACCAGCCGCAGTACCGGCAGATCGAACGGGCGCTGCGCGAGCGGATCGCCACCCTTCGACCCGGGGCCCGGCTCCCATCCGACGCCGAGCTGTGCGCGGAGTTCGGGGTGAGCCGGATGACCGCCCGTAACGCCATGCAGCGCCTGGCCGAGGACGGGTTGATCGCCCGCGAGCCCGGCCGAGGCAGCTTCGTGGCCGAGCCGCCGGCCCACCGCCGGGCCAATCGCCTGATGACCTTCACCCAGGAGATGCTGCGAGCGGGCCGCGTGCCGAGTTCGCTGACCCTCAACCGCGTGATCCGCGCGTCGACGGCGGCGGAGGCCGCGACCCTGGGCATCCCGCCTCGCCAGTCGATCGTCCACCTGCGTCGGCTGCGACAGGCGGACGGTCAGCCGGTCGCCCTCGAGTCGGCGGTCCTGATCGGGGCCTGCGCGGAGGCGGTCATGGCCGCCGACCTGGCCCACGGATCGCTGCACGACACGCTCGCCCGGGCCGGCTTCGTCCTGGCTCGCGGGAGCGGCACGATCTCCGCGGCGGCCGCCACGGCGGAGGACGCGCGCCTGCTCGACATCCAGCCAGGGGATCCCCTGCTCACGGAGCGGCGGGTCATCATGGATGCGCACGGCCGACGCATCGAGGCGACCGAGTCGCGCTACCCGGCCGACCGGTATGCCCTCGATGTCCGCTTCGAAGTGGAGGGTGCGGCCACGCCGCCTGCCCGCTCCGGTCCGACCCGATGAGCACGGCCGTCGGCCGGCTCGTCCTGGACGACCGGGTGGTCCCCGGGCGGATCACCATCGACGGGAGCGTCATCCGCTCGGTCGACCTGGACGACGATGCCGCGCTCGCTGACGCCCCGTACATCGCTCCGGGCTTCGTCGACGTCCACGTCCACGGCTGGGGCGGCCACGACGCGATGGGCGACGCAGCCGCGCTCGACGGCATGGCGCGCGCACTCTTGGGTCGCGGCGTGACGTCGTTCCTGCCCACGGCCGTGTCAGCGCCGTTGCCGTCGCTCGTGGCCTTTGCGGACCGGGTCCGCGCGTGGATGCCCGGTGCGCCGCGCGATGGTGCGGAGCCGCTCGGGATGAACCTTGAAGGGCCGTTCCTGGCGCCGGTCCGGCGCGGGGCGCACGACCCAGCGGCGTTGCGCGTGCCGGCCGAGGTGCCGACGGCGGACCTTGCGCCGCTGCTGGACGGCCTGCGGCTCATCACCCTCGCGCCGGAACTGCCCGGCGCCCTCGCGCTGATCGGATGGTTCGCCGAGCGGGGCGTGGCCGTGTCGCTGGGCCACTCCGCCGCGACCATGACCGAGGCGTCCGCCGGTTACGCCGCCGGCGCTCGCTCCACGACGCACCTGTTCAATGCGATGTCCGGCGTGGAACATCGGGCGCCGGGCGTTGCCGCAGCCGCGCTTCTCGAAGACACCGCGTGGGTCGAGCTCATCGCCGATGGCGTCCACGTCCACCCCTCGCTCTGGGCGCTCATCACCCGCCTGAAGCCCGCGGACCGGCTGCTCCTGGTCAGCGACGCCATCGCTCTGGCGGGCATGGGCGACGGCCAGGGCTGGATCGGCGGCCTGCCGGTGGAGGTCAGTGGCGGGCGCGTCACGCTGGCCGGCACATCGACGCTCGCTGGTTCTGTGCTGAGCCTGGACGTCGCAGTCCGGAACGCCGTCCACGCTGGCATCCCACTACCGGCCGCGGTGGCCGCCGCGAGTCGAAACCCCCTGGCCATGCTGGGCATCACCGATCGTGGCCGGATCGCCGTCGGTCAACGGGCCGACCTCGTTGAGCTCGACGGCGATCTCGCCGTGCGCCGGGTCATGCGCGGAGGTGCCTGGGTCTGACGTCGGACGCGGCCGTGGCGAGGTCAGCGACCCTGACCAGGTCAGCCGGGGTGACCTGTTTCGGACAGATCCCTCGTGGCGGTACGACCAGACGACGGTTTCCTGTCACCTAGGGGCATGGGCCGTGCTCACCTGTCCGGATCTGGTCAGGGGGGCTGACCTGGTCAGCCCCGGGTGACCTGATCAGCTGCGCCGGCGACCCGGGCTACCGAGCCGGCATCGCCGCGAACGTCCGCTCGATGTCGTCCAGGAGGCGGGCCGTGGCGTCCGTGACCACCGCCAGGTAGCGCTCGCCGTACGCGACGGACGCCTCTCGAGCGTCGCCCCACGTGCCGGACGCACTGGCTCGATGGACCGATCCCGGCGACGAGAAGAAGAACGCGGTGTGGACCGGCGCCTGGTTGGTGACCTCGGGGAAGGGCGGAAGTTCGGCGTTGGCCGCGTCCAGGTCCACGAGCGCCGGATCGATGGCCATCACCGCCGACGTCTCGCCACGGTTCGCGTGCAAGCCCGTCGTCGGGCCGAAGAATTCGCCGGCCTCGTCCGCCGTCATGCCGTCCCAGTAGTTGACCGGGAACGCGTGGACATCGGCGGGCATCCGTTCCGCGGCCGTGGCGCAGGCATAGGCGATGGCGTAGGTGTTGTCGTAGTGGCCGTTGAGGAACGCGATCCGCGTGAATCCGATCGAGGCGTACGACGCGCACAAGTCCTCGATGAGCGACATGAAGGTCGCAACGCGGATGTGCACGACGCCGGTGAACCCGACGTGCGGATAGGACAGCGAATAGTTGATCGTCGGGCCGACGAGAGCACCGGTCCGCTCCGCCACGCGGCGCGCGACCTCGATCGGGATGATCGCATCGGTCAAGAGCGGACCGTGTGGGCCGTGCTGCTCCGTGGAGCCGGTCGGGATGATGATGGTCTGGGTCCGCTCCAGCGCGGCGCGAACCTCCGGGTCGGTCATCTCGCCGAGGAAGACGGTAGGGGGCTTGGCGGTCATCGTGTGGCTCCTTGGGACGGTCAGCCAAGTGCAGGTCCGGCCAATCCTATCGCCGGAGGGCGTGCCCGTCGCGAGTCAGGCGCTCGCCGCCCACCTCGACCCGGTCGAGTCGGGCGCCAAAGGCGCAGAAGACCTCGTAGGGGATGCTGCCTCGCAGCCGTGCCAGCTCGCCGGGCGTGATCCGCTCGTCGCCCTGACGGCCGAGAAGCACGAACGGCTCGTCCATGACCAGCTCGCCATCGCCGGAGCCATCCACCACATCCGTG
>JBPPMZ010000120.1:0-3533 GCA_051306295.1 Candidatus Limnocylindrales bacterium
GCGACCGATGCCGCCGACGCGATCGACGACGCGGCGACCGATGCCGCCGACGCGATCGATGATGCTGCCACTGATGCGGCCGCCGCTGTCGACGACGGCGCCCCGAAGGCCTGACCGCACCAGCAGCTCAGCAGCGCGATCGAGGGCGGCCCACCGCCCTCGATATAATCCCGCCCATGAGCGTCCGTCCCATCGTCCTCCTCGGCGACCCGCGCCTGCGCCTCAAGGGCAAGCCGGTCGACAGCTTCGGCAGGTACCTGCACGAACTCCTCGATGACCTGGCCCACACCATGCGCGATGCGCCGGGTGTCGGGCTCGCGGCGCCGCAGCTCGGCGAGGCGATGCAGGCCTGCGTCATCGAGGTCGAAGGGCAGCTCCACGAGCTGGTGAACCCGGCCATCGTCCGCTCGGTCGGCGATGACCGCGACCTGGAGGGCTGCCTCTCGATCCCGGGCTACGTGGCGTACGTCACGCGCCGCGAAAAGGTCTGGGTCGTCGCCCAGGATCGGCACGGCAAGAAGATCAAGGTGGCGGGGTCCGGGCTGCTCGGCCGGGCGCTCCAGCACGAACTCGACCACCTCGACGGCAAGCTCTACATCGACTATCTCGACTCGATGGATGAGCTCATGCCGGTCGGCGCCGGGAACGAGGACGACGCCGAGGTCCGTGAGGCGACGAGCGCCCTCGCGTGACCGCCCGGGTCCGCACCGTCTTCCTGGGGAGTGGCGGATTCGGGCGTGAGACCCTGCATCGGCTCGCCGGCCACGACACCGTGGAGCTCGTCGGCGTCGTCACGGCACCCGCCCGGCCCGCCGGTCGCAAGCGGCAACTGACCGGGACCGTCATCGACGACGCCGCCCGTGCGCTCGGAATCGCGACCATCCTGCGCCCAGAACGCCTGCGAGCAGAGGCGTCCATCGCCGGCGTCCTCCAGCTCAATCCGGATCTGCTGGTCCTCGCCGACTACGGCCAGATCGTGCCGGCGGCCCTCCTTGACGCGCGCCGCGGAGCCCTGAACCTGCATCCCTCCTTGCTGCCTCGGCACCGAGGCGCGACGCCGATCCCGGCCGCGATCCTGGCCGGTGACCCCGAGACCGGGGTGACGCTGATGCGCATGGACGCGGGCCTCGACACCGGTCCGATCGTCGCCCAGGAGCGGGTCGCCCTGGCCGGGACGGAGACGACCCCCGACCTCGAGGCGCGCCTGGCGACCATCGCCGCTGATCTCCTGGACCGGAGCCTTGCGCCCTGGACCCGCGGCGAGCTAGACGCAACACCCCAGACCACACAGGGCGCCACGCTGACCCGTCCGCTGCGTCGGGAGGATGGCCGGCTGGACCCTTCGCGCCCGGCCGTCGAGCTGGCACGCCAGGTCCGTGCCTACCAACCCTGGCCGGGGACCTTTGTCGATACGGTGGTCGGCCGGCTGACGATCTGGGCGGCGACCCCGGACGACGCCGCCGGCCAGAAGCGAGCGACGTTCGATACCCGCGGCATCGGGGTCGGTGACGGCGAACACCTTCGCCTCATCGAGATCCAGCCCGCCGGTGGCCGACGGATGCCCTGGGAGGCCTTCGTGCGCGGCCGACCGGCCATCATCGGCAGCCGGGTCGAACCAGGTCCGTGACCCGCTGCGCTAGCATCGGAACGTGACGATCGATCCGCGGCCGGGCCTGTCCGGCCTCGCCCCGACAGAGCTGGCCGACTGGGTCGCCGCCCAAGGCCAGCCCGCATTCCGGACGCGCCAGATCGCCGACGCCGTCTGGAAGGACGGGGGCGTGACGTCGTCCGCGGCCATCCTGACCCTGCCGGCGGCCCTTCGCGACGCGCTCGATGCCGACTTCCGCCTGGATACGGTCGAGGACTCGGAGCTGCGCCTGGGCGATGGCGGCGCGACGGAGAAGTCGCTCCATCGCCTCAGCGATGGGCAGCTCATCGAAAGCGTCCTGATGCATTACCCGGCCCGCGCCGGATCGCGCGAGCGGCACACCCTGTGCATCTCGAGCCAGGCCGGCTGCGCGGTGGGCTGTCCGTTCTGTGCCACGGGCGAACTGGGCTTCGGGCGCGACCTCGAGACCGCCGAGATCGTGGACCAGGTCCGTCACGCGGCCCGGCGCCTCGCCGCCAACGGCCAGCGCCTGACCAACATCGTGTTCATGGGCATGGGCGAGCCGCTGCTCAACCTGGACCGGGTGCTGGCGGCCGTGGAAGCCCTCAACGACCCCGCGCGCTTCGGCCTGGGCGCGCGGCATATCACGGTCTCCACGTCCGGGGTCGTGCCCGGGATCCGGCGCCTCACCGCCCTTGGCCCGCAGTTCACCCTGGCCGTCTCCCTCCACGCCGCGCGCGATGCGCTGCGCGACGTGCTCGTGCCGCTCAACCGGCGCTGGCCGGTCGCGGAGGTGGTCGCCGTCGCCCGCGAGCACGCCCGCGCCACGGGCCGCCGGATCAGCTACGAATACACCATGATCGGCGGCGTGAACGACACCGCCACCGACGCCGACGCCCTCGTCGACTTGTTGCGGGGAGATCACGCCCACGTCAACCTCATCCCGATGAATCCCGTCGCCCATACGCCCTGGCAGGCCAGCCCGATGCCCATCATCGAGGCGTTCGCCGCGACCCTGCGCGACGCCGGTATCGGCACGACCATCCGGCGCAACCGGGGCCAGGAGGTGGGTGCCGCGTGCGGCCAGCTGGCGGCCGAGCGGGCCGGAGAACCGGCACCGCCGGTGGTCGCCCGCCGTCGCGAGCGGCTGGTCATGGCCAGCGCCGCCGCCCTGCGCGGCGACCGCAGCGATGAGCCCGTGCCGGCCGGGATCGTCGGCACCGACGGGGAGCAGGGGTAGGGATGGGCGTCGGTCGGGCGCGCATCGCCGCGAGCATCCTGGACTCGGACCTGGGCAACCTGGCCAACGCCGTCCGGCGGGTCCACAAGGCCGGAGCCGATCGCGTGCACCTGGACGTCATGGATGGCCACTTCGTCCCGAACCTCACCTTCGGCGCGAAGACCATCAAGGCCCTGCGGCGCCGGACGCAGTTGCCCTTCGATGCCCACCTGATGATCAGCGAGCCCGGCCGCTACATCGAGGAGTTCCTGGACGCCGGCTGTGACTCGGTGACCTTCCACGTCGAGATCGACGAGCCAATCGAACCGACCCTGGGGGCGATCAAGGCGGCCGGCCGGGCGGCCGGTCTGGCTGTTCGCCCAGGCACGCCGCTGTCGGCGTTGGAGCCCTACGCCGCACTCCTCGACATCATCCTGATCATGACCGTGGAGCCAGGCTTCGGCGGCCAATCGTTCATGGCCGACGTGCTCCAGGCCAAGGCCCCGGGCGCCCGTGCCCTCCTCAGCCACAAGGCCTTTGGCGCGGAAGTCCACGTCGATGGCGGGATCAACCGCGAGACCGCCGAGATCGCCGGCGCGACCGGGGTCGATGTCTTCGTCGTCGGTTCGGCCCTGTTCGTTCCGGGTCGAAACATGGGCCGCGAGGTCCGGCTCGTCCGGGCCCTCGCCGACGAGGGCTACCAGT
>JBPPMZ010000121.1:0-50281 GCA_051306295.1 Candidatus Limnocylindrales bacterium
GGGTTGCGATGCGTTTCGCCACGCACGCTCGCGACCCGTTGCCCGCGCCGCGAAACCTGCGAATCCAGAGCTTCGGCTGGCGGGCGATCGGTACCGGCCCGCCGGCGCCCAACCCCTACCCGGACCATCGGGTCAGCGGCGGGTCACGAGGGTCGGGTCTATCCTGCGCCGTGTGACCCTCGAGATCGACCACGTCACCAAACGCTTCGCGCAGACCCTCGCCCTGGACGACCTGGCGTTCGAGATCCCGCGCGGGCAGATCTTCGGCTTCCTCGGCGCCAACGGCGCGGGCAAGACGACGACCATGCGCATCTGTCTCGGCATCCTGCGCGCCGACGACGGCGAGATCCGCTGGGACGGCACGCCGACGGCGGCCCTGCCGCGGCGCACCTGGGGATACCTGCCGGAGGAGCGCGGTCTGTACAGCCGCATGCCGGTCCTGGACCAGCTCGTGTACTACGCCAGCCTGTACGGCCAGCCAGCCGACCGGGCCCGAACTGACGCGCTCCACTGGTTGACCCGCTTTCGCATCGCGGACTACGCCCCGCGTCGCGCGGAGGAACTGAGCAAGGGCAACCAGCAGAAGGTCCAGTTCATCGCGGCGATCCTCCACGACCCCGACGTCCTGCTCATGGACGAGCCGTTCACCGGTCTGGACCCGGTCAACCTCGCCCTGCTCCGCGAAGCCTTCGTCGAGCTGCGCGATCGAGGCAAGACGATCGTCTTCTCCACCCACCAGATGGAGGCCGCGGAGGCCCTCTGCGAGTCCCTCGCCATCGTGGACAAGGGCCGGGTGGTCGTCGCAGGGACGCTGACCGCGATCAAGCGCGCCAGCCGCGCGCGCACGGTCCGCCTGGGCGTGGAAGGCGAGACGATGCCGGCCTGGCTTGGTGCCCTTCCCGGCGTGCTCGCCGTCCGGCCGGGCGCGGGCTTCGCCGAGCTGGAGCTCGCCGCCGGCACCGAGCCGTCCGCCATCCTGGCCGCGGCCGTCACGCGGGGCGCCGCCGTCACGCGGTTCGAGGTCGCGGAGCCGTCGCTCGAGGCCATCTTCATCGAGAAGGTCGGCCACCCGGCCGACGACGCGACGCTCGCGCTCGACTCCGGCGCCGACATCGATGACGACCGCCTCCGACTCGTCGAGGAAGGCGCGGCCTGACCTCGATGACCCGCCACGACCCGCTCCTGCCGAACGCCGCGATCGTCGCGCGCCGCGAGTATCGCGACCGGACGCGCACGCCGCTGTTCATCGCCTCGACGGTCATCCTCATGGTCCTGGCCCTGGGTGTCGCGCTGGCGCCCATCGCGATCCGCTACTTCGACCGCCAGACCGTGACCCGCATCGCGGTCATCTCGAGCGACGACGCCCTCGCCATCCGGGCGATCGGCGTGGCTGACGGCCTGCTCAACATCCCGCCCAGCGGCGCCGACCCCGAGAAGTGGGAGAAGACGTTCCTCCTGGAGCGGGCGATCGACCCCGTGACCACCGAGCGCGACCTGCTCGCCGGCGAGATCAGTGGGATCATGGCCGTCGAGCGCCTGCCGAGCGGCCAGATCGATGTCCGCTACACGACCGATGGCCCGGCCGACAGCGTGCGCACGCAGCTCATCGGCTTCGCGTCGATCGCCATCGGCATCCTCGATTGGACGGCGACCCTGCCGATCGATGCGCAGCTCGAGCCGTTCCGGACGCCGCAGTTCGATCCGGTATCGATCAATGGCCCGACGACGGGCGGCGCCCCGGTCGACGCGCAGGAGCTCGCCAGTCGCTCGTTCCTGGGTATCGTCTTCGTCGTGCTGCTGTTCCTGACGGTCGTGATCTACGGCATGTGGGTGGCGTCCGGCGTGGCCGCCGAGAAGAGCAGCCGGGTCATGGAACTGATGATCAGCGCGGCGTCGCCACGGCAGTTGCTGACCGGCAAGGTCGTGGGCATCGGGCTGGCCGGGTTGACGCAATACCTGGCCATCGCCGTGCCCGCGCTGGCCGTACTCGCCCTCCAGGACCGGATCGCCGAGGCGATCCTCGGTCCGACGTGGGCAGCCGGGGCGCCGATCGTCGGGCTGACACCGGATCTGCTCGCCATCTACGGCGTGTTCTTCCTGCTCGGGTTCACCCTCTTCGCGCTCATCTATGCGGCGATGGGCGCCTTCGTCAGCCGACCGGAGGATCTCCAGACCCTGTCCCTGCCGTTGAGCCTGCTCGCGATGGTCGGCTATCTGTCGGCCATCGTCGCGCTGGGCGGCGGGGGCCGTGGGTTCACCGCGATCCTGTCGTTCGTGCCGCCGTTCAGCCCGTTCGTCATGCTGGCCCGGGTCATGGTCGGGCGGGTGGAGGCCTGGGAGCTCGTGGCGTCGGTCGCGCTGCTCGTCGCGGCCATCGTCCTGGTGGCCGTCATCGCGTCGCGGATCTATGCCGCCGGCGTGCTCCTGTACGGGCAGCGGCCTGGCCTGCGGATGTTCATAGCGGCGGCCCGCCGGGGGTAGGACCGGACGCACGACTCTGAACGACGTGACGGGTGGGGTCTACGATAGGTCCAGGCACAACCACCGCCGCTGAGGAGGGAAACGTCATGCCGCTGTATCTGACACGGTTCAGCTACACCCCGGAAACATGGGCCCGACTCATGAACAAGCCCGAGGATCGGCGCGTCGCGGCGCAGCAGTACATCGAGTCGGTCGGCGGCAAGCTGCACGGCTTCTGGTACGCGTTCGGAGAGCACGACGGCTACAACCTCTGGGAGGCCCCCGACAATGTGTCGATGGCCGCCGTTGCCGTGGCGATCGGCGCGGGCGGAGCGCTCAGTTCGGTCCAGACCACGGTCCTGCTCACCGTCGAGGACACGCTGGCGGCGCTGGAGAAGGCGCAGTCGATCAAGTACCAGCCGCCCGGCAAGTAAGGCCCACGCTCACGAATCGTCCAGGGGCAGCTTGCTGAGCATGGCCAGGACGGGGGCGGTCGCGGACATCGAGGCGGCCGGCTCCGATGGCGCCGCCGCCAGCTCCGCGGCGGGAATCTCTCCGGCGCGGGCGGGGATGAGGCGCCACAGCCGCGAGCGCGTGCCAGGCAGGTAGGGGCCCTGGCGCTGGCGGGCCATCATGCCGGCCAGACCCTGGGCGACGATCGCCTCGAACAGCGCGAGTCCCTCGGTCGCGATGGCGGGCACGGCGACCACCTCGTCGCCCGGTCGCAGGATCCGGCGCAGCGCCTCGCGACGCTTGGCGAGCGGCTGGGTGAGCAGCGAGCGTCCGTCGAGATGGAGCACGTCGAACGCTAGGAAGGCGACCGGCCGACCGGCCTTGCCCGCGAGGCGCGCGCTGAGGGCCGCGGCGTCCGCACGACCATCGGCATCGACGACGACGAGCTCGCCGTCCAGGATCGCCGAGCGCGCCGCCACCCGCACGGCCGTGCCGGCCAGCTCGGGGAGCACCGTGGTCCGGTCCACGCCGTCGGCGTCCACGATCCGCACGTTGCCGCTCCCCGGCTCGTCCGCCGGGCCCACGAAGACCAGTGCCCGGACCCCACCCCACCACGGCTCGAACAGGTGCTCGTCCGAGTCGAATGCCTCTGCCAGCGGACGGGGGAGCATCGGCCGCAGATCAGGCAGGTCCGGCAGGCGATCGGCCACGGCGGCATCGAGCGGGAGCGCGAGCTGGTCGGCCATCGTGGGTCGATGGTACGCCGCGAGGCCCGCTAGACTGGCCGTACTGCCTCGTCGTCCGCACGGTCGATCGGCTCGACGCCGCCCGTCCGCCTGCCGGCGACCCACCTCTGCGCCCGCGAGGAGCCTGCCCGTGCCGCGTCCACCCGTCCCGGAAGACCTGTATCGCCTGCGCATCCCGACGGACCCGCGCCTGTCACCCGACGGTCGCTGGGCGGTGCTCACGGTCCAGACCGTCGCCCCCGGCTACGACGGCTATCGGCACGCCCTGTGGCTCGTCTCAACGGATGACGGAGCCGAGGCGCCAGCCCCGCGACCATTGACCCTCGGCGCCCGCCACGACCAGCATCCGCGCTTCTCCCCGGATGGACGAACCCTCGCCTTCCTGTCCGATCGACGGCTGCTCATCGAGGAGGAGCCGACGCGACCGACCGACGCGAAGCAGCGCGAGGATGGGACGCAGATCCACGCGCTGCCGCTCGACGGTCCCGGCGGG
Source organism: Candidatus Limnocylindrales bacterium (assembly GCA_051306295.1). Lineage (GTDB taxonomy): Bacteria > Chloroflexota > Limnocylindria > Limnocylindrales > CSP1-4 > SPCO01. Next base: position 4,153 of record JBPPMZ010000121.1, read on the forward strand.
GAGGCGCGCCGCCTGACGGATCTGCCACGCGGGGTGAGCGCGTTCGAGTGGTCGCCGGATGGGTCGCGGCTCGTCGTCGTCAGTGCGTCGGTCGGTGCGACGCACGACGAGGACGCCCGTCGACGTGGGAGGTCCGCCAAGCCAAAGCCCGGCGAGCCGCCCGACTCCGACTACCGGTTCATCGATCGCCTCGAGTACATGCTCAACGGCGCGGGCTTCCTGTACGACCACGTCGAGCACCTGTGGATCGTGGACGCGGCGACGGGAGTGGCCTCACGCCTGACGGACGGACCTGTCGGCGACGGCGAGCCGGCGTGGTCGCCGGATGGGACGCGCATCGCGTTCGTGTCCAATCGACGGCCGAACCACGATCTGTCGTACCGACAGGCGGTCTACGTGGTGGATGTCGCCTCACGGGCCGTGACACCCGTCACCGGTGGCGCGCGCTGCGTATTCGGCATCCCGACCTGGATGCCGGACGGGCGCTCGCTCGCGGTCCTGGGCCATCGACACGAGGGTCGGGCCGGAAGCCGCAACGACGTGTGGCTGTTCGCGGCGGACGGATCGGAAGCGGGGCAAGGCGACGGGCGCAACCTTTCCGCCCGCCACGACCTCATGCCCGGGTCCGGCATGAACAGCGACGTGACCCGCGGGGAAACCTCGCGGCTGTGGCCGGCGCCAAACGGGCGGTCGATCACGTTCACGGCGCCGATCGACGGCAGCTACGAGCTGTGGCGGATCGCGGTCGCCGATGGCGACGTCACGCGCCTGACGACCGACCGGCACTACATCAGCGGCTGGGACGCAGTCACCGGGCCGCGTGGACGGGCGCGCATCGCGTATCTGCGCTCGAGCGCCACCGAGGCGCCGGACCTGTGGCTCCTGGACGGGGCGGGGGGCGGCGCGGAGCCTCGGCGGCTCACGGCCTTCAACGCCGACGTCCTCGACGAGTTGACCCTGATCCAGGCGGTCGAGCGGCGCTCCGAGGTCGATGGCGCGTCCGTCCAGGGCTGGCTGATCCCCGCCGGCGGGAAGCGTCAGCCGCTCGTCACGGAGATCCACGGCGGTCCGCACACGCTCTACGGCTGGTCACTGGTCTGGGAGTTCCAGATCCTGGCCGCAAACGGGATGAGCGTCTTCTACTGCAACCCGCGCGGCTCGGAGGGCTACGGTCAGGCCTTCAACGATGGCAACCATCGCGATTGGGGCCCCGGGCCGATGCGCGACGTCCTCGCCGGCATCGAGTCGTTGGTCGCGGACGGGCTCGCGGATCCCGACCGGCTCGGCGTGACCGGCGGGTCGTACGGCGGCTACCTGACGAACTGGATCGTGGCCCACGACGATCGATTCGCGGCGGCGATGACCTGTCGATCCGTCAGCGATATGTCGATGCTGTTCCTGACCGGCGACATCAGTGGCGGGGAGTGGGCGAAGCTCGAGTTCGAGGCCACCCCGTGGAGCGACCCGGCCTACTACCGCGAGATCTCGCCGATCTCGTACGCCTCGCGCATCACGACGCCGCTGCTCATCCAGCACTCGGAACGCGACATCCGCACGACGATCGGCCAGGCCGAGGCGCTGTTCACGATCCTGCGCTCGCACAAGCGACCGGTCCGCCTGCTGCGCGTGCCTGACGAGACGCACGAGCTGACGCGCTCCGGCACCCCATTCCGGCGTATCGAGAACCTGCGGGTCGTGCGCGACTGGTTCACCCACTTCCTGGTCGCGGGCAAGCGCGGGCTGCCGTCACTCCCCAAGGTCCGCGGCGGGCGGTAGTATCCTCACGGTCCCATGACGGCCATCAAGCGCCCTGACAGCGCCGCCCGCGACCGGGCCCACGAGCTGATCCGCGCCTGGGACGGCAAGGCCGGCGGCATCGGGAGTCCGCTAGGCAGCCTGATGGGCCGGGTCAGCACGGTCGACCAGGTCGGCGTCGAGCAGCGCGTCGACGGGCTCAAGAAGCGGTCGATCAAGAAGGCCTCGAAGATGTGGGCGCTCGACCTGTCGATCCGGATGATGGACCTGACCACCCTGGAGGGGAAGGACACGCCGGGCAAGGTCCGGGCCCTGTGCGCCAAGGCGATGCGCCCCCAGCCGGGCGACCCGACGATCCCGCACGTGGCGGCGATCTGCGTCTACCCCGCGATGGTCTCGATCGCGAAGGAGGCTCTGGCGGGGAGCGGCGTCAAGGTCGCCAGCGTCGCGACCGGGTTCCCCAGCGGCCAGACGTTTCGCGACATCAAGCTCGCCGAGACGCGCGCTGCGGTCGAGGCCGGCGCCGATGAGATCGACATGGTCATCGACCGCGGGGCGTTCCTGTCGGGCGACTACCAGACCGTCTTCGAGGAGATCGTCGAGGTCAATGAGGCTTGTGGCGAGACGCATCTCAAGGTCATCCTGGAGACCGGCGAACTCGAGACCTACGACAACGTTCGACGCGCCTCGATCCTGGCCATGGCCGCCGGCGCCGACTTCATCAAGACGTCAACGGGCAAGGTCGTCCCCGCCGCCACCCTCCCCGTCACGCTCGTGATGCTCGAGGCGATCCGCGACTTCGAGCGGGCGACCGGCCGCCAGGTCGGCATGAAGCCCGCCGGCGGCATCCGCACGGCCAAGGAGGCCATCCAGTACCTCGTCGTCCTGTACGAGACCCTGGGTCCGCGCTGGATGACGCCCGACTGGTTCCGCTTCGGGGCATCCTCGCTGCTCAACGACGTCCTCATGCAGATCGAGTTCCAGCGCACCGGCCGCTACCAGGACCCGGACCACTTCACACTCGACTGAACCCGTCGGGATCGCGGTGACGCTGTGAGCCCAGCCTAACCTTTACGTCAACGTCAAGGTTGTGCTACCATCGGGGGGTGACCGATGTGCCCACCACGACCCCCGAGGCCCCGAAGCGCCTCCTGCGCATCCAGGAAGTCGCCGCTGAGACGGGCCTCACGACTCGCGCGATCCGCTACTACGAGGAGCTTGGCCTGCTCGAGCCCGCCGCCCGCTCGGATGGCGCGTATCGCCTCTTCGACGCCAGCGACCTGGAGCGCCTGCGGTTCATCAAGGAGCTCCGCGACGACGCCGGGTTCAGCCTCGCCCAGGTCGGCCAGCTGCTCGAGGACGAGGCGGCCCGCGAGCGCAACCGCGAACGATTCCGTGCCACTCGCGACACCGATGAGCGGCGCGCTGTGATCCTGGACGCACGCGACCGGGTCGTCCGCCAGATCGACACGCTGCGCGCCAAGCGCGATCGACTCGGTGCGATGCTGGCCGAGGCCGAGGGCCGTCTCCAGCACCTCGGCGACCACCTCGCCGAACTCGACGGCGGTCCGGATCCGCACCCCGAACGGCGAGGGCGCGGGTGACGCTGCCGTCGGTCGCCGCCCGGCGCAGCGTGACAGCCTTCCGCCATCGCAACTATCGACTGTTCTTTGGCGGCCAGGCGATCTCGCTCATCGGCACGTGGATGCAGCAGGTCGCCCAGGGCTGGCTCGTCCTCCAGGTCAGTGGCGGGAATCCACTCTGGTTGGGCGTCGTGGCCGCCGCGCAGTTCGTGCCCGTGATGATCCTGGGCCTGTTCGCGGGCGTCCTGGCCGATGTCCTGCCCAAGCGCCAGACCCTGCTCGCGGTCCAGGTCGTGATGATGACTCTGGCCGTGATCCTGGCCGTCCTGACCGCGACCGGGATCGTCAATGTCTGGATGATCGTCGTGCTCGCGATCCTGCTCGGCTGCGCGAATGCGGTGGACATGCCCGTCCGCCAGTCGTTCGCCATCGAGATGGTCGGTCCGCGCGATGTCGTCAATGCCGTCTCGATCAACAGCGCCATGTTCAACGGAGCGCGGGTCGTGGGTCCGGCGGTCGCCGGCCTGACCATCGGCGTGTTCGGGATCGCGCTGGCCTTCGCGTTGAATGCGCTCAGCTTCCTGGCGGTCATCGTGGCCCTGACGCTCATGGACGACGAGGCGCTGCACACACCGCGCCTGCTGCCGCGCCCCCGGTCGATCGAGGACGTGCGGGTGAACCTCGTCGAGGGGCTGCGTTTCGTCCGGCAGACGCCCATCGTGCTCATGGCCGTGACGGTCGTGGGCCTGGTGGCGACGTTCGGCATGAACTTCAGCGTGATCGTGCCGCCGCTCGCCCAGGACATCCTCAAGAGCGATGCCGCGGGCTTTGGCTTCCTCATGACGGCCTCCGGACTCGGAGCGCTTGGCGCGGCAGTGGGTCTGGTCGTCGCCGGCAAGCCGCGGCCCGGGCGGATCGCGGCGGGCGCCGTCGCGCTTGGCGTGGCCTCACTCGCGCTGGCGGTTTCGACCTCGTTCCCGATCTCGTTGCTACTGATGATCCCGGTCGGGGCCGGGGGCATCGCGATGGCCGCCACGGCCAACGCCACGATCCAGCTCAACGTGCCTGACGGCCTGCGCGGCCGGGTGATGAGCGTCTACACGACGGTCTTCGCCGCGTCCGTGCCGATCGGTGGCCTGGCGGCGGGGGCCCTGGCCTCGACCATCGGCGTGCTGCAGACCGTCGCGCTCGGCGGGGCGCTGTCGCTGGCGACCGGCGTCGGCGCATACGTGTGGTGGCGCCGGATCCAGGCCGCGACGCCCCGGGTCGCGCCTTCATCCGCCTCGGAGATCGGCCAACAGCAGCCGCAGCTCTAAGCGCGGCTGTCGTCGCGGCTGTGTCAGGTACCGTCCAGGGATCGGCAGACAGCAGGGACAGCTCTGCTACGCGCTGGCAGGGCGGTCCGGAGGGCGGAGACGGGGTGATAACAGCGGTCTGCGCTCTATCTGCCGAGGGGTCGGCCTCTTCGAGCGGTTCGTGAGCGCATACCAGCAGCCGTGGCTCTGTCTGCCAAGATCGTTGGCGGTCGGGCCCGGGGCGGGGCCAAGGCCGCTCATCCAGACTTCCCGCCCAACTCTTCGAGCGTGCGTCTTGCCAGCTCGCCGAGTCGGAGGCGCCACGCCTCCTCCAGGGTGAACCAGCGACACGTGTCAGTCGATCCGTCCGGCTCATCGCGCAGCGTCCCGTCGATCACCCGCACCGCGTAGACGATCCGGATGGCGTGCCGGCGATCGGCGTCGGCCACCTCCACGAAGAGTCGGTCGCTGACGTCGAGCAGATCCACCACCTCGCCGCGGTAGCCGGTCTCCTCGAGAAGTTCGCGCACCACGGCCGCCGTCGGCGACTCGCCGAAGTCGAGCCCACCACCGGGCAGCGTCCACAGGTCACCCGCCCCGACCGACGGCGCGATGTGGCACAGGAGGACGCGGCCACCCTCGTCGCGGCACACCGCGTAGGCGGCCACCCGGGTGCGGTCCACGGTCGCGCGCGGGTCAGGATCGGCGCTCACAGCGCGCATCCTCGCACGAGGACCACGCCTCGACTGGACGCGTGCGCGTCCCGCCGCGTATAACGCAGGGCATGGTCAGCATCGTGGTCGCCGGGGAAGCGCTCATCGACCTGATCGTCACGGCCGATGGCGCGATCGCGGCCATCCCGGGCGGCGGTCCGTACAACACCGCGCGGACCATCGCGCGCCTGGATGGCGACGTGGCGTACCTGGGCCGGATCTCGAACGATCGCTTTGGCAGGACCCTCCGGGCGGGACTGCAGGCCGACGGCGTGCGGCTCGACCTGGTCATCCCGACCGATGCGCCGACGACGCTGGCGGTCGCCGAGCTGGACGCCTCGGGGACGGCGTCCTACCAGTTCTATGTCGACGGCACGTCGGCGCCGGACCTTCGGGAAGCAGACGTGGCCCCGGCCGCGGCAGGGACGCCGGCCGCGCTCCACGTCGGCACCCTGGGCCTGGTCCTGGAGCCGATCGGGACGTCGCTGGAGCGCCTCGTGGCGGCCATGCCGGCGTCGACCCTCGTCATGCTCGATCCGAACTCGCGCCCGTCCGCGACCCGCGACCCGGCGGCGTTCCGCGCGCGCATCGATCGACTGGCCGCACGCGCGGACGTCGTCAAGGTCAGCGACGATGATCTGGCCTTCCTGGCGCCGGACCTCACGATCGACGAGGCGATCGATCGGCTGCTCCGAGCCGGGGTCGCCGTCGTCTTGCGCACCGACGGCGGGCGGGCGGTCGAGATCCGCGCCGCGACCTTCCGGACGGTGATCCCGGTCCCGTCGGTCGCGGTGGTCGACTCGGTCGGGGCGGGCGATGCGTTCGGCGGCGGTTTCCTGGCCGCCTGGGTCGCCGGTGGGCACGCCCGGGCCGACCTGGCAGACCAGGCGGCGGTCCTGGCCGCCGTGACGTTCGCGGTTCCCGTGGCGAGCCTGACCGTCACCCGAGCAGGCGCCGACCCGCCAACGCTGGCGGAGCTGAGCCTGCCGGTCGGGTAGGCTGCAGCCATGACGACCGTCCCGCGCCCTGATCGTGCCCATCGCCTGGTCCGACACCTGGCCCTACCGAGCCTGCTGGCGCTGCTCCTGGCCAGCCAGGCCGTGGCGTCGGCTGCGGCCCTGAGCGGCACGTACCCGGACCAGAGCCTGGGCAACCGCGGCGTGAACATCAAGGCCCTCCAGCACCTGCTGCGCCACCACGGCGCGGCGATCGACGTGGACGGCGTGTTCGCAGCCAGCACCGTCGACGCGGTCAAGGCCTTCCAGACCGCCCGGGGCCTGACCGCGAACGGCCGCGCCGACCGGGCGACATGGGTCGCCCTGCGCGTCCCCGTGGCGAACGGCGCCACGGGTGACGCCGTGTTGGCGCTCCAGCGCCTGCTCATCGAGAAGCGACGGGCCGACCTGGCCCTCACCGGGACGTTCGACGAGCCGACCCGCCTCGCCGTCCGTGCCTTTCAGCGCCATGCGCGCCTGACCGTCAGGAACGCGGCCGATGCCACCACCTGGCGGGCCCTTCTCGCCCACCTGGAACTGCCGGTCTGGGCGCGCTCCCTGTGCGACTACAGCGTGGGCAACGGCCGGGCGAACTGGGGGACGAGCGCCGCGATCGGCCAGCTCCAAGCGGCGGCTGTGAAGGTCGCACAGGCGGGCCACGGACGGGTGGCGCTGGGAGACATCGGCTATGAGCATGGGGGCGATATCGCCGGCCATCAGAGCCACGAGCAGGGCCTGGATGTCGACATCCGGCCGATGCGCGACGCGAAGGACCAGTGCCGATGGGGCGTGAACTATCGCTGGTCCACCTACGATCGGGCGGCGACGCGCGCCCTGGTCAAGGCCATCCGCGCCGCCGCACCGGGACACGTCAAACTCATCTACTTCAACGACCCCGTGCTCATCCGGGAGGGCCTGGTGCGCTGGTACCCGGGCCACGACGACCATCTCCACATCCGCTATTGCGAAAAGGTGCATCCCGTGGCCGCCTACGACTGCTGATGTGAACGCAGGGAGCACCGGGCCGGACGTGCCCGAGCCGAGGCCGTAGGTCCCGACCGGGACCCGGTGCCATAATGCCCACGATGGCCACTCGTTCCGCCTCGAGCGTCGTGCCGGCCGGTCCGTCCGCTCCCAGCAGCTGGGGATTCGGTGACGGCCAGGCGATCCCGTGGGAGTACGCGCCCGCGCCCGAAGCACGCGACATCGTCACGCTCAAGGACCGCTACGGCCTGTTCATCAACGGCCGATCCGTGGCGGCGACCGGCGGCGCGACATTCGACTCCATCGACCCTTCGACGGAGCTGCGACTCGCGTCCGTGGCCCGCGCGACGCCGGTCGATGTCGACAAGGCGGTCCGCGCCGCGCGCCGTGCCCAGACCCGTTCGTGGGGCCAGCTATCGGGCCGCGAGCGGGCCAAGTACCTGTTCCGCATCAGCCGGATACTCCAGGAGCGCTCGCGCGAGTTCGCGGTCCTGGAGTCGATGGATTCGGGCAAGCCGATCAAGGAATCGCGCGACGTTGATGTGCCGCTCGCGGCCAGCCATTTCTGGTACTACGCCGGCTGGGCCGACAAGCTCGACTACGCGTTTCCGGGTCGTGTGGCCCGGCCGCTGGGCGTCGCGGCGCAGATCATCCCCTGGAACTTCCCGCTGCTCATGCTGGCCTGGAAGATCGCCCCGGCCCTGGCCGCGGGCAACACCGTCGTCCTGAAGCCCGCGTCCACGACGCCCCTGTCCGCCATGCTCTTCGCCGAGGTCTGTGTCCAGGCCGACCTGCCGCCGGGCACGGTCAACATCCTGACCGGCCCGGGCGAGATCGGGATGGCCTTGGTCACCCACAAGGGCGTGGACAAGGTGGCCTTCACGGGCTCCACGGAGATCGGCCGCCAGATCTTTCGCGGCGTGGCCGGAACGGACAAGGCGCTCACCCTGGAGCTCGGTGGCAAGGCCGCCAACATCGTGTTCGACGACGCGCCGCTGGACCAGGCGATCGAGGGCATCGTCAACGGCATCTACTTCAACCAGGGCGAGGTCTGCTGTGCAGGATCGCGCCTGCTCGTCCAGGAATCGATCGCCGAGCCGCTCATCGACAAGCTCAAGGACCGGCTCTCGACCATCCGGGTCGGCGACCCGCTCGACAAGAACACCGATGTCGGCGCGATCAACTCCAAGAGCCAGCTCGAGAAGATCACCGAGCTCGTGCAGAGCGGCGTCGACGAGGGTGCCGAGCTCTACCAGCCGGCCTGCGACCTGCCCGAGCGCGGCTACTTCTTCCGGCCGACCCTGTTCACCAACGTCGCCCAGAGCCACCGCATCGCGCGCGAGGAGATCTTCGGGCCCGTGCTGTCCGTGCTGACGTTCCGGACCCCCGACGAAGCCGTCGAGAAGGCCAACAACACGCCGTATGGGCTGTCGGCCGGGATCTGGACGGACAAGGGCTCGCGCATCCTCGAGATGGTGTCGCGGATGAAGGCCGGCGTGGTCTGGGCGAACACCTTCAACCGGTTCGACCCCACGTCGCCGTTCGGTGGCTACAAGGAATCGGGCTTCGGTCGCGAGGGTGGCATGCACGGCCTCCATGCCTACGTCCGGCTGGAGGACCGCTGATGCCGGATCCCGTCGCCGAGCGGATCGAGGTCCGCAAGACCTACAAGCTGTACATCGGCGGGGCGTTCCCGCGTTCCGAGAGCGGTCGGTCGTACCTGGTCAACGGGGCTGACGGGACGCCACTCGCCAACGCCTGCCGGGCTTCGCGCAAGGACCTGCGCGACGCCGTTCGGGCCGCGCGCAAGGCGCAACCGGGCTGGGCCGCGAAGACCGCGATGAACCGCGGCCAGGTCCTGTACCGCGTCGCGGAATTGATGGAGGGCCGGCGCGACCAGTTCATCGCCGAGGTCCAGGCTGCGGAGGGGCTGAACGCCGTTCGCGCTGCCACGGTCGTCGATCGGGCGATCGACCGCTGGGTCTGGTACGCCGGTTGGGCCGACAAGATCGCCCAGGTGCTCGGCTCGTCCAATCCGGTCGCGGCGCCGTACTTCAACTTCACGATCCCCGAGGCGACCGGCGTCGTGGGTGTCGTCGCTCCCGAGACATCGTCACTGCTCGGGCTGGTGAGTCGCCTGGCGCCGCCGCTGGTCAGCGGCAATGCCGTGGTGCTCCTGACCTCCGAGACGCGCCCCCTGCCCGCCGTGACCCTCACCGAGGTCCTCGCCACCTCTGACGTGCCGGGCGGCGTCATCAACATCCTCACCGGCCTGCGCTCGGAACTCGTGCCGGTGCTGGCCGCCCACGTCGACGTGGACGCCCTCGACACGTGGGGCGTGCCGGATGCGATGCGCCTGGCGACCGAGCAGACCGCCGCCGACGACATCAAGCGGATCCTGCGTCGGCCCACGACCGTGGCCGAGGCGCGCTTCGACTGGCTCGACGATCGGGCGACCGAACGTCCCGAGTGGATCGCCGCCTTCCTCGAGATGAAGACGGTCTGGCACCCGATCGGCCTCTGAGCTGATGGCCGTGCGCCCCGATCCGGAGGTTGGCTACCGCCGACCGGGTGATCACCTGCGAGCGGGCCGCCTCGTCGAGCGGCGCGTGTTCGTGCAGGCCTCCCCGCGCACGGTCTGGGCGACGCTCCACGACCCTGTCGCCACGGTCGCGCTCTTCCCGGAACTCCGGCTCGGCCCGGCCGATCCCTCCTGGCCGGCCGCCGCGACGACCCGCACCGCCCGAGCCCATGTCGGTCTGCTGCGCGAGCGCGCCCGGGTCGAGAGCCTGGAGGCGCGTCCGGAGTCCGTCTTCCGGCTGCGCGCGTCAGCCTCCGGCTTCGAGAGCGAGTGGATGTGGCGCCTGGAGCCCGTCGCCGGGGGGACGCGGGTCATCCATGCCGCGACCTTCGAAGCCAATGATCGATGGGCAGGCATCCTCGTGCGCCTGGGGCGACGTTCGCTCGAGGCCCGGGTCGAGGCGCACCTGCGAGCGCTCAAGGAGCGAGCCGAGCGCTCGGCGTTCGCCTCAGCGTGACCGACCCAGGCACGGCGGCCGTCCCGTTCGTCGGGCTGCGTCGGCACGCCCGGGCGCTTGGCATCGGCTCGGCTCTACTCTTGGGGGTCATCCTCCTGGTCCCAGACATGACGCCCCGCTCCGGAGAGCTGCCACCGATCCAGCTCGTCCATGGCCGGATCGTGGAGGAGCTGGTCTCGACCTCGCCGTCTGAGCCAGACGTGCGCATCGAGGTGCTCGAGGGGATCCCGGGCGGGCCGGCCACCGGCGACCTGGTCGCCGGTTTCCTGCAGGGTCCCAACGGCCTGGAGGCGCGCCCCGACTTCGTCCTGGGCGATGAGGTCATCGTCAACATCTCGACCGATCCGGACGCGGGGTTCGTGGCCGTCAACGACCGCTATCGGGTGCCGACGCTCGCGTTGCTCCTCGCCTTGTTCGCGATCGCCGTGACGGTCGTGGGTGGCTGGCGCGGCGTGCGCTCGCTCATCGCCCTGGCGCTCACGTTGGCCGTGGTGATCCGGATCGTGGTGCCCTTGATCCTGGCGGGCTGGAATCCGGCCTGGGTCGCGATCGCCGCGGCGTCGGGGGTGACGCTCGCGACGTTCCTGCTGACCGAGGGAGCGCGTCGTCAGACGGTGGCCGCGGTCGCGGGCACGGCCATCTCGCTGTCCCTGGTCGCCGTCCTCGCGATGGTCTTCGACGCGCTGGCCCGGTTCTCGCCACTGCGCGGATCGGAGGACGCCGGCTTCCTGATCTCGATGGGTGGCACGACCTTGGACCTGGGAGGCCTCGTCCTCGCGGCGGTGATCTTCGGCGCGCTCGGCGTGCTGGACGATGTGACCGTCACGCAGGCCGCGACGGTCCAGGAACTATTCGAGGCGGACCCACGCCAGGGCCGCTTGGCGCTGGCGACGCGAGCCATGAACGTCGGCCGGTCGCACATCGCGGCCACGGTCAACACCCTTGTCCTGGCGTACGTCGGGGCGTCGCTGCCGCTCATCGTCCTGTTCGCGGCCGGCGGCCAGGATCCGCTCCTGATCCTGTCTGGGGAGCAGGTCGCGGTCGAGGTGGTCCGCGCGCTCGTCGGGAGCATCGGGATCGTCGCGGCGGTGCCGATCACGACCGCTATCGCGGTGTTCCTCATGGGCCGGCGGCTGCCGTTCGTGGGGGAGGGGACGGTCGTCCGGCATGCGCCGGGCTGGGACTGATCCTCTCGTCGGGTAGTCCCGGCCGCTCGGTGGCCCGGGCCGCCCGGACCGGATTCTCGGCATCTAGCAGCGGGGCTGCTGATACCGGCAGAGAAGGCCCTCCCGGCCGCCCGATCCCTTGCAGATAGAGGCCCCACCGCTGATGCCGGCCCGTCGGGAACGATCCGTCGCTCAGGACGCCCGATAGCAGAGCCACGCCCGCTACCTGCCGATTCCTGGCGCGCCCGTTTGTGCCGCGCGCGACGGATGACGTAGGGCGGCATCCGCGCATGACCGACGCTCATCACGGCGGTGATGATCGTCGTTGCCGGCCGCGTGTTCGCCGTCCTGCCCTGTGATGACATCTCCGTGGCGGCAGCCCTTGGGCAGGTCACCCTGTACGGCCTCTTGATGCTGGCCGCCGGAGCCCTCGCCTTCGCGGTCGCCCCGCTCGTCGGGCGCACCCGATCCGCCGGTTTCGGCCTGGCCGCACCCTTCGGCATGTACCTCATCGCCTCGTACGGTTCACTGTCGCCGACCATCGACGCTCTGGGGCCGGTGTCCTGGTATGCGTGGACGGCGGGCCATCGACCGCTGGCCGACATCACGGACTGGCCGTCGATCGGCCTGTTGGCCGCGGTCACGGTCGGCCTGCTCGTCGCCGGGATCGCCATCTTCGAACGGCGCGACATCGGGTCGGCCAACGCGCTCGCCTGGCTTCGCCTCCCCTCGCTCCCGGCGGGCATCTCGGGTCCGACGGCCCGTCAGCTGTCCGATCGCGCGATGGTGGCCATCGCCTGGGGACTCGGGTCGGATCGTATGCCGCACTGATCGCAGCCTCCGCCTCCTCGCTGACCGCCAGCATCAACGAGGTTCCGGGCATGAAGGAGATCATCGACGCGCCATATCCCGACCTCGATCTGAGCCAGCCGTCCGGGATCCTCCAGCTGGCCTTCTTCGCCATGGGCTCGTTGATGGTCGGCCTTGCCGGCGCGACCTTCCTGGCGGGCTGGTCGACGGACGAGGTGGGTCGGCGGCTGGACGTCGTCCTGTCCACGCCGGTGTCGCGCGTCGGGTGGTTCGTCCGCGGCGGGCTCGGGGTCTTTGCCGCCATCGGGCTGACCGCCGGGATCATCGGTGTGATCGTGGCGCTCGCCGTCGCGTCGCAGGGCGGGGACGTGGCGGGACCCGTCGTCGGAGCCGCGATGCTGGGCGTTGCCGGCTCCGGCTTCGCCGGCATCGGACTGGCGGCAGGCGGACTGGTCCGACCGACGCTGGCCGCACCCGTGGCGGCCCTGGCGGTGATCGCGACGTTCATCCTTGATACGCTCGGCGAAGCCCTGGACCTCCCGGATGCCGTCCTCGAACTGTCCATCTATCGGCACCTGGGCCAACCGATGACCGGCCGATACGAGGTCGCCGGTATCGTCGTCGCCGCCCTGCTGGCCATCGGCGGTCTGGCGCTTGGCGCGTGGGGCCTGCAGCGACGGGATGTGGACCGCTAACGTCTGGGGGTGGACCCCCTCATCGTCGGCCTCGTGGCCATCAGCGCCGTCCTCCACGTCGCGTGGAACGTGCGGCTCAAGACGGCTGGCGACCCGCTCCGGGCCGCCACCGTGGGCATGCTCGCGGCGTCGGTCGGGATCGTCCCGGTCGGCATCGCCGCCTGGTGGATCAGTGGGGCGCCACCCCTGCCCGTGGAAGGTGTGCTGCTCGGCCTGATCTCGGGGACGGTCGAGGCCGCGTACTTCATCCTGCTATCGGCCGCGTACCGGCGCGGGGACCTGTCGGTCGTGTACCCGATCGCCCGCGGCACGGCGCCGCTCCTTGCGGTGGCCATCGGGGTCGTGGTCCTCGGGGAGCGACTGGGCCTCGCCGGCTCGTTCGGGGTGGTAGGCCTGCTCGCCGGCTTCCTCGTGCTCCAGCAGCCCTGGCGCGCGCTGCAGGGCCACCGCGGCGTGGATCCGGCGATCGCCTTCGCCCTCGCCACGGGGGTGACCATCGCGACCTATACCGCCCTGGACCGGGTGGGCACGCGGCTCATCGATCCGTTGCCCTACGCCGCGATCCTGTGGGTGACGACCTCGGTCGTCCTGGTGACGTGGGTGCGGGTCCGGGCCGGCGGTGACGTGGGGGCGGGCGGTGCATCGGAGGTGCGCCGGGCCGCCGTCGGTGGGTTCCTGACCCTGGGCGCCTACCTGCTCATCCTGATCGCCCTGAGCGTGGCGCCGTTATCCGGCGTGGCTCCGTTGCGCGAGAGCGCGACGGTCTTCGCCGCGGCGTGGGGTTCGGTGCGGCTGGGCGAGGCGGTCACCGGCCGGGACACGGTACGGCGGGTTGGCGCGTCGGTCCTGATCGTCGCCGGGGCGTTGCTGCTGGCGCTCGGTTCGTGAACCTGGTTCGCGATCAGACGGCGGGCGTCGGTGCGTTCCGTCCGAACACGCGGCGGCGCCCGTAGCGGCTGTTGATCAGGCCGATGCCGGCGATGACCAGCGCGGTCCCGATGATGATGCGCACGTCGAGCGGCTCCTGCAGGAACACGTAGCCGAGCACGATCCCCACGACCGGGATGACGTAGGCGACGAGCGTCGTCCGAGTCGCGCCCCAGCGCGCGAACAGCCGGAATTGGAGCAGATACGCGACGCCGGAGCCCAGGATGCCCAGCCAGACGATGGCGAATACCGCCTGGAGGTCCGGCGTCACGGTCCACGGCTGTTCCAGGACGAGCGCGATCGCGCCGGTGATGAGCGCCGCGAACGTCACCTGGAACACGGCCGGGACCATGGCCGGCAGGCCGCGCACGAACTTGCGGGCATAGACCGCCCCGCAGGCATAGCTCACGGTGGCGCCCAGGAGCGCGAGTTCCCCCTGGATCGATGAGCCCTCGCCCGACAGTCCGCGGCTGGTGATGAGCACGACGCCGACGAACCCGACCGCCAGGCCGATCAGGCCGTTGACCCGCATCGGCTCGTCGGGCAGGAAGAGGGCTGACAGGACGATGGCGAAGAGCGGCACGGGCGAGGTCAGGATGGCGGCCAGCGAGGACTCGACCGACTGCTCCGCCCAGGTGATGAGCAGGAATGGGATGGTGATGTTGATGATCGCCATCACGAGCAGGTGCCCGTAGATGCGCGGCTCACGCGGGAGCGCCTGGTGGGCGGCCCGGATGACGGTCCAGAGCAGCGCTGCCCCGACGGTCAGTCGGAGGGCGACCAACGTGAACGTCCCGAAGTCGTCAACAGCCAGCTTGATGAACAGGTAGCTCGAGCCCCAGATGAGGCCCAGGGCCAGGAAGATCGCCCAGTCGAGGCGAGAGGAAGGCTCGGCCATCGGGGCAGTGTAGCCAGCGATGGCCTACCGCGATAGGCCAATCGCGCTCCGTTACCGCCAGCGAGTCAGGATCGCCTCGCGGTCGAACAGGCGCACCCCGATGCGCAGCCCGACCAGGGCCACGGCCAGGATGATGAGCGCGAGGAGCAGGTAGCCCAACGCCCCCACGAGCACGGTCCCCGTGGCCTGGACCAGCACGACCCCGATGACCGGCACGATGATCACGCCCCCGATCTGCTGGGCGACCCGCGGATCGTTGACCCGGGCGCTGACGATGACCCCGGCCACGACCGACAGGAGCCCGACAGCTGGGCCTAGCAGGAACACCCCGGCGAGCCACGACGGATCGGTCACGACGCCGAACAGGTTCGGCCCGTAGACCAGCGAGGCCAGGCCCACGAAGACGACATACGTCACGAGGCCTGCCAGCACCCCGGGCACGAGCGCCGCGAGCGCCTTCCCGGCCAGCAGCTCCACGGTCCGGATCGGCGCGGCGAGGACCGGTTCCAGGGATCGAGCCTGCTTCTCACCGATGATGCTGAACGTCGCGATCGACAGCGGGATGTAGGCAGGCATCAGCAGGAAGAAGACGAGGAATTGCTGCACGGCGAAGGCCCCGGCCAGTTCGCCCGGCGTGAAGCCCGCCCAGTCCGGCCGCTGGGCGAGGACCTGCGACGCGAGCTCGGCCGGTAGGGCGCGTTCGCCGACGGCGGCCGCCAGGATGATCGGGGCCACGGTCAGGATCAACGGTGGGACAAGGATGGTCGAGACCAGCAGTCGATTGCGGATCATCTCCGACCATTCGCGCCGAAGCAGCGTCCAGAGGATGGCGCGGCGCATCAGACAGCCTCCCCGCCGGCGCCCGGCCGGACGCCCATGACGTCGAAGTAGACCGCCTCGAGCGATGTCCGTTCGGCATGGACCTCGATCACGTCCAGGCCGGCGCCGACCAGCGCACGGACCACGCCCGGCGCGACCGCGTCAGGGTCCTCGGCCGAGAGGTGCCAAGCCCCATCAAGCGCCGCGACGAGGTGGGTTGGCACGCCAGCCGCCCCGGCGATGAGCCCGGCGAGGTCGGCCGGGCCATCGGTCCCATCGCCCACGCGCAGCACCAGGCGACGCCCCCCGAGGGCACCGCGCAGGCGGGCAGGGGAGTCGATACGCAGCAGACCGCCACGGATGAACGCGATCCGGTCGCACAGCCGGTCGGCCTCGTCGAGGTTGTGGGTCGCCAGGACGATCGTCCGGCCGGCCCGGCGCAGCTCCTCGATCGCCTCGCGGACGATGAACGCAGCTTCGGGGTCCAGCGCCGCGGTCGGCTCGTCAAGGAAGACGACGGCCGGATCGTGGAGGAGCGCCCGGGCGATGGCCAGCTTCTGCTTCATGCCCTTGCTGAACGTGCCCGCCACGTCGCGGCGGCGCTCCCACAGGCCGAATAGCCGAAGGTAGCGCTCGATGCGTTCGGCGCGGACGGCCGGCGTGAGCCCGTACAGCCGCCCGAAGAAGTCGAGGTTCGCGGTCGCCGACAGCTTGTCGTAGAGGCCCGGCGTCTCGGTCAGGATGCCCACCCGCGCCCGCACGGCGTCAGCGTCGTGGACGACGTCCAGGTCGTCCACCGCGGCCGTCCCCTCGCTCGGTTCGATGAGGGCGGTGAGCATCCGGACGGTGGTGGTCTTGCCCGCGCCGTTAGGCCCCAGCAGGCCGAGGACCTCGCCGCGCTGGACCTCGAAGGACACGTCTCGCACCGCCCAGCGATCGCCGAAGCGTCGGCCGAGGCCGGTCGCGCGCAGGGCCGGCGGATGCGTCGGTGTCGGAGCGCTCATCGCCCCAAGTGTGCGGGACGTCGCGTGAGCGCGCTACGCTGGACGGCCATGCGCATCGGTCCCATCGACCTGTCCAGACGTCTCGCGGCCATCGACTCCGCCGCCGCCGCCGCGCCGTCGGCGATCCGCGTCGTCCATGCCCCGGGCCGGGTCAACGTGATCGGGGAGCACACCGACTACAACCAAGGCTTCGTCCTGCCCGCCGCGATCGATCTGGGCATCACCATCGCCCTCCTGCCGACCGACGACCGCCACGTCGAGCTGACCCTGGCCGACACCGGCGAGCACGACGGCTTCGACCTCGACGCCATCGGCGAGCGACGCGGGCGATGGATCGACTACGTGGCGGGGACCGCGTGGGCCCTGACCCAGGCCGCCGTTCCGCTCCGCGGGTTCCGCGGCCTGCTCGCCTCGGACCTGCCGTCGGGCGCGGGTCTGTCCTCGTCGGCGGCGATCGAGCTCGCTTCCGCCTGGGCGCTCAACGGCGGCGACCGCCCGCCTCTGCCGACCATGGATCTGGCCAGGGCCGCGCAGCGAGCCGAGAATGCCTACGTCGGCGTGCAGACCGGGCTGATGGACCAGTTCGCGGTCGCGTTCGGCGAAGCCGACCACGCACTCCTGCTCGATTGCCGCAGCCTGGAGCATCGTGCGGTCTCCCTGCCGGCCGGCACGAGCCTGGTCATCTGCCACTCGGGATCGCCGCGCAAGCTCGCGAGCTCCGAGTACAACACCCGGCGCTCCGAGTGCGACCGGGCCGTGGCCGGTCTGGCGACGCTGGATCCCGGCGTGACCTCGCTGCGCGACGTGACCGTCGAGCTCCTGGAGCGCGGGCGCGACCGCCTCGACGATGCGGCCTACCGGCGCGCCCGGCACGTCGTCACCGAGAACGCGCGGGTCCTGGCGGTCATCGACGCGCTGCTGGCCGGCGACGTCCCGGCGGTCGGGGCCGCCCTGGACGCCAGTCATGCCTCGTTGCGCGACGACTTCGAGGTCAGTTCGCCGGCGCTCGACGCGCTGGTCGACATCGCCCAGGGGGTGGACGGCGTCATCGGGGCACGGCTGACCGGCGCCGGGTTCGGCGGCTGTACCGTCAACCTGGTCCATGACGAGGCGGTCGACGCCCTGCGTGCGGCCGTCATGTCCGGCTATGGGACCAGGACCGGGCTGACCGCGCGTGTCTTCGAGGTTCGCGCCGCGGACGGCGCGCGGCGCCTGGCGTGATCGCCCTTCACATCCTCGTCACGGCCCTGGGCGTCGCCCTGGGCGTCCTCTACCCATTCATCTCCGTCATCCTCGCCGACTTCGGGTTCTCGCCGGGCGAGATCGGGCTCATCTCGTCGCTCGGCGCGGTCGGGTTCACGATCGCGGTCCCGGCCTGGGGACATCTCGCCGACGTCCGCTTCGGGCGACCGCGGACGCTGCAGCTGTGCGGTCTCGCCGGAGGCCTGGCTGTGATCGCCCTGCTCCTGCCGTGGTCGCCGTTGCTCATCGTCGTGCTGTTCCTGCTGTTCTGGGTGTTCGAATCGGCCTGGCAGCCGCTGACCGATGCGATCACGGTCAACGCCCTGCGAGGCCGTGACTACGCGCGGGTGCGTCTGTTCACGAGCCTTGGCTTTTCGGTCGCGGCCGTCCTGGCCGGGCAGCTCTACGACCGGACGGGGTATGCGTCGGCGTTCATCCTGTTCGGCGCGGCGGCCGCGGTGATGGTCGTGGCGGCGTCCGCGCTCCCGGACGTGGCCCGAGCCGACCTGGACGCCCACCGCGCGCCGCGGGATCCGGGCCGACGACGCACGTTCAGTTTCGGGTCCAGCGGGGTCGCGCTGCGGGTCGCCCCGAAGCTCGTCCTCGTGTTGCTCGCCAGCGGTCTCCTCCACTTCGGGATCATCAGTGGCTTCACGTTCCTGTCCCTGCGCATCGAGGCGCTCGGTGGCTCACCCGGGGACATCGCCCTGGCGTCGGGAGTCTCGGCTGGGACGGAGGTCCCCGCCATGCTCGTGATGGGCGCCGTCGCGGCACGGGTCGGCCTGCGCGCGATCTTCACGACGAGCGCGCTGCTGTACGCCGGCTGCCTCGCCGCCTGGATGATCATCGATGTGCCCCTGGCCATCGTCGCGACCAGGGTCGTGACCGGCATCGCGTTCTCGGGGGTCGTGGTGGGGGTGGTCATGACCATCGCTGTCCTCCTGCCGCCCGAGCTGCAGGCGACCGGGCAGGCCCTCTTCCAGACGACGGCCTTCGGGGTCGCGGCGGTCATCGCCAACGTGGTCGGCGGTGTGCTGTACGAAGGCGCCGGCCACGTGGCCCTCTTCGGGCTGAGTGCCGTCCTGGCGGTCGCGGCGGCGCTCGTCGGCTGGTTCGCGTTCCCGGCCGCTGCCGGTCGCCCGGGCAACGTGTGACCATCGACGACATGACCGACCCGACTCGTTCCGACGCGACGATCCTGGGCGGCGATCCGCACCGCCGTTACGACGCGCTGGCCGATACCTGGGTGCTGGTTTCCGCCGGGCGCACGAAGCGACCGTGGCTGGGCGCCCACGAGCCGGAGCCCGCGGCGGCTCGCCCGGCGTTCGATCCGGCCTGCTACCTGTGCCCGGGCACCACGCGCGCGAACGGCACCACCAACCCGGCGTACGACGCCACCTTCGTGTTCGTGAACGATTTCAGTGCCCTGCGCGCCGAGACCACGACGGACGTCTTCCGTGACGGCCTGCTCCGCGCCGAGGGCGAGCAGGGCGAGTGCCGGGTCGTGTGCTTCTCGCCACGGCACGACCTGTCCATGGGCGCCATGGCCCCGGCCGAGATCCGCCGCGTCATCGACGTCTGGGGCGAGCAGACCGCGGAGCTCGGGGCGCGTCACCGCTGGGTCCAGGTGTTCGCGAACCGGGGCGCAGCGATGGGGGCGTCCAACCCGCACCCGCACGGCCAGATCTGGGCTGGGACGGCCCTGCCGGTCCAGGCGCAGCGCGAGGCCGACACGCAAGCCCGCCATATGGCCGCCACCGGACGATCCCTACTCCTGGACTATGCCGCGCAGGAGTCGGGCGGGCCGCGGGTCGTACTCGAGACCGACGAGTGGCAGGTCGTCGTCCCGTTCTGGGCCGCCTGGCCGTTCGAGACCCTGCTCATCGCGCGCCGGCCGGTGGCCCGCATCCCGGACCTGGACCCGGCCCAGCGCGACGACCTGGCCGCCGTCCTGGCCCGCCACATCGGTGGCTACGATCGGCTCTTCGGCACGGAATTCCCGTATTCGATGGGCTGGCACCAGGCGCCGTTCGGGGCAGGCGATGGCGCGGGCTGGCAGTTGCACGCCCATTTCTACCCGCCCCTGTTGCGGGCCGGGGTACGCAAGTTCATGGTCGGTTACGAGCTGCTGGCCGAGACTCAGCGCGACCTCGCGCCGGAGGAGGCCGCCGAGCGGCTGCGCGAGATGGGCGACGCCGACCCCCGCTAGCATGGCCTCCACACGGACGGAGGCAGCATGCGGCTTTGGGGCGGACGCTTTTCCGAGGAGAACGACCAGCGGGTCGCCGACTTCACGCGCTCGGTGGACATCGACCGTGAGCTCGCCGCGGACGACATCGCGGGGTCGATCGCCCACGTGCGCGGCCTGGGTCGCGCCGGCCTCCTGACCGACGACGAGGTCACGCAGCTCGTCGATGGCCTGGTCGGCCTCGCGGAAGCGGTCGCCGCCGGGGAGCTTGCCTGGGATCCGGCGTTGGAGGACGTACACCTCAACCTGGAGTCGGCGCTGGCGGAGCGCATCGGTCCGGTCGCCGGCAAGCTGCACACCGGCCGCTCGCGGAACGACCAGGTCGCCACGGACCTGCGCCTCTGGCTGCGCCGGGCGATCGACCGCCTGGACGTCGCGCTCCTGGACTTCGAGCGGGCGCTCGTCGAGCTCGCCGAGCGCGAGCGGACCGCGGTCCTGCCCGGCACGACCCACATCCAGCCCGCCCAGCCGGTGCTGTTCGCCCACCATCTGTTGGCCTACGTCGAGATGGCGGAGCGCGACCGGGCGCGCCTGGCCGACGCGCGGCGACGGACCAACATCTCGCCGCTGGGCGCCGGGGCGCTGGCCGGCGCGGGCTACCCGCTGGACCGCGAGACGACGGCGCGCGAGCTCGGGTTCGATGGCGTGACCGCTAACTCGATGGACGCCGTGAGCGATCGCGACTTCGTGGTCGAGACGCTGGGTGCGATCGCGCTGGGTATGGTCCACCTCAGCCGCCTGGCGGAGGAACTGACCTGGTGGTCCAACCCGCGCTTCGGCTTCGTGCGCGCGAGCGACGCCTTCTCGACCGGGTCGTCCATCATGCCCAACAAGAAGAACCCCGATCCAGCGGAGCTCGTGCGCGGCCGCGCCGCCCGGGTGATCGGCGCGGTGACCGCGTCCCTCGCCCTGCTCAAGGGCCTGCCGTTGACCTACCAGCGCGACCTCCAGGAGGACAAGGCGCCGCTGTTCGACGCGGTCGCCGTGTACGAGGCGAGCCTGGGTGTCCTGTCAGGCATGCTCGTGACGCTCAGCGTCGATCGCGGCCGGATGCGCGCGGCCGCCGACGAGGGCTACACGACCGCCACGGCCGTCGCCGACGCCCTGGTCCGGCGCGGCATCCCGTTCCGGGTCGCGCATCACGTGGTGGGCTCGTTGGTCGCCCAGGCCGAGGAGGCGGCCGTTGGCCTGGGTGAGGTGCCGGACCGGATGATCGGCCTGGCCCTGGGGGCGTCCGGTGACGCCGGGGCCGCCGCGTTGGCGTCCGAGGCAGGGATCGGCGATCACCTGCGCGCGGCCGCGTCCGTGGACGGCGCGCTCGCCACGTGTGATGTCATCGGCGGGACGGCCCCGACGCGTGTCGCGGCAGCTTTGGAGGCAACCCGGGCACGTCTGGACGCGGCGGTCGCGGCCCCCACCGGCTCCGGCCCCGGCTCCGGCTAGAGCTCCATCGTCGAGCAGATCGCGACGTCGCGGACCAGGTGCGGGTCGCGCGCCGAGGCGGTGGCGACGACCACGTGGAACGCAGCGCCCGCCCGCGCGTATCGCGCGTTCAGCGCTCCGCCGAGTCTGCGGGTGCGTGAGCGCGTACCATCGCCCACGGATGCTCACCCTCGACACGATCCGACACGCCCCCAAGGCGGTCCTGCACGACCACCTGGACGGTGGGCTGCGCCCGACGACGATCATCGAGCTCGCGGCGCAGTCGGGCTACAGCGGACTGCCCACCACAGACCCCGAAGCCCTGGCCGCCTGGATCCGGCGCGGCGCCGATCGCAAGAGCCTGGAGCTCTACCTCGAGACGTTCGCGCATACGGTGGCGGTGATGCAGGACCGCGACTCGATCATCCGGGTCGCTGCCGAGTGCGCCGAGGACCTCGCCGCGGACGGCGTGGTCTATGCGGAGGTCCGCATGGCCCCGGAGCTGTGCACGGAGCGGGGCCTGACCCTGGACGAAGTACAGGCCGCGATCCTGGAGGGCTACCGGATCGGTGAGGGTCGGGCCGCGGTGGTCGGCCGACCCATCGTCATGCGCGCCATCGTGACCGCCATGCGCCAGGCGGCGCGCTCGGTCGAGGTGGCCGAGTGTGCGGTCCGCTTCCGCGACCAGGGCGTCGTCGGCTTCGATGTCGCCGGCCCGGAGAAGGGCTTCCCGCCGACGCGCTACCTCGATGCCTTCGAACACATCCGGCGGGAGAACTTCCACATCACGATCCACGCCGGCGAGTCGTTCGGGTTGCCCAGCATCTGGGAAGCGCTCCAGTTCGCTGGCGCCGAGCGGCTGGGGCACGGCGTCCGCATCGTCGACGACATCACGGTCCGCGATGACGGCTCGGTCGAGCTCGGACGACTGGCGGCGTTCGTGCGCGACCGCCGCGTGCCCCTCGAGATGTGCCCGTCGTCCAACGTGCACACCGGCGCGGCGGCCTCGATCGCCGAGCACCCGTTCGACCTGCTCCGCCGACTGCGCTTTCGCGTGACCGTCAACACCGACAACCGGCTGATGAGCGGCGTCTCGATGTCGAGTGAGTTCGCGGCGCTGGACGCCGCGTTCGGTCTGGGCCTCGGCGAGATGGAGTGGCTGACCATCAATGCGTTGAAGTCGGCCTTCGCGCCCTTCGACGAACGGTTGCGCCTCATCAACGAGATCGTCAAGCCGGGCTACGCGCGCCTGCGAGCCGACGCCTCGCGGGTCGTCATCGCCGCGTCGTGAACACGTGGTCCCCGGGGCCCAAGCTCACCCCGAAGGTCCTCCTGGAGGGGACGCGGCTGACCCACAAGACGGACCTCGCCTTCGCCCTCAACGACTTCGCCCCGTTCATCGGAGCGCGCAAGTACCGCTACCACCCGCCCCTGGTCAGCGCCGAGTGGGGCGCGTTCACGCCCTACCCGTGGGGGCCGCGGCCTGATCGACTACGAGCCGGCCGAGCGCGACCTGGCGATGGAGACGTACGCGACCTGGGCGCGCCTGTTCGAGCTGCATCGCCACCACTCGTGGGTCGTGGATCGCTTCCATCTCCCGACGAAGGTGTGGCAGACGATCCACCGGGGGAGCGACGAGGACTTCGGCTGGCTGGAGGATCGACTGGCGCCGCTGGGGTTCCACGTCGTGCTCTGTACCCGCCGACCGGAGACCTTCGAGGCCGCCCGCGCCGAGCGGCTCAAGGTCAGCGGGAATCCGTCTCAGTACGACGACCTGAGGGCCTTCCTCGAGGAGCAGACCGTGCTTCGGCGGCTGGCTACGGCGTCACGGCTCCCGGTCCTGGAGCTGGACATGAGCGACGGCGACCTCGACGGGGCCTGTGTCCGGATCGTGGACTGGATGACAGAGACCGGCGGTCTCTGGCGCCGGGCGTGGAGGACATGCGCTAGCCGAGCGCACCCTGGATCTCCGGGATCACGACGGCCAGCCCCGCCACGACCGCCGCGCCGACCCCGACGCGACCGACAAGCGTCAGCCACCGCGGAGCCTCACGCTGCACTCGGCTGCGGAGGACCCACGTCGCCAGGGTCGCGAGCCCGACCACCACCAGGGCCACCCCGGCCAGGCGCAGTGGCGAGCCGAGGTACAGGGGCACCACGATCAAGGTCGTCAGGATCAGGCCCAGGAAGGTGACGATGGCGAAACCGCCGATGACCTTCCGATCTGCGGGGCCCGGGTGCGGCAGGCGCCGTTCCAGCCAGGCGTCGACCACGACCAGGGCCGGGCCGAAGGCCGCGACCAGGATCACCAGCGACGCCACGACCAACGGATCGTGGCCCAGGACCTCGAAGTCCTCGTTGCGCGCTTCGACCAGGCCGCGGGTCCCGAGCGCGACGGCGATGGGGATGGTGGCGATCGTGGCCACGAGCCGGGAGCGGGGGAGCCATGGCCGGATGACGACCCACAGCGAACCCGCGATGGCGCCGAACAGCAGCCCGATGCCGATGATGATCGTCAGGCTCCCGCCGAGGTTGATGTCCCCGATCCGGTTGCCGTTCTCGGTGAGGGCGCCATCCGCCGACGGGACCAGCAGCGCGGCGAGGCGCATGACCAGGCGCCCGCCGATGCCGGCGAGGAGCACCCCGACGATGAGACCCGCGAGGCCGCCCCGGGTGATATCCCGGAACACCTCCAACGTCGCGGTTTGGACGCCGGGTCGAGGCGCCTCCGCGCTCACGCTGCTGTCGCCGTCGTCGCTCGCATCGCCCCGCGGTCGCCGCGCAGGGCCCGCGGCACCCCGGCGGCGATCGTCGCGATCGCCCACACCAACCCGACGACGATGCCGTCGACCGCGTGATCCGTCGACCAGCCGATCGGTGTCTCCGACCACGGCAATCCAAGGGCGCCACCGACGCTGACCGCGAGCATCAGGCCGACCGCCCAGCCCACGCCGACGACGCCGACGATCCGCGGCCGTCGGTCGCTCATCGCCCACGCGTAGGCGGCCGCGAGTGCCACGCCGGACAGGAGAGCGACCAACGGGGCGCCCAGACTCGCTGGCGCACCGTCATGGAGACCGTGCGTCGCCCCGATGCCGAGCGCCATCCAGACCAGCAGCCTTTTGCCGGTCGACCGAGGCAGCCCGAGCGCGAGCCACAGGAGCGCGCCGACGGCGACGCCGTGCGCGGCGCCGAGGATGACGCCGAACACGAGCGCAGCCGGTTGCCACGTCGCCTCCCCGAAACTGCCGGGGAAGTGCAGCGCGAAGCCGCCGACGGCAAGGCCGACGATGATCGCGATCGCCCACGTCAGGTCCCGCCAGCCCAGCCGCTCCGCCACGTCGCCTCCTCTGCCTTCTCGTATATCACGACCCGATATACCGTGGCTCGGTATATACGCCAGTCAAGCTGGGCCGTCAAGACCCGCGACCCCCGAGGTCAGCCGCCATGACCCGGTCAGTCACCGTGACCGATTTTGAACAGATCCCTCGTGATGCGGTCCCAGATGACGATCCTTGTCATCTGGGGGTACGGGGCGTGCTCGGCTGTCGAAACCTGGTCAGCCGGGCTGACCAGGTCAGGCTCCGTGACCTCGGCGTCGGGACCGTGCGTGGGAGTCACGGTACTCGGGCCAGGCGGCCCGGCCGCCGAACCCGCTACCCGGCGGGCAGTGCAACGACGAAGCGGCTGCTGGCATACCCATTCGGTTCGATGAAGATGCGCCCACCCATCGCCGACATCAGGCGGCGCGACGCGAACAGCCCGATCCCCGAACCACGCGACCCGCCGCGCCCCTCGACGCGCACGAACGGCTCGAAGACGCTCTCCCAGTCCTCGATCGGCACGCCCGGCCCATCGTCGGTGACGTAGATCTGGATCTCGTGCTCCACGCGCCAGATCCCGATGCTCACGCCGTCCGCGGACGGCGCGTACTTCGACTCGTTCTCCAGGAGCTGTTCCAGGACCTGGCGGAACCGGGCGTCGTCGCCGAGCGCGATCATCGGGCCGTGCGGGCGCTCCCAGCGGATGGGATGTGGCCGGAGCAGCAGCCGGAGCGTCTCGACGGTCTCCTCGACCGCCTGGACCGCGTCGAACGGCGCTCGAGACAGCCCAGTAAGGCCCTCCCCACGGACCGACGCCAGGATCGAATCGACCTGGCGGTCCAGGCGCGACAGCTGGTCGTTGGCGGCGGCCCGCCAGTCGCCGGCGGCGGCCTCCGCACCGGGCTCGGCTGCGGCCTCGGCCAGCAGGTCGACGTACACCCGGACCACGGACAACGGCGTCCGCAATTCGTGGGTGACGACACTCAACAACTCGGCCCGCGCGGCATCCAGGGCGGTCAACTGTGCGAGCCGCGCCTCCACCTCAGCCGTCAGTCGACCCTTCTCGACGATCCCGGCCAGCAAGGCGGCGATCGTCTGCAGGAACGCGATCTCTTCGTCGGTGAACCGGCGGGTGTCGCGGGTCTGGACATTCAGCACGCCGACCACCGCGTCGTGCCAGATCAGCGGTACGGACAACATCCCCGCGAGGGCCTCGACATCGAAGCCGCGGACCCAGCTGAAGCGCTCGTCCTTGGTCACGTCTTCGACCGCGAGCGGTTGCCGCGTCTCCGCGACGCGGCCAGTGATGCCCTCGCCCCAGGCCAGGCTGACCTTGCCGACCTGCGAGCGATCCAGGCCGTTGGTGGCGGCCAGGGTCAAGCGCGTCCCCTCGCGCTCGGCAAGGTAGAACGAGCAGACCTCGACGCCCATCGCGGCAGTCGTCCGCTCGACGATGGTCCGCATCAGCTCGTCCCAGTCGCGGGCGAGCGTCGCCAACTGGGCGATCTCGTGCAGGAACGCCAGCTCGCGCAGGGTTTCGCCAGCCTCGTGGAGGTCGATGGGCGAGGCCGCCGAGTCGTTCATCACGGCCATGATGCGGTATCGGTCGCCGGGAGTCGGCTAGACGGCAGCGGGCTCCGGGTCCGTGACGATGGTCGGCAGCTCGGCCAGGAGCGGGTCCGTCCAGGTCCAGGCCGCGCCATGGTGCTTGCCGACCGCGCCATGGCGTGCGGCCTCCACCCGCAACGGCAGCCCGAAGATCTCGATGAACCCGACCGCCGATGCGTGGTCGAAGGCGTCGCCCTCGTCGTACGTCGCGAGGCTCTTGTCGTACAGCGACAGCGGCGACCGCCGACCGGCCACCACGGCCTGCCCGTGGTCCAGGCGCATGCGCACCTCGCCGCTGACGACGCGCTGCGAGGACGCGACATAGGCCCGCAGGTCGCGGGACAGGGCGCTGAACCACAGGCCGTCGTAGATGAGGCGAGCCAGCTCGTCCGCGACGAAGCGGTTGAATCGCAGCGTGTCGCGCGAGAGGGTCAGGCCCTCCAGCGCGCGGTGGGCGGTGTGCAGGATGGTCGCCGCCGGCGTCTCGTAGATCTCGCGGCTCTTGATCCCGACCAGGCGGTCCTCGACGTGGTCGATGCGACCGACGCCGTGCGCGCCACCCAGGTCATGCAGGCGCTCCACGAGCGCGACCGGGTCCAGCCGCTCCCCGTCCAGGGCGACTGGGATGCCGCCCTCGAAGTCGATGACGACGTCGAGCGGGGCCGGCGCATCGGCCGGGGCGACGGTCCACTCGTAGGCGTCGGGTGGTGGCGTGACCCACGGGTCCTCGAGCACGCCCGTCTCGCACGAGCGACCCCACAGGTTGACGTCGATCGAATACGGCGAGGCCTTGGTGATCGGGATCTCGATCCCGCGTTCGTTGGCGTAGTCGATCTCCTGGTCGCGGGTCAGGCCCATCCCGACGCGCATCGGGGCGATGACCTCCAGCCCCGGATCCAGGGCGTGGGTCGCGACATCGAAGCGGACCTGGTCGGTGCCCTTGCCCGTGCAGCCGTGGGCGACCGCATCGGCGCCCTCGCGCTTGGCGACCTCGACGAGGAGCTGCGCGATGAGCGGCCGGGCGAGGGCGGTGGCCAGCGGGTAGGCCCCCTGGTACAGCGCGTTGGCCTGCAGGTGCGGCCACACGAAGTCGGTCACGAAGCGCTCGCGGGCATCGACCACGTAGGCGCGCGACGCCCCGGCGGACATGGCCCGCTGCTCGACGCCCGAGCGCAGGGAGCCGCCGCCCAGGTCCACGGTCAGGGTGATGACCTCGACACCGTGCTGCTCTTTGAGCCAGGCCACGGCGACGGACGTGTCGAGGCCGCCGGAATAGGCGAGGACGACCTTGTTCATGCGGGTGTGAAGACCTCCGGAGCGGACCGTTGCAAGGCCAGGAAACGCTGCAGCCAGCGCTCGAGGCGGGATTCATCAGCGAACAGGACGAGGAGCGTATTGTCGCCCGCCAGCGTGCCTTCCTGCTCGTGCAGGCTGGATTCATCGATCGCCTGGGCCACGACGCTCGCGGTGCCGGGTGTGCCGGTCAGGACGAGGATGAGGCCGCTCCGCCCGACCGTGACCGGGACGTCGTAGAGGATGCGGCGGAGGCGCTCGTCGGTGGGCTGGGGGCGCGTCGCGGCGGGCGGCAAGATCACGTCCTCGGGCGCCACGTAGACATGGCCATCGGCGCGCGGTGCCTTGAGCAGCCCGAGCTCCGCGATGTCGCGACTGACCGTGGCCTGGGTGACATCGAAGCCCTCGGCCGTGAGCGCGTCGACGAGTTCGCGCTGGCTGCCGATGCGCCCGGCCACGACGAGCCGACTGATGGCCCGCTGCCGCAGGCGCTTGAGCTCCTGGCTCGGCGTCACGGCGGTCGCCACGATCAGGCCACGCCCACGCGGGCCGGCCGAGCGGCGGTGATCCGCGTCCCGAAGGTCGGGTCGTTGAGAGCGCGATCCAGGGCGCCGTCGGCGGACGAGTCGGCGATGATCGCCTCAGCGCGGTCCCAGGCGAGGGCCGAGAGGGCGGCCCGGACCTTGGGCACCATCCCACCGGCGATGACGCCGCTCTCGATGAGGTGCTCCGCCTCGGCGACGGTCAGCGAATCGAGCTTCTGGCCCGTGGCGTCGCGCACGCCATCGACATCGGTCATGAGTACGAGCTGGCGGGCGCCAAGACCGGCCGCGATGCCGGCGGCCGCATCGTCGGCGTTGACGTTGCACACGATGCCGTCCGCGTCCCGGGCGAGCGGCGCGACGACGGGGACCTGGCCACCGACCAGGATCGCGTCGAGCAGGTCGCGGCGCAGGCCGGTCACGCTGGCCACGAGACCGAGGTGGGGGATGCGCTCCGCCACCAGCAGGCCGCCGTCCACGCCGCTCAGGCCGACGGCATCGACTCCGAGGTCGCGCAACCCTGAGACGAGTTCGCTGTTGACGACGCCGCGCAGGACGGCGGCCGCGACTTCGAGGCTCTGGGCGTCGGTCACGCGCAGGCCGCCCTCGAATCGACTGGGGACGCCCAGGCGCTCCAGCCACTCGGTGATCCGCTTGCCGCCGCCATGGACGAGGACGACGGGCCGCTTACGGGCCACGGCCGCGACCTCGGCCAGCACCTGGCTCTGCTCGGCGATGGTCGTGCCGCCGAGCTTGACGACCAGGATCTCGCTCATCAGGTCGTGTACTCCGAGTTCTCGATGACGTAGGCCTCGGTCAGGTCGCAGCCGAACGCCTCGCCGGTGCCGGCGCCCTGACCCAGGTCCAGGCCGATGATGAGTTCCGGGGCGTCCATCTCCGCCCGCGCCGCGACGCGGTCGAACGCCTGCGGGCCGCCGTTCGACCCGTCGAAGACCAGGTGACCGGCGATCGTGATACGCAGGCGATCGGGGTCCAGCACGACCGGGCGACCGCCGCGCGCCGCTGCCTCATCCGGGTCCAGGCCGCCGGCCTCCAGCACGGCGGCGGACGCGAGCGTCGCGTTGCCGGCGGCGCCGGCGATTCGGCCCCAGTTGGGGTCCTTGCCGTGGGCCGCGGCCTTGACCAGGCTGGAGCTGATGACCGCCCGGGCGACGGCTCGGGCGGCCGCATCGTCGCGGGCCCCGCTGACCTGCGCGGTGAGCAGGATCGTGGCGCCCTCGCCGTCGGCGGCCTGCTGGCGGGCCAGATCGCGGGCGATGGCCTCCAGGGCGCGACCCAGGAGCGCGGCGGCCTCCGTGCCGGCGGAGATCGTGCTGGCCGCGGAGGCCCCCGATGCCAGGACGAAGACCGTGTCGTTGGTGCTCGTGTCGCCGTCCACCGAGAGCTGGTTCCAGGTCCGGGCCGCCGCCGGGCGCAGCAGGCCCCACAGCACGGCCGGCTCCACGGCCGCGTCGGTCAACACGACCGAGAGCATCGTGGCCATATTCGGATGGATCATCCCGACGCCCTTGGCCACGCCACTGACCGTGACGGTCACGGCCGCGCCGTCCGCTCCGGGCAGGTCCACGGTCGTGGTCGCGGTCTTGGTCACGGAGTCGGTGGTGCGCAGCGCGGTCGCGACGGCCAGGAGCGCGGTGTCATCGTCGGCCAGGGCGGGGATGAGCGCCGCCAGGCCGGCTTCCACCTTGGCGAGCGGCAGGCGCGTGCCGATGACGCCGGTCGAGAGGTGCAGTACGTGCCCCTCGTCCTCGAGACCGAGCGCGCCGGCGACGAGCCGACCGACCGCGTCCTGGTCAGAATCGCCCGCCGGTCCCGTGGCCGCGTTCGCCGAGCCGCTGGTCGAGACGATGGCCCGCGCCCAGCCGAAGCCGCCGCGCGGATCGCCGGACGTGGCCGCGAGGTTGGCCCGTGACCGGCGCACGGGCGCGGCCGCGAACGCGTTGGGCGTGAAGACCGCGGCCGCCGCAGCCGGTCCGTCGGTCGTGGTCACGAGGGCGAGGTCCGGCCGGCCCGATGCCTTGATCCCGGCCGCCAGGCCACCGGCCCGGAAGCCGGCCGGCAGGACCGCGCGCCGCTCGACGGGCGGGAGATCCGTCGAGCGCGTGGCGGCGGTCGAGGGGAGGGAAGGGTCCGGCAGGGTCGCGGTCATCAGGGCGCCAGCGGGAGCTGCTCGAGGCCGGCCGTCTCGGGCAGGCCGTGGACCAGGTTGAAGGCCTGGACCGCTTGGCCGGCCGCGCCCTTGACCAGGTTGTCCTCGACGCTGATGACGATGATCCGCCCGGTCCGCTCATCGAGCCGGACGTATACCAGGACGTGGTTGCTGCCGGTCGTGTGCTTGGTCGCCGGTGGTGCGGCCACGACGCGGACGAACGGCTCGCCCGCGTAGGCCTGCGCGTACAGCGCGTCGAGCTCGGCCTGACTGATCGGCCGGGTCGGGCGGACGTGCGAGGTGGACAGGATGCCCCGGGTCATGGGCATCAGGTGCGGCAGGAAGTCCACCGCGACGGCCCCCGGGTTGGCGCCCGGATCAAGGCCCTCACGGGCGGCCGCGGTCGCGAGCTCCTGCTCGATCTCGGCGACGTGGCGATGACCGCCCAGGCCGTAGGCGGAGACGCTCTCGTTGACCTCGCTGAACATGAGGTTGGCCTTGGCCTCGCGGCCCGCACCCGATACGCCCGACTTGGCATCGACCACGAGGTCGCCGATGAGCCCGGCCCGGGCCAGCGGGGCCAGGGCGAGCAACGTCGCGGTCGGATAGCAGCCCGGCGAGCCGACGATCGCGACCGGCGCATCGACCAGCGCCTGGAGCTCGGCACGATGGAGCTCCGGCAGGCCATAGACGGCGACGTCCAGCAGGTCCGGCCGCGGATGCTCGAAGCCGTACCAGCGCGGGTAGTCCGCGGCGTCGCGCAGACGGAAGTCCGGCCCGAGGTCGATGATGGCCGTGCCCGCTTCGGCGAGCGGCGGCACGATCTGGGCCGCGGCGCCGTGGGGTAGGGCCAGGAAGACGGCGTCGGCATCTGGCAGGGCGCTGGCCACGGTCAGGTCCGTGGTGGCGAGGTGCGGATGGTGGCCGCCGATCGGGTCGTCGTGGCGGTCGCGCCCGGCCAGGCCGACGATCTGCACGTTCGGGTGGCGCGACAGCAGGCGGATGAGCTCACCGCCGGCATAGCCCGTGGCCCCGATGATCCCGACCCGGATAAGCCGCGGGCCGCCATCCGCGGGCAGGCCGCGCTGGCTGCGGGGAAGGACCCTTGACGAGCGGTCCGTCGCGAGCGCCGCGGGCGACTCGAGTCCCGCGCTCACGGGCGCGCCGCCGTGCCGGGCACGGCGCCTCTCACGGGAGATCGACTCGGATGGCTCGCAGGGTTCGGATGGACCGTCGTCATGGGTGGATGACTATACAGCGCCAATGCATAGTCATGCAAGTAGCGGAACTGAGGCGCGACCTACGGCACATCCACCACGATGCGCAGGATCGATGGACCGGGCGGCACCAGGTGGATCCGGTCGTCGACGATGATGTCATCGTCTCCGTCGGTCGACGCGGTGATCGTGATGTGGAAGCGGACAGCCGGCAGGTTGTCCCACTGACAGATCCCGTCCTCACGCGCGCCCATCGCGCGTTCGATGTTCGGGGCAGCCCGGTCGGCCGTACCGATGAGGCACGTCAGCTGAACGGGTCGGCCGTCGCGGTCGACGATCTGGATGGTCAGGTCGCCGATCGGCCCGGTCCATCGCGGCGGGGTGGCGACCAGGAGGAGCCAGTCCGGCGTCCCGAAGTGCGCGGCGATCACGCCGTCGCGCTCGTCACGCGGCCCGCGGTAGCGGACCCGCACGAGATTACCTTCCTCGTCGACCTCGGCCGCGTAGAACTCGAGTCCGAGGGTCGTGAACCAGTCCTGCTCGGCGATGATCTCGCCCGCGAACCGATCGAGGTCGGCCCGTGTCCAGCGCACCTGCCTGACCTCGAACCGGGCGCCGGCCGGGAGCAGGGCGCGGAGCTGCCGCTCGTGGCGCTCGAGGTCGCGCGTGAACTGGGCGACCACCGCCCCCCCGGCGGCCTGGTCGATGAACGCCCCGGCCCAGCTGTCGGGTTGGGTGGCGCCGTAGCGCATGACGATCGGGGTGATGTCGCGCTGGTTCGCAATGCGCGCCAGCAGGTCCGCGACCTCCGCCGGCAGGAGCGGGATCCCGAATGCCGCCAGGCCCTCGGCCGACGCGGGGTCGGCGGCGACCTGCTCGACCCAGGCGCGATCGAACGGCAGGCCGAACTCGCGACGGAACCGCACGGCGTCGTCCATCTCCGCCTCGGTCGGTCCCGACGATGGCGACGCGACGGCCGACGGCGGGACGTTCGCCGTTTCGGGCGACTCTGGCGCGACTGGCGCACAGCCGGCAAGCCACATCAGCGCGAGGGCAGCGAGTGCAGCGCAGCGGTTGTGCGTCATGTCGCCTGGTACAACACCGTGGTGGTCAAGGCCGCAAAGGGGAACGCCTCTGTGGGCACCTACGAGTACAAGATAGGCCGGGCCACGATCGACGGCGTCGACCTTTGGGGTTTCTGGATCGACTCGCAGCGCCAGACGTATCGCTCCACGACGGATTGAACCGCCAGCCTGTTCGCTCTTGTCGCCGCAACGCGACCCGAATGCACCAGGACCCCAATCCCTAGTAGACGAGTCGGCTTTGTTTGGTATCATCGCCCAGGAACCGACCCGACCATCCTCGGAGACCACGATGCCTGACGCCATCCCCGCCGGTGCGGCTGCACTCCTGCCGCCGGCGCGCATGATCGACCCGCGCGGTCACCGTTTCGGGGCGGCGGTGTCGGCGGTGCTCCTCATCGTGGCGACGGTGGTCCAGGCGCCGATCCTGGTCCTGGTCGCGCTGCTCTCGATCGGCGTGTCCGCTGCAATCGGCCTCAAGTACTCGATCTACGGTGCGATCTGGCGCCGGATCGTCAAGGTCGCGGGCCTTGGTCCGACCGAGCCCGAACACGAGTACCCGCCGCGCTTCGCGCAGGTGCTGGGCAGCATCGCCCTCAGCCTGTCGTTGGTCGCGTTCTTCATGGGCGCCACGACGCTGGGTTGGGTGTTCGCACTCGCCGTCGCCGGCCTCCAGACGGTGCTTGCCGTGACCGGCTACTGCCTGGGTTGCCGGATGTACTTCCTGCGCTGGTTCGTGCCGGACCTCGCGACCCGGATCTGGACCCGCGGCCGCGTGCAGCGCGTGCCGTTCGTGGTGGAGCCGATCTCCTACCGGTAGCTTCGCCCATCCCTGACAAAAGCCCGGCTGGTGGGCGTTGGTCAGGCGGAATGCGGTCACCTGCCCATGCAGCGGGTATCTGTCACTGACTGATCGCGAACCCACGCTCGGAGAAGGCCGACGACCCGCCTCGCCGGGGACGAGTGCCCACCCGGCGAGCATCTGACAGAAGTCGGGCGCCCCGGGCCGATGCCGACGTGAGGCGCACTGCTGACACAGACGAGCGTGGACGGCGGCGACTTCCTGCAGGGATCGCAGGAACTCGACCCCACCACGCGGCGTTCATCGCAATCGTGCGCCTCAAGGCAGCACGCGCGGGAGGCAGCCGGGAGGTGCGGCGGGCTACCGGGGCCGGCGTCCGCCTTCCGCCCGGCCACGCCCCGCCAGGCCCTCAGCGCTTGATGATGTCCGGCCGCTGATACGGGCCGGTCGCGA
The DNA here is from genome assembly GCA_051306295.1 of Candidatus Limnocylindrales bacterium. Classification (GTDB taxonomy): domain Bacteria; phylum Chloroflexota; class Limnocylindria; order Limnocylindrales; family CSP1-4; genus SPCO01. Next base: position 38,237 of record JBPPMZ010000121.1, read on the forward strand.
TGACCTCGCCCTCCGCCTCATAGGCACGTTCCCCGGTCGACACGATCCGGTAGCGATGATGCACCACCGTGGCCCCGGCCGAAAGCATCGCATTGACCGGGCAGTACTTCGTGGCGGACAGCTCGATGGAACGCCGGATCGCCGCCTCAGACAGGGCCGCGCCAGTCACCTCGTGAACCAGGACGATGTCAGTGAAGATCTGTGGATACTCGTCGCGCTGGTCGGCGCTGGCGTGGATGACGTACGACTCGATCGCCTGGCGCTTCTTGCGGGCGATCGAGATGACGTCCATGGCCGTGCACGCGGCGAGCGCCGAGAGGATCGTCTCGACCGGGCTGCCGCCCTGGTTGGAGTCCCGCGTGTCGAAGTCCTGCGGGTGGCCCGACGAGGGCTCGGCGTGGAACTGCATCCCACCGCGATGGGTGAGCTCGACGGTCTTGTGGGTGGGCATCGTCGTCAGTCTGGCAGCGCGGCGGCGAATGCGCCGTCGGCCGATCCAGCGCCCGACCGTTCGCCCAGGAACTGCTCCTCGTAGAGCCGCGCGTACAGCCCACCCTGGCCGAGCAGCTCCGCGTGTGTCCCCCGCTCGACGATCCGCCCGCGGTCGTAGACCAGGATCCGGTCGGCGCGCAGGATCGTGGACAGCCGGTGCGCGATGGCGATCGTGGTCCGGCCCTCCATCAGCCGCTCGAACGCGGCCTGGATGAGCCGCTCCGACACCGTGTCGAGCGCCGAGGTCGCCTCGTCGAGGATGAGGATGCGCGGGTCCTTCAGCAGCACGCGAGCGATCGCGATGCGCTGCTTCTCGCCACCGGACAGCTTGTAACCGCGCTCGCCGACGACGGTGTCGTAGCCCTCGGGGAGTTCCATGATCCGCTCGTGGATCGCCGCCGCCCGAGCGGCGTGCTCCAGCTCCGCGTCCGTCGCCTCCGGCCGCGCGTACACCAGGTTCTGCCGTACGGACGCGTGGAAGAGGTACGTCTCCTGGGTCACGACCCCGACGACCTCGCCCAGCGACGCAAGCGCGATGCGCCGCACATCGAGCCCATCGATCTCGACTGCTCCCGAGTCCACGTCGTACAGGCGCGGGATGAGGTAGGTCGTCGTCGTCTTGCCGCTGCCCGACGGCCCGACCAGCGCGACGAGTTCACCTGGCTGCGCCTCGAAGTCGATGCGGTCCAGGGCGAACTGCGGGAGCAGTTCGATGGCCGGGATCGCCAGCACCGGCTCAGCCACATGTTCGGCCGCCGGCATCGCCACTTCGCCGGGATCCGCCGGCGCCTCCTCGTTTCCGCGCGCCACGGCATCCATCGCCCGCGCCGAGGGCACCGCTTCCGTCGGGTAGCCGAACGACACATCGCGGAACCGGACCTGGCCGCGCACCTGGTCGGGTCGCAGCGTGACCGCGTCCGGCGCATCCACGATCTCGGGATCCATCTCGAGGTATTCGAAGATCCGGTCGAACAACGCCAACGCGCCCTGGATCTCGACCTGCACGTTGAGGAGCTGGCCGAGCGGGAAGAAGAGCCGCGACTGGAGCGTCGTGAAGGCGACGATGTCGCCGATGGTCGGGGCCGTGGGATCGTTCTGGATGGCGAGGAAGCCCGCCAGCCAGTACACGAACGCCGGAGTGATGCTGAAGATCGTGCCGATGATCATGAAGAACCAGCGCCCGACCATCGCCTGGCGGATCTGGAGCGCGGCGAGCTTCGCGTTCAGGCCGCGGAAGCGCTTGATCGAGTTCGCCTGCTGGCCGAACGTCTTGGACAGCAGCATGCCGCTGACAGATAGGGTCTCCTCGGTCAGGGCGGACATCTCCGCCAGCGACTTCTGGGTCTCGGTGCTGACCTCGCGGCGGACCTTGCCGACCCGGAACGTGAGGACCATGAAGAAGGGCAGTATGCCCAGCGACAGGGCGGTCAGCCGCCAGTCGATGAGGAGCATGGCCACGACCGTGCTCAGCGCGATGGCGATGTTGCTCGTCACGCTGCTGGCCGTGTCGGTCACGACCGATTGGACGCCGCCGACGTCGTTGGCGAGACGGCTCTGGATCTCGCCGGTCCGTGTCTCGGTGAAGAAGCGCAGGGGCATCCGCTGGAGGTGCGCGTAGAGCGCCCCGCGCAGATCCTGCATGACGTTCTGGCCGATGACGTTGTTGAGGTACGTCTGGCCGATCCCGATCAGACCGCTCACGACGGGCAGCGCGATCATCAACCCGACGTACAGGTTGAGCAGGCCGAAGTCGCGCTGCGGGATGGCCTCGTCGATGAGCAGCTTGAGCAGGTACGGGTTGGCGAGGCCGATGAAGCTCGTCAGCAGGATGGCGACGAGGACGACGCCGATCTGGGGTCGATATGGCGAGAAGAAGGCCAGGATGCGCCGGATGGTGTGGCCGCGACGCTCCTTGGGCACGGGGTCGAAGTCGGTGCTCGGCGGCGTGCCGAACGGGCCGCCACCGAACGGGCCGCCCCGGCCGCCTCCACCACTGCCGCGTCCGCCCCGGCCGACGCCCCCGGCGGCGGCTCGCGTGCCGCCACGCGGAAAGCCCATTACCAGGCGGTCGCGGTCGCGGCCTCGGTGATCCCCTGGGCCTCGAGCCAGCGCTCGGCGTCGATCGCGGCCTTGCAGCCGTCCGCGGCCGCGGTCACGGCCTGGCGATAGCGATGATCGTGGACGTCGCCGGCGATGAAGACGCCGTCGATCTTGGAGCCGGTCTCATCGTGGACGACGAGATAGCCCTTCTCGTCGACTTCGAGCCAGTCGCGGAAGGCCGCGGTGTTGGGCTCGTAGCCGATGGCGATGAACACGCCGTCGAGGGCCATGTCGCTGGTCGCCCCGGTGACGGTGTCGCGGAGCTTGAGGCCCTCGACCTTCGAGTCGCCGACGACTTCCTCGACCGCCACGTTGGGGTGGACCTCGATCTTCGGATGCTCGAGCGCCCGGTCGACCATGATCTTGCTCGCCTTGAACGTGTCGCGACGATGGAGCAGATGGACCTTGGTCGCGAAGCGGGTCAGGTAGGTGGCCTCCTCGAAGGCCGTGTCCCCGCCACCGACGACCGCGATCTCGCGATCCTTGAAGAAGAAGCCGTCGCACGTGGCACAGGCCGAGACGCCGCGGCCACGCAGCCGGGTCTCGCTGTCCAGGCCCAGCCACAGGGCGGAGGCGCCGGTCGCGACGATGACGGCCTGCGCGCGGTACTCGATGCCGCGCGCCCAGATGCGGAACGGGCGCCCGGAGAAGTCGACCCGGTCGATGTCGACGTCGACGAGCTTCGAGCCGAAGCGCTCGGCCTGGGCGCGCATCGCGGCCATCAACTCGGGACCCTGGACGCCCTCGGGGAAGCCCGGGTAGTTCTCGACGTCGCTGGTCAGCATCAACTGCCCGCCCGGCGCCGAGCCCGCCAGGACGACCGGCTCCAGGTTCGCCCGCGCGGCATAGATCGCCGCGGTGAGGCCGGCCGGTCCGGAACCGACGATGACGACCTTGGCGTCCACGCGACCCTCGCCACTGGCGATGGTCGTCGGTCCGCCGGTCGCCGACACCGGAGCGGCGTCCGTTGGCGTGTCGATCATGGCGATGGAGAACCCGCCGAACGGGTTAGGGGTTTCGGTCATGTGTCGATGATACTCCTTTGCCGCAAATACCCCTAGGGGGTATGTCCCACGGGCTCTGCCAGACCTCCCAGCCACACGACCTCGAATCCGTGTGCACGACCCCGATCGAACATCCGGCGGTCCGCTGTGATGACCGGCTGACCGAGCCTGGCGCCAAGGGCGAGGTATTGCGCATCGTAGGCGCTGACGCCCACGGCGAGTGCGATACGCATCGCGTCCCGCAGGTCGACCGCGCTATCCATGACCAGCGGCCGCACCTCGACCAGGTCGTCCACCACGGCCCGGGCGGCATCGCGTTCCACCCGGCCCCGTCGAACGGCGCGGACCAGGCTCTGGCACACCTCCGCCCAGAGGATGTCCGGTGCGACCAACTCGACCGACCGGGTGAGCGCGGCCGACCGAAGGTGCCGGGCTTCCGCTACCTCGTCCTCATCGGGCAGGAACCATTTGACGGCGACGCTCGCGTCCAGGATCACTCGGGATCGTCCGTTCGCTCCCAGCGTGGCGGCCCGTCTCGCCATTCCCGGATGTAGGCCACCGCGGTGTCATCTGGTTCGGACGGTGGGCGTCCCCGGGCGCGGATCTCGTCGATGCGCTCGAAGGCGAGGCGTGCGCGGAGGAGCTCCGCATCGGTGGGTCGGCGGCTGACCGTCACATCAGGATCGGTCGTGCCGTACGGCACGGCGGCCTCCCGCATCGCGCGGTCCGGGATCCGCACGCGACCGCCGACCTTGTAGCAGCCGGACACGCGGCCTTCGCGGATCCAGCGGCGCATCGTTCGTTCGCTCACGCCGGCGGCGCGTGCCGCTTCCGCCACCGTCATGTCGGTCATGACAGGATGGTACGAACCATGACAAATGATGTCAATCGGCGGTCAGAGTGAGCGGAGCGCTGGGAGCACGTCCCGGGCGATGATCTCGAGTCGAGCCGGGTCGTGGACGTCGCGGACGCTGAAGATGATGTGCTCCGCGCCGGCGTCGGCGAGCTCCCCGAACCGGTCGATGACCTCCTGCGCGGACTCCGTCCCACGACCGCCGTCGGGGGCGACGTCGACCGTCTGGAGCGTCGAGCGCTCGATCTCGCCGGGGTCGCGCCCGACGTCCGCACAGTGCTCGTCGAGGATCCGGTACTTGCGCGCGATCGCCTCCGGCGTCCCGAACACGTTGCAGGCATCGGCGTAGCGGGCCACCAGCCGGAGGGTCTTCTTCTCACCGCCGCCACCGACCATGATCGGGACCCGCGGCCGGGACAGCGACTGCGGGGCGTTCATGAGGTGGGTCGCATGCGTCGCGCGGCCATCGAACGGCGCCTCCGCGCCGCGTTCGCCCGTCCACATCGCGTGGGCCATCGCGAGCGTGTCCTCGAGCAGGTCGAAGCGCTCACCAAGCGGCGGGAAGGCGAAGCCCAGGGCCCGTGACTCATCCTCGTTCCAGGCGGCGCCGATGCCCAGCCACGCCCGTCCGCCGGACAGCACGTCCAGGGTGGTGGCGGCCTTGATCCAGAGCCCCGGCGCGCGGTAGTGCACGCCACCGACCATCAGGCCCAGGCGCGCCTTCGTGGTGTGCGCGGCCAGGAAGCCGAGCGACGTCCAGCCCTCGAGCATCGGCTCCTCGGGTCGGCCGACGCCCCGGATCTGGAAGAAGTGGTCCATCACCCAGATCGAATCGAACCCCGCGGCATCGGCATCTGCGGCGACGCGGGCCAGCGTCGGGCCGATGGCTTCCGCGCCGCCGGGCCAGGTGAACGAGCGGATCTGCAGGCCGACCTTCATCGGGCGGAGCGTACGGCAACGCCCCGTTGCGTGTGCAACTGCCGACCAGGGACCCGGATCAGTGGAAGAGGTCCATCTCGCCCGGGATGAGGGCGTCGGCGATGCGGCCCTCGCCGCGCCGGAACGTGGCGCCTCGGATGAGCGCGATGGGTCGGCCGGCGGCTTTGCCCAGGACCAGTTCTGCCGCCGACGCGAGCTCGTCGGCGACGGCGCGGACCGTGGAGCGCATCACCCGGCCGTCCGCGTCGGGTTCGCCGCGCAGGTCCTCGAGCGGCTCCAGGCCGGACACGCCGATGGCCACGTCCACGATGCCCCAGCGCCACGGCCGACCGAAGCTGTCCGACACGATGACCGGCAGGTCGTGGCCCAGGCGAGCCCGGATCGCCGCCCGGATCGCATCGGCGGATGCGTCCGGGTCCACGGGGAGCAGCGTGACGATGTTGCCCGACGCCGGCCCGACGTTCGATGCGTCGATACCGCCGTTGGCGCACACGAAGCCGTGGGGTGTCTCGGTGATGATCACGCCGTTGGCCATGCGCACGACCCGGCGAGCCTCGCGCAGCACGACCTCGACCTGACGGGGATCGCGCTCCCAGCGCTCGGCGAAGGCGATCGCCTCGGGGCGGGGTTCGATCGCGGTCAGATCGACGATGGCGTTCTCGGCCTTGCTGACGATCTTCTGGGTGACGACCAGCACGTCGTCCTCGCGCAGAGGCAGGACGTCCTGCGCTTCCGCGATGGCTTCCGCGATCAACGCCGGCAGGTCGTCGCCGGGGACGATCTCGCCCAGCCCGGGGATGGCGATCGCCTCGATCCGGCCGTCAGCCACGGGCCAGCTCCGGGTCGGCCGTCTCTGCCAGCACCAGGTCGTCCGGCGTGTCGAGGTCCAGGCGCAGCGGCCCGGCGAGCTCGACCAGGAGTGCCCCGGCATCGATGGCAGCCGCGGCATGCGCGGCCCGACTGTCGCCGCCGAAGCAGAAGTCGATCACGTCCGGTGGTGCGACCAGGAGCGCGTTCGTCCCGCGACCGTGCCGGTCCGCGACGATGACGACGAGGGGGCGACGGCCACGCTGCAGCGACGCGACCACGGCACCGACGTCGTCCGGCGTGATGTGCGGCAGGTCGGTGGGCAGGATGAGGATCGCGCCGGCGCCGGCGGCGATGGCCTCCGCCCGGGCCTCGCGCAGGCCGTCGTTCAGGCCGGACGTGCGCTGGCGGATCGGCCGCGCCCCCAGTTCCAGGGCCAGAGCCCGCACTTCGTCATCTGGGGTGATGACCAGGACCTCATCGACCGTCGGGGTCGCGACCGCGGCCGCGATCGTCCGCCGGGCGAGCGATGCCGCGAGTTCGTGGCGTTCCTCGGCGTCGAGCACGGCCCCCAGACGTGACTTGGCGCCCTCCAGCGTGCCGACCGGGATGATGGCGACGACGGAGTCAAGGCCTCGCTGCTGATTCATGTCGTCCGATGGTAGACCGCGTCCAGCACGGAACGGGCGACGCGGGCACGGCCGGCCCCGTCGGCCATGATCGTGTCTGCGGCGACAGCCCGGACACCGAGCGCCTCGATGGCCGGCACGAACGCCGCATCCACGGCATCGATGACCATCAGGTCGATGAGGTCGGCGACCTGGCGTGCCACGCCGAGCGCACTCGATTCGAATCCGAGCGAGGTGAGCATCCGGTCAGCCGGACCCTTGAGCGCCTTGCCGCCGATGATCGGGCTGACCGCCGCGACCGACACGCCGCGCGCCCGGACCTCGGCCAGCGCCTGACGGAGCCCGGGCAACGCCAGGATCGGCCCGACGGACACGATCGGGTTGGACGGCCCGATGAGGACCACCTCGGCACCGGCCAGCGCCTCCAGCACCTGCGCCGTCGGACGCGCGTCCTCGATCCCGGCATAGCGGACCTCGAGGACCTCTGGGGCCTGCTGGCGGTGGACGAAGTACTCCTGGAAGTCGAGCCAGCCCTCCTCGATCCGGATCTGCGTCCGGACTGGCGTGTCGGTCATCGGCAGGATGGCGCTCGGGATCCCGACGGCCGCCTGCAGCCCGCGTACCGCCTCGGTCAGGCGCGCCCCGCCGAACAGCCTCGAGTGGCGCGCGATGTGCGTCGCGAAGTCGAGGTCACCCAGGCGGAACCAGGCGTCCTCGCCGTAGCCCGCGAGGGCCTCCATGACGGTCCAGGTCTCGCCGCTGACCCCCCAGCCGCGCTCGAAGTCGAAGCGACCGGACAGCATGTACAGCACGGCGTCGTGGTCGGGCATCACGAGCAGGCCATGGCGCTCCGTGTCGTCGCCGGTGTTGACGATGACCGTCAGCTCGCCGGGCGCGACCACGGCCTGCAGCCCGGCCGCGAGCTTGGCACCACCGGTCCCGCCGGCGAGGACGACGACCCTCATGGCTGCAGGAGGGCGGCGACCTCGCCGATGCGCTCGATGGTCTGGCTGTCGTACGGGGCCGGCATCCGGACGATGGCCGTCTCGAAGCCGAGGTCGCGGTACGGCGCGAGGGCTGCCGCGATCGCGGCCGGCGGGCCGACGAGATGCGGGACGGCGCCCATCGAGGTGATCCCGTTGGCGGTCATCAGGGCGTCCATGCGCGCCTGGGCCGCGGCCACGTCGTCGTCGATGACGATGGGGAAGCTTACGGTCATCTCCAGCGACGCCAGGTCGCGCCCGACCGCGGCGGCGTGGCCGCGCAGTGCCGTGACGGCATCGCCCACCTCCTCGATCGTGCCCGCGGCATTCCAGGCATCCGCCCGCTCGGCCACGATGCGCAGCGTCTTGCGGCGCCCGGAGCCGCCGATGAGGATCGGTAGGTGGGCCTGGACCGGGCGCGGCTCGCACAGGGCATCTTGGAAGGTATAGGTCGGCCCGTCGTGGTCGAAGCGCTCGCCATCGAGCAGGCGGCGCATGAGCATGACCGCCTCGTCCAGCCAGCCGAGGCGCTCGCCCGCGCTCGCCCCGAAGTCGATGCCGAAGGCCTCGTGCTCCCGGTCGAACCAGGCACCGCCGATGCCGAGCAACGCTCGCCCGTCGGAGACGTGGTCGAGCGTGGTCGCGAGCTTGGCGGTGAGTCCCGGATTGCGGAAGGTGTTGGCCCCGACCATCAGGCCGAGGCGGACCCGGGAGGTCAGCGGACCGAGCGCCGCCATCGTGGTCCAGCCTTCCAGGATCGGCTGCTCCCATGGCCCGAAGATGGCGAGGAGGTGGTCCCAGGTCCAGACCGAGTCCCAGCCGGCCGCCTCGGCGGCCAGTGCGGCGTCTCGGAAGGTCGGCCAGTCGGTGGACTGCGACCAGAGCTGCAGCCCGAAGCGCATCGGCATCGTCCGTCCTCGCCCGCTCAGTCGAGGTGGTCGAAGACGGCGCCGATCGCGACCCGGAAGCTGATCCGCTCCTGGGTCTGGAACCGACCGCTGATCAGCTGCTCGGCCTCGTCGGGCTCATCCGCGTGGTAGCGGCGCGCCATCGCGGCGATGTCGGCCTGGGCCGTCGGCTGATCGCGCACCACCTGCACGACGCCGTTGACGCCGACCCAGCGGAGGCCGTCGTGGCGGTCCACGATGGCGATGGCGGCCCGGGGATCGCGCACCAGGTTGGCCGGCCAGCGCCGACCCATCGCGCTGTTGATGATCAGCTCCGCGCCCTCGAGCGTGTACCAGATGACGGCCTGTCGCGGCGAGCCGTCCGGGTCCAGGGTCGCGAGCGTCGCGAAGTGCGGCTCGGCCAGGAAGTCGCGCTGGCGGTCGGACAGGGGAGCGGGATCGGTCCCAGGAGGTGTTTCGGTCATCGCGCGATGGTACGCGGACCCTGCTTAGGTCGCCCGGATGGCGAACTCAGTCGCCGGTGGCCAGCCGTCGTCGACGGGCGATCGCCGACCCGGCCGATCGGGCGGCGGTCGTGCGCATGGCATCGAGCCGCAGGGTCGCCATCGGTCGCGGGGCGGCCGGCAGTTCCGATGGTCGGCCCAGGAGGAACCCCTGGCCGTAATCCACGCCCAGCGCCGTGGTCATCGCCAGGTCCGCGCGCTTCTCGATGCCCTCGGCCAGCAGCTTGGCGCCGATCCGTCGGCCGAAGGACACAAAGGACTCGACGAGCGCCTGCTTGGCGTCGTCGCGCGCGATGCCGGCGACGATGTCGCGATCGATCTTGATGACGGTGGGTCGAAGGGCGGCGATGAGCGAGAAGCTGGCGTACCCGGCGCCGGCATCATCGACGGCGAAGCCGAAGCCCGCGCGGCGGATCGCTCGCACGGCGCGCTGGAGGGGGACGATGTCGGCGACGGTCTGCTGCTCGGTGCACTCGATGGTGATCTGCCGCGGATCCAGCCCCGCCTCGCGGATCGTCGTAGCGAAGGTGACGGCCTCGAAACGCGGGTCGAGCAGACTGGCCGGCGTGAGGTTGATGGCCAGGCGCATCGGCGGGTGACCGGCGGCGCGACGGGTCGCTTCGATGCTGGCCGCTCGCTCCAGGATGGACCCGATGATGAAGGCGTCGAGCTCGATCGACCGCTCGGTGTCGATGGCCGCCTGCACGATGGCCGAGATCGACTGCGGGAGCATCGGCATCGATGGTCGGAACAGGCACTCGTATTCGTGCAGCTCGCCGGTATCCAGGCGCACGATCGGCTGGAAGGCAACGCCATGGAGCTTGCGCAGGCTGAAGAAGTAGTCGAGCGTCTTGGTCTGCACGACCTGGGTCGTCTGGGCCATGCCGATCCGGTCGGCGAGGCCGGAGACCTGGACCGCTTCCGAGAGGGCCGTCAGGTAGCGATCCGCCTCCGGCAGCCGAGCGTCGACGGTGGCCATCCCGTACTGGGCATCACGCGACTCGGCGGACACACGGTCGGCCAGTGCCTCGGTGAGATCGGCGGCAGCGGCGACGAGCACGGCTCCCGAATCAAGCTCGAGGGCACGCGCGCCCGGCACAGCCTGCGCGAGCCGGTGCACGAAACGGATGTCGCGCGACCAGAGCAGTCGTTCTTGAGCTGCGCGCCGAGGACCGCTGAATAGGCGCACCGGGACTCCTGAAGCTCGGCCTGCGGGCGCACGGGGAGCACGCCTGCGACTCGCCCGCATGATGCGCTGCCCGGCGGCACCGTCGGTGGTGCCCGAGGGTCCCGGTGCACCACCGTACCTTCGTTCGGGTGTGTCACCGGCGTGTGCCGATCAACCGGCCGGCACATCGCGATCAGCCGCCGTGGCCGGAGGCTACGACGGGCGAGTCGCCGTGTCCAGTCGGTAGCGGACGATCGGGCACGGGACGCCGTCCAGCACCCAGTGCTCGCCGCTGACGTCCAGGCTCCAGCCGGCGCGCTCGTAGAAGCGCCTGGCCCGCTCGTTCGCGGCGAACGCCCAGAGCACCAGGGGATCGAAGCCGCGCTCGGCGAGGTCGTCGACAGCATGTCGAAGGAGGGCCCGACCAAGGCCCCTCCCCGTGGCGTCGGGATGCAGGTAGAGCGACTCCACTTCGCCGGCGCCCTCCGGGGGAGGCAGGAACTGATCCAAGCCGGGCTCGGTCCTGGCGTAGCCGGCGACCGCGCCGTCCGACTCGATGACCCATAGGCGGTGCGGATCGTCGGCGGGCGCCCTGGCGGCGGCGGCCAGGCGCGTCCGGGTGCGCTCGATCATGCTCTCGGGCTGGACGCGAGCCAGGACGGAGTCGGGCATGATCCCGCGGTAGGTGGCCAGGTATGACGCGGCCTCGATGGTGCCCAGCGCCTCGGCGTCGTCAGTCGTCGCCAGGCGGATGTGCTGGTCGGTGATCACGTGAGCCGCTCACCGGCTTCGATGGGACGGTCCAGGCGGTTCTCCGGCGGGGCGAGCGGGCAGGCGAACCTGGGATCGAACGCGCAGGACGGCTGGAAGGCGAAGTTGAAGTCCAGGATCAGCGCGTTCGTCGCCGGGTCCACGCCGAGATCGGCGCTCTTGGCCGAGTCCACGAGGTAACGTCCCGCGCCGTACGTGGTCGTCCCGTTCGTCGCGTCGCGGAAGGGGATGAACAGGCCCCCGGCATAGCCCGCCATCCAGAACACGGACAGCGTCCGTTCCCCGTCGGCGAACCCGAGACGCACGACGCCCACACGCCGGAATGCCAGGGACTCCGCGCCGCTGTTCGGCAGCTCCAGGGTCAGGGCACCAGGGCCGGGCGGCGGCGCGGGCTCGACGACCGCGCTGAAGCGCAGGGCCGGGTCGTGGTCGAAGTGGCGGGCCTCGAACGTGGGGCGGTCCGCCATCGGGACGGGCGATTGGGGATGCTCGCGATACAGGCGCTCGCGGACCGCGCGCCAGTGGGCGAGCGCGATGGCGGGGTCACTCGCGGCCATCGCCCGGACCTCCGCGTAGAGCGCGGCGACACGTCGTCGCCAGTCGGCCAGCGAGAGCCGATCTTCAGCGGAGCCATCGCCCGGTTGCCAGGTCAGGGTAGACATGAGGCCGGATGCGTCAACGCGCGCGACGGCGAGCCCCGAACAGGACCCACACGCCGACGACGATGAGGATGAGCGGCCAGAGCTGGCTCCAGCGCAGGTTCGGCAGGTCGAGGCCGAGCGTGTGCTCGGCGAAGAACCACAGGCCGATCGCCAGCAGGATCAGTCCGAACACGATCGACGGACCGCGGCCGTCATCGGAGCGACGGACGGGGTGCCAGGCGGGCCC
>JBPPMZ010000122.1:0-18217 GCA_051306295.1 Candidatus Limnocylindrales bacterium
GCCGTAGCGCTCGTTGTCGAACGCCAGGACGATCACCTTCGCCTGCTCCCGGACGGCCGTCTCGAGCTCAGCCATGGTCATCGCAAGGCCGCCGTCGCCCACGAGCGCCACGACCGGCCGATCGCGATGGACCAACGCGGCGGCGATGGCGGCCGGCAACCCATACCCCATGGAGCCCGATGTCGGCCCGAGGAAGGTTCCGGGCTTGCGGAATCGGAACCCGCGCCCGGCCCAACCGGCGAAGTTACCGGCGTCGGTCGTGACGATCGCGTCATCGGGCAGCACTCGCCGGAGGGTGGTCACGACGCGCCCGGGGTGGACCCCCGGCCCAGCCCAGGTATCCGCGCCGCCATCGACGATCGAAGCGGCCTCCCAAGCCGCACGGTCCGTCCGGTTGCCGTCCTGTCGCACGCGGACCCGCTCGGCGTCGAGGACGGCCTTGCCGACCAGGCGCTCATTCGCGGCGCGCAGGAAGGCGCGCGCGTCGGCGGCGATGGCCAGCGTCGCAGCCGGGAGCCCGCCCGGTCGCTCCGGGACAAGGTCGACGTGCGCCCAGCGCGTGTCCCGTCCAGGGATCGTGTCACCACCGGACGTCGGCTCATTGAGGCGTGAACCGATGACGAGCATCGCGTCGGCATCGAGCAATCGCTGGCGAACCGTCGACGCTGCCCCAAGTCCGGCCATGCCGAGATAGAGCGGGTGGTCGTTCGACACGACATCGGCCCGCCGCCACGCGGCGACGATCGGGACCTGGAGCAGATCGGCAAAACGCAGCAGGTCCGTGGACGTGCGCGCCCGGAGTACCCCGCCGCCGGCGAGGATGACCGGGCGGCGGGCCGACGCCAGGAGTTCGATCACGGCCCGGACGTCGCCCTCGGCCGGCCGAGCGGGGCCTGGCCGACCGCCCTCGACGCGCGCGTCCTCGGGCGCCATCTCGTCGAGGAGGTCCTCGGGCAGTGAGATCAGGACCGGACCCGGCCGGCCGCCCAGCGCCTGACGGATCGCCTCCGCCATGGCCGGGGCGACGGCAGCCGCCTCACGCGGTTCGACCGCGAACTTGGCCAGGCCGCCGATGGTCGCGACCTGGTCGATCTCCTGGAAGGCCTCATGACCCTGGTGCGCTCGGTCCACCTGCCCGACGAGAGCGAACATGGGGGTCGAGTCCTGGCGGGCCGTGTGGATCCCGATGGCCAGATTGGCGGCCCCGACGGCACGAGTCGCCAGACACGCCGCGGGACGTCCGGTGAGTTGCCCGTGCGCCTCAGCCATGAATGCGGCGGCACCCTCATGGCGCGTGGTCACGACGCGGATACCGGCGTCGCCCAGTGCGTCCAGGAGGCCCAGGAACGACTCCCCCGGCACCGTGAAGGCATAACGAACCCCGGCCGTTCGCAGGGCGTCGGCGATCAGGCGACCGACCGTGCGGGGGGCGGGCATCGACGCAGCCGCGAGCTCGGGCGGCTCGGGCGGCTCTGGCGCATCGGGCGTGTCGGGCGGCTCTGGCGCATCGGGCGTGTCGGGCGGCTCGGGCCGCTCGGGCGCGGGCGGAGCGACGTCCCCGTCCTCTGCGGCTCCCTCGTTCGGATCGATGGGATCGGTCATCGCGGCGGTCCGCCCACCGCCGACCCTAGACCGAGATCGGCGACACGAACGACGAAAGCACGAGCCCGAAGATGATGAGCACCGTGACGACGACCATGACGGCCCTGGCGTAGCGAGAACCCGGCAGCACCGCGCACCTCAGCGATAGTTCTCGAATTGGAGCGGGACCGTCTCGTCGAGTTCGCGCAAACGGCTCATCACGCGCTGGAGCTCGTCCTTGCTCTTGCCCGAGATCCGGACCGCGTCGCCCTGGATCTGTGCCTTGGACTTGGGGAATTCGTCGCGGATGAGCTTGCTGATGCGCTTGGCCACGTCTTCGCCGAGGCCCTTGCGGAGCTTGATCTCCTGGCGGACCTTGTTGCCTCCCGCGGGCTCGACCTTGCCCCAATCGAAGATCTTGAGCGACAGGTTGCGACGGATGGCCTTTGACTCGATGAGGTCCTTGATCGCGGAAGCACGATGCTCGTCGTCGGTCAGCAGGACGAGTTCGTCCTTGGCCTGCGTCAGGTCGACCGTCACGCCTTTGAAGTCGAAGCGCTGCCCGACCTCACGGCGGACCTGATCGAGCGCGTTGCGCAATTCCTGTTCGTCGAAGTCGCTCACGACATCGAACGAGACGTCTCCGGCCATGGATGCCTCCTTGTCGATGGCGCCGCGCCAGCCGGCGGCGGTGCCATCCATCCGCCGCCCGGACCGGAGGGCCGACCGGCGAGCTGCGCGTGGATATCCGGTCAGGCGACCGATAGGGATCGACGGGCGTCGGCCCGTGACCATCAGTATGCCCCGAAGCCAGCCCATCGGGCCAGTCCCGCGCCGGCCCGGAACCTACCGGTCGTCCGTCTCCAGGCGCGCTAGCAGTCCCGTCGCGATCCGATAGCTGTGGCCGCCACCCATCACGAGCACCACGTCACCCGGCTGGACCACGGTCGCCAGGTGGTCCGCCGTGGCGTCGACATCGCCGGGGGCCGCGACCGGGAGGCCGGCACTCACCCGCGCGACGGCTGCGGCCAGGCCGACGGCGCTGGCCACGGTCGTGTCCGGGTCGCGGCCGGCCCAGATGTCGGCGACGACGACCCCGTCCGCGGTCGCCAGCGCCAACGCGAACGGCTCCAGCAGCGCTGCCGTCCGATGGAACGTCAACGGCTCGTAGACGGCCCAGACGCGGCGACCGGGCTCGCGCTGGCGGACGGCTTCGATCGTGCCGCGGATGGCCGTCGGGTGATGGGCGTAGTCGTCATAGACCACGACATCGCGCGCTGCCCCTTTGCGCTCCAGCCGGCGACCCACGCCGGTGAACGTCGCCAGGCCGTCGAGGATCGCCCGGGCCTCGGCGCCAAGGGCCAGGGCGGCGGCGGCCACGCTCAGGGCATTCGTCGCGTTGTGCCGCCCGGCCGTCGACAGGTGGGCGACAAGCGGCCCCGCGAGCGGATCCAGGCCGTGCACCTCGAGGTCGGTCCCGGCCGGACCGCTGGCCACGATCCGCCCGAGCAGGACCTGGGCGGTGCCGGCGGCCGTGGCGTACCGCTCGGAGATGTCGCGCATGCGGCTGGGGACGTTCGGCAGATCCGGGGCTGCGTCGTCAAGGGTGGTCGCGAAGATCCGTCGATCCGAGTCGGCGAGGGCCGCGGCGACGGAGGCGCCCCCAGGATCACCGACGTTGATGGCGCTGACCCCGCCAGCCGGCGCCCGGCGCAGCCAACCGACGAAGGCCGCCTCCACGGCCGCGCCGTCGGCGAAGACGTCGGGGTGGTCCCACTCCGCACCGGTGATCACCGCGATGTCCGGCCGATAGGCATCGAAGTTGCCGGCGTACTCGTCCGCCTCCACCACGAAGGCCGTGCCGCTCCCCCAGCGCGCCGTGGCCGGTTCGCCGCCCGTCACGGCAGCCGGCAGGAGCGCCCCGACGAACGCCGATGGATCCAGGCCGGCTGCGACCAGGACGTGCACGAGCCAACCCGCCGTCGTGCTCTTGCCATGCGTCCCGGCCACAGCGACCAGGCGCCGCCCCACGGCCGCGTCCGCGACGACCTGCTGCCAGGGCTCGGTCGGGATCCCGGCCGCGTGCGCGGCGCGCAGCTCGGGGTGGTCAGGGTCGACGGCGGTCAGGGCCTTCGTGACCGCCAGTCGATCCGGCGGCGGCTCGGTCGTCACGTGCCCGGGGTCATGGGTCCAGGCGAGCTCGATCCCCGCGGCGGCCAGCGCTGCGCTGTACGGCGAAGGTCCACCGGCGTCGCAGCCCGACACGATCGCGCCGGCCCGCTGCGCGAGCAACGCCGCGGCCGACGCGCCGGCCCCGCCCGCCCCGACGACGTGCAGCCGCTCGCCGGCGATGATCGGTCTCGCGTCCCGCACGGCGGCCAGGCCCGCGCCGACGCTTCCAGCCTCGCGCGTCACGCGAGATCCACCGCCAGCCGATCCACGACCATCGTCAGCGCGGCGGCGGCGCTGGCCCGCTTGTTGCCCGAGCGGTCGAAGGCCCAGGCGTGTCGGCGCACCTCGTCTCCGTCGCCGTCGGCGATGGCGAGGTAGGTCAACCCGACGGGCTTGGCCTCTGTCCCGCCGCCAGGCCCGGCGACGCCGGTGACCGCGACGACGATGTCGACGCCCAGTCGGCGGCGGGCGCCGTGGGCCATCGCGACGGCGACCTGGGCGGAGACGGCACCGTGCGCCGCGAGCGTGGCAGGGGGAACGTCCGCCAACCCGACCTTGACGTCGTCGGCGTAGGTCAGGAGCCCGCCGCGGAAGTAGTCGCTCGAGCCAGGGACCTCCGTGATCAGGTGGGCGACCAGGCCGCCCGTGCACGATTCGGCCGTGCCGATCGACCAGCCGCGCGCACGACACGCTGCCCCGACGCGCTCGGCCAGGGCGACCAGCTCGGTCTCGGTCGGTGCCACGTCCGTCAGCGGCGCTGCGTCTTCTGCGGCTCGGCCGGTGGCGCGAACAACCAGGTCTCCGGCACGCCGCTTCGGCCCAGGGCGCCCAGTGACGTGCCGTTGAGCGTGAACTTGGTGACGCCCGACGAACCGGTTCGGACCTCGATCGACTCCTTCGCGCTGAAGGTCAGCGTCTTCCCATTGCCCACGACGCGGCCTGCGGCGCCGATCTTCTCGTCGATCTTGCCGTCCACCCAGACCTTGATCCAGGCGCGGCCACCGTCGATGGTGACCACCAGGTTGACGCCCTTGTAGGCCACGCTGACGTTGCGGGTCAAGGCATTGCTCTTGCCCTCGGCGCTCGAGGCCGTGACCGTGATGGCCCATCGGCCGGCGGTCAGGTCGAAGGGCACGCTGAAGGCGCCGTCCTCGCTGACCGGCACGGTCGCGGGCGCGGGCGTGGTCGGCGGCGCCGGGCTGGGCGCGTCCGGCGCGACGGGCTCGGTGGGGCCAAGGTAGGTGGCCGCCACCACCACCGTGGCGGCGTTCGTGCTGCGGCCCTGGACCGGGATCGCCCCGTTCTCGAAGGTCGCGCCTTCGGCCGGTTGGTCGACGCTCAGCGTCGGCGCCTCGATGACCAGGAACGGCACGGTGATGACGCGCTGGACCGGGGTCTCCGCGACCTTGCCGGTGGAAGGATCGATGGCCGTGATCTCGAACCGGTTCTCGCCGCGGCGCAGATCCACCTGGATACTCCATCCGCCCAACGAGTCGGCGTTGGTCCGTCGCTCCTGGTCGGCGGTCTTGACCGTGACCGAACCGCCCGGGATGGTCGACCCGCGGAACACGAAGGTCTCGGTGTCCTCGTCGACATCGATGACCGCGGATGCGGGCTGGCTGACCGCGATCGTCGGCGGCTTGGCGAAGCGGAGCAACTGGACCCCGAGGTAGGCCGCGAACACGAGCACGGCGGCCGTCAACAGGGCGAAGACGACGAGACTGGGCGAGAAGGTCAGCCCCTTGCGCGGTGCCGCGAGCGGGCGCGGGACGGCCGTCAGCGCCTGGGGCTCCTTCGGATCGCCACGCTCACGGCGCCACTGGAGCAGCACATCGTCCGGATCCAGGCCGAGGTACAGCGCGTAGTTGCGCAGGAACCCCTTGGTGTAGACGGCGCCCGGCAACTCACGGTAGTCCCCACGCTCGAGGGCGGCCAGGTAGCGGGCCCGGATCTTGGTATCCCGCTCGGCCCGGTAGAGGTCGACGCCCTTGCGCTCGCGGGCGGTCAGCAGGCGCTCGGGTAGACCTGGCCCGGGCTCGCCACCCTGGCCGCGCGCCGTATCCCCTCGGTCGGCTCCGACCGCTCTCCGGACCTGGTCCCTTGTCGTCATCGCCCCGTCTCGTTGTGCGCGCTCCCGGTCCCGGCACCAACGCATCGAGGCCGCCTCACCGGGGCTCCGGCCGGGAGGTGAGGATACCCCACCCGTCGCCGGACACCCATCGCGGCATCCGCCACGTGGTGCGCACCGTCAATCGCCCGGGTCATCGATGTCGTCCTGGGACCGGAACCAGTTCTCCGGGCCGTACACCTGGCGCGGATGGGCAGGGTTTCGTGGGTCCTGCGGGCTGATGATCCCGTAGCGCTCGAGTTCGTCCATGACCCGGCTCGCTCGGGCGAAGCCGAGCTTGAGCTTGGTCTGCAGGAACGAGGTGCTGGCCTTGTTGGAGGCCATGACGAGTTCCGCGGCCGGGATGGTCATCTCATCAACACCGAGCTTGCGCAGCCAGCCGAACTGGCCGTTGTCACCGCCGGCCACGCCATCCTCCGGATCGGCGAAGGCGATGATGTCCTCGTCGTAGAACGTCCGGCCGCCGGTCTGGTCGATCCAGTGCTTGGTGATGGCGTTGACTTCGCGGTCGCTCACGAACACGCCCTGCATCCGGACCGGTCTCGGCAGGTCGACAGGTTGGTAGAGCATGTCGCCGCGGCCGATCAGGTCCTCCGCGCCGGGCGCATCGAGGACCGTCCGCGAGTCGACCATCGACGCCATCGCGAAGGCGACGCGCGACGGGACGTTGGCCTTGATCAACCCGGTCACGACGTTGACCGACGGGCGCTGGGTGGCGAGCACCAGGTGGATGCCGACCGCACGGGCCTTCTGGGCGATCTTGACGATCGGGTCCTCGACCTTGCGGCCCTCGCGCATGATCAGGTCCGCGAGCTCATCGATGATGAGCACGATGTAGGGCATGCGCTCGCCGTCGGCGTCCTCGCCGACGACCTCGGGGCGGCTGTTGAACGCGGCGATGTTGCGCACACCGTGACCGGCCAGGACCTTGTAGCGCTCCTCCATCTCGCGGACCGCCCAGTTGATCGCGGCCTTGGCCTCGTTGGGCTCGACGATGACGTGCTGGAGCAGGTGCGGCAGGCCGTTGTAGGCGGCGAGCTCCACGCGCTTGAGGTCGACCAGGATCATGCGCACCTCATCGGGGTGGGCGCGCATGAGGATGCTGGTGATGAGGGCGTTCACGCACACGCTCTTGCCCGAGCCCGTGGCCCCGGCGACCAGCATGTGCGGCATCTTGGCGAGGTCCACGGCATAGGCCTTGCCTGAGACGTCGCGCCCCAGGGCGAAGGTCAGCGGGCTCGTGGCGCCGAGCATCTGGCTCTCCTCGACCAGCGGCCGGAAGCCGACGACCTCGCTGACGGCATTCGGGATCTCGATGCCGACCACGTCACGACCCGGGATCGGCGCCTCGATGCGGATCGAGCGAGCCGACAGGGCCATGGCCAGGTCGTCGGCCACGGCCTCGATGCGGGCGACCTTGACGTGGTGCTCGGGCTTGACCTCGTACTGCGTCACGACCGGGCCGGAGTTGAAGTGCGTGACCTTGGCCGGGATGCCGAAGCTCAGGAGCTTCTCCTCGATCCGGCGCGTGTTCGATGCGTGGTCGAGTGTCTCGCCGCCCCGGCTCACAGCGCGCTCTTCGAGGAGCTCGATGCGGGGCAGGATCCAATCGATCGCCTGCAGCGATTCGAAGGCGGTCGGCGTGGCGTCGGCGATGGCCAGGCCGGCTCGGGCCGCGGCCGCCGCGCTCCCCGTGGCGAGGCGGGCCGGTGCCCCGGCAGTGCCCCCATCACCGGGTCCTGTCCAGACCGTCTGACTGACCGGCGACGGACTGGTCCGCGAGGCGGGCTCGTCGAGGATGCTGCGGGTCGGGACCCCGGCGCCATCGCCATCGCCCGGCCGGATCGGGACCGCGACCGGAGCCTTGGCCGTCCCGTTCTTGGGCGTGGCCGTGCCGACGACTGCGTTGCGCCGGGCCGCCGACGCCTCGCGCGCCTCCTGGGTACGGCGCATCGAATCGGCCGCCGTGGTGACGACCCAGCGAGCCGTGCCGGTGACCGGATCGGTCAGTTGCGAGAGCCGGACGTTGAAGGCCAGCATGACCCCGACGATGGCCAGGGCGAAGAGGAGCACGAAGGTCCCGGGTCCCGTCAGCAACGGCTGGAGCGTGCCGGTCAGGAAGCGGCCGATCCGCCCGCCGCCCCGCTCCGTGTCGAACACATCCAGGGCCAGGACCTCGAAGGCCCCGAGCAACGCGACGTAGGCGAGGGCCAGGCCGATCAAGGTCATCCCCCACCCGGAGCCGGGTGCCTTGCCGGGTCCCGCCGCGATGTACCAGCCGCCGCCCAGCAGCAGGAACGGCAGCAGCCAGCGGCCGGTCTCGAACCAGGGCGCGATGGAATCGCGCCACCAGTCGGTCAGGGCGCCGTCACCGGGCAGGATCAGGGCGATGAGCGTGATCGCGCCCAGGGCCATGAACAGTGTGCCCAGCACGGAGCGCACGACCTCGGGCGTGATCCGGCTCAGGAAGTTGCTGCCGGAGCGTCGACGCGAGCCGCGGGTCGCGCGCGGTCGGCTGCCGGCCGCGCGCGTGGTCGAAGAGCGAGCGGGTTTGCGGGCAGCCAAGCCTAGACCTCGACCACGACCGGGAAGACCATCGGGCGGCGCTTGGTCTGCTCGTACAGGTAGCGCGAGACGCCGTCCTTGATCTGGGTCTTGAGCAGGGCGATCTCGCTGATGTGGTCGCCCGGCGTATCGATGGCCTTGATGACCCGCTCCAGCGCCTCCTCCATGAGCGGGTCGCGCTCGTTGAGGTGGACGAACCCGCGGGTCACGATCTCCGGACGGCCGATGACCGCGCCGGTCTGCTTGTCGACCGTGACGACGATCATGAACATGCCGTCATTGGCCAGGGAACGTCGGTCACGCAGGACGACGTCGCCGACGTCGCCGACCGACAGGCCGTCGACATAGACATAACCGGCCGTGACCGGGTTGCCGCGCCGGGCCGAACCGTCGGCGTAGAGCTCGATCGGCGTGCCGTTCTCGATGATGAACACGTTGCCGGGGTCGACCCCGGTCTCGATCGCCAGGCGGCCGTGCTGGACCAGCATGCGGAACTCACCGTGCATCGGGATGAAGTGGGTCGGCTTCGTCAGGCCGAGCATGAGCTTCAGCTCTTCCTGGCTGGCGTGACCGGAGACGTGGGCACGCTTGATCGCGTGGTAGTACACGTTCGCGCCGGCCTTGAACAGGTTGTCGATCGTGCGCGAGACGTACTCCTCGTTGCCGGGGATCGGGCTGGCGCTGACGATGACCGTGTCGCCCGGCTGGATCTCGACGAAGCGGTGGTCGCGATTGGCCATCCGCGCGAGCCCGGCCATCGGTTCGCCCTGGGCGCCGGTCGTGGCGATCACGAGCTTGGCGTCGGGATGATCCTTGATCTTGTCCTTCGACACGATCATCGACGGGTCGTACTTGAGATAGCCAAGGTCCGTCGCGATGCGGAAGTTCTGCTCCATGGAGCGACCGATGACGGCCACCTTGCGATCCAGCGCCGCGGCCGCATCCAACACCTGCTGCACCCGCGCGATGTTGCTCGCGAAGGTGGCCACGATGGTCCGCCCCTCGAGGGGCTCCATGATCTCCCGGAACGCGTCCCCGACGGTCCGTTCCGATGGCGTGTAGCCGGGTCGCTCGGCGTTCGTCGAGTCCGACAGGAGGCAGGCGACGCCCTCCTCGCCGAGCTTGGCGAGGATCGCGAAGTCGGACAGCTTGCCATCGACCGGTGTGTGGTCGAACTTGAAGTCGCCGGTGTGGACGATCGTCCCGACCGGGGTCCGCAGGGCGATGCCCATCGCATCCGGGATCGAGTGGCCCACCCGGAACGGGATGACCGTGAACGGCCCGATGACGATCTCGTCGCCCGGGTCCAGCTCCTTGATCGGGTTGTTGTGGAGCTTGTGCTCCTTGATCTTGTTGCCCAGCAGGCCGCGCGCCAGGGTGCTGGCATAGACCGGCACGCCCGGGAACTCGGGCAGGACGTACGGCAGCGCGCCGACATGGTCCTCGTGAGCGTGGGTGATGAGGAACGCCCGGACCTTGGAGCGGTTCTCCTTGAGGTACGTGACGTCGGGGATGACGAGGTCGATGCCGAACATCTCCTCGTCGGGGAACATGAGCCCGCAGTCGATGACGACGATGTCGTCGCCGTACTCGAAGACGTACATGTTCTTGCCGATCTCGCCCACCCCGCCGAGCGGGATGATGCGGAGCGGCGTCTCGGGATCTTTGGCCATGGGTGTCCTTGTGGTGTGGCTCAGAACAGGCTGAGCTGGTCGGCGTCCGCTGTCGGCGCCGCCGGATGGGTGGTGGATGTCTGGTGGTCGTCGTCGGTCATGTCCGGAGGTATCGGGCGGTCGGCCAGGCGGGCAGTGCGCCGGCGCTCGCGCGAGGCCAGCAGGACCTCCGGCACGCGGGCGACGTCCTCGAAGCTCTCGCGCTCGACGATCGGGTTGCGCAGGGCGTAGGCCGGGTGGTACATCGCGAACACGGTCGCGTCGAGCGCGCCGGTCTCGGGATCGGCCTGGCGGGTCGTGCCATGTGCCTGGGTGATGCGGACGCCGGGCATGAACGTCGCCATGGAGAACCGACCCAGCGTGACCACCACGGACGGATCCAGCGTTTCGGCCTGGCGCCGGAGATAGGGCGCACACGCGGCGATCTCGTCCGGCTCCGGGTCGCGGTTGCCGGGCGGCCGGCACTTGACGACGTTGGTGATGAACACGTCGTCGCGCTGCCAGCCGATGCTGGCCAGCAGCCGCTCCAGCAGACCGCCGGCCCGCCCGACGAACGGCCGACCCTCGCGATCCTCGTTCATGCCGGGTCCCTCGCCGACGAACAGGACCTCCGTGTCGGGGTCGCCTTCGCCAGGCACGGCGCGGGTGCGCGTCTCATGCAGGCGGCAGCGGGTGCAGGCCCGGACCTCGGCAGCGATGTCCTCGAGCGCCGCGCGGCGCTCGGCGCCCGTCACGCGGGGCTTCCGGCCGCGTTTCGTGCGGCGGCGGCCCTGACCCAGCCCCGCTCGACCAGGACCTCGGCCAGCTGGACGGCATTGGTCGCCGCGCCCTTGCGCAGGTTGTCGCTGACCACCCAGAACGCCAGGCCCCGGCCGTCGGCGATGCTGGAATCCTGGCGGACGCGACCGACGTAGATCTCATCGGAGCCGGCCGCCTCCGTCGCGAGGGGGTAGGTCGACGTCGCCGGGTCGTCCTGGACCACGACGCCCGGGACCGCGGCGAACAGGGTCCGGGCACGCTCTGGGGTGATCGGTTCGACGGTCTCGACGTGGACCGCCTCGCTATGTGCAACGAAGACCGGCACGCGCACGGCCGTCGACGACACGCGCAAGTCCGGCAGATGCAGGATCTTGCGGCTCTCGGTGACGACCTTCCACTCCTCCTTGGTATAGCCGTTGTCCAGGAAGACATCGACCTGCGGGAGGGCGTTGAACGCGATCTGGTGGGGATAGACGGTGCTCTCCAGCGGCCGCTCGCCGAGGTACGCCTCGACCTGCGCCTGGAGTTCCTTGATGGCCTTGCCGCCCGTGCCGCTGACGGCCTGGTACGTGTCCACGATGACCCGCTCCAGCCCGACCGCGTCGCGCAGGGCCATGAGCGGCGGGACGAGCTGCATCGTGGAGCAGTTCGGATTGGCGATGATGCCCTCGTGCCAGGCCAGGTCGTCCGGGTTCACCTGGCTCACGACGAGCGGCACCTGGGGGTCCATCCGCCAGGCCGACGAGTTGTCGATGACGGTCGCCCCGCGGCGAGCCGCCTCCGGGGCGAGCAGCTTCGACGTGTCGCCACCGGCGCTGAACAGGGCGATGTCCACGCCCTCGAAGGCGTCGGGTGTCGCCTCGATGACGGTGTGCGGCGTGCCCGTGACATCGATCACCCGGCCGGCGCTCCTGGCGCTCGCCAGCAGGCGCAGCTCCCCGACCGGGAAGTGGCGCTCGGTGAGCATCCGGATCATCGTCCCGCCGACGACGCCGGTGGCGCCGACGACCGCGACGGTGAGGGGCTGATCGGTCATGACGGGCATGGCTCCGCGGTGTTCTTGGTCGGTTCGGACACGGCCGCGAGTATACCAGCGCCGGAATCCCGGTCCGGGTGGGGAGGTTGCGGCACGGTCCTCGCCACGTCGAACGACCGGCCCCGCGAGGGACCGGTCGTTGCTGAGCGGCGTGTGAACGACCGCGCTGGGGACCCTACGCGGGATCCTTGGCGAGGTGGCGCTGCATGGCGGCCTTGCGCGAGAGGTTGACCCGGCCCTGCCGGTCCACTTCGAGCACGACGACCATGATCTCGTCGCCGACGGACACGACGTCCTCGACGGTCGGGACGTGGTAATCGGCCAGTTCGCCGATGCGGACGAGGCCTTCCTTGCCCGGCAGGATCTCGACGAACGCGCCGAAGCCCATGATCCGGGTGACCTTGCCCATGTACAGCGAGCCGACTTCGACCTCGCGCGTCAGGCTGTTGATCCAGTCGATCGCCTTGCGCGAGTTCTCGCCGGAGACGGCCGCGATCTCCACGGTGCCGTCGTCCTCGACGTTGATCTCGGTCTGGGTCTCTTCCTGGATCTTGCGGATCATCGATCCGCCCTTGCCGATGATCTCGCGGATCTTCTCGGGGTTGATCTTGATGGTGATGATGCGCGGCGCGAAGTCGCTCATGTCACCACGGGCTTCCGGCATCACCTCGGTCATCTTGTCGAGGATCTCGAGGCGGGCCGCCAGGGCCTGCTTGAGGCCGCCGCGGATGATCGCCTCGTTGATGCCCTGGACCTTGATGTCCATCTGCAGGGCGGTGATGCCGTCCCGCGTACCGGTGACCTTGAAGTCCATGTCGCCGACCGAGTCCTCCTTGCCGAGGATGTCGGTCAGGACGACGAAGCGGCCGTCCGGCTCGCTGATGAGGCCCATGGCCGCTCCGGCGACGGGCGCCGAGATCGGCACACCGGCATCCATCAGGGCCAGGGTCGAGCCGCAGGTCGAGGCCATCGACGTCGAGCCGTTGGACGACATGCACTCGGACACGAGGCGGATGACGTACGGGAACTCGTCGTGGCTCGGCAGCACCGGGATGAGCGCTCGCTCGGCCAGGTTGCCATGCCCGATGTCGCGACGACTGGGCCCGCGCATCGGCTTGTTCTCACCGGTGCTGTAAGGCGGGAAGTTGTAGTGGTGGATGTAGCGCTTCTCGGTCTTGGGGCTGATCGTGTCGATGCGCTGCACGTCCGACGACGCACCCAGCGTCGCGATGGTCATGACCTGGGTCTCACCGCGGGTGAACAGGCCCGAACCGTGGGCGCGCGGCAGGAGGCCGACCTCCACGGAGATCTGGCGCAGCTCGGTCACGCCGCGGCCGTCCATGCGGATCCCCTCGTCGAGGGCCAGCTGACGGGCGGTCTTCTTGTGGATGAGGCTGAACAGGCCCTTGCTGACGCGAGCCTCGCGGCGCGCACCCTCCTGGAGGGCCTTGCTGTCGCCACCGGTGCGATTGGCCTTGAACGACTCGGCGAGGCCGGCCTTCAGCGCGTTGATGCGCCCCGGCAGGTCCTTGGCGAACCAGATGAGCAGGTTGGCGGTCGCCTCAGCGTCCGGCCCGGCGCGATGCGCCTGCGAGAGCTCGATGCCGAAGAAGTTCGAGAGGGTCGGCAGCTTGTAGTTCTCGAGGTCCGGATAGCCCTCGCGGGCGATCGTCAGGGTGTCGAGGTAGCGGCCCTGCTCGAAGTGCGTCCCGTCGGCCAGCGCGGCCTCCAGGAATCCCAGATCGAACCCGACCGAGTGGCCGACGATATGGGCGTCGCCGATGAAGGCGACGGCCTGCTTCGCGGCGTCGGCCGGCTTGGGGGCCTTCTTGATGTCCGCATCCTTGATGCCGTGCATCTGGTTACCGACGATCGGGCGCCCCGGGTTGACGAGCGTGGACCAACGGTCGGTGATCTTGCCGCCCTGGACCTTGACCGCGGCGATCTCGACGAGGTCGGCCATCTTGGGGTCCGTGCCGGTCGTCTCGACGTCGACGATGACGAACGTGTCACCGGCGTCGACGGCCTCGGCGAAGTTCAGGACGGAGCCCGTGCCGGCCTCGAGGAACGGCGTGATCTTGGTCTTGCCGACCGCCTTCTGGAGCTCGAGCTGGATGTCGATGAGCGGCTGCAGGGCGCGATGGCCGAACAGGATCGCCTCGGCCATGACGTCCTCAGGCAGGAGCTTGGCGCCCGCCTCGACCATCATGATCGCGTCGCGTGTGCCGGACACGATGAGGTCAAGCTCCGAGTCGGCGAGTTCGCTGTAGGTCGGGTTGACGACGAACTCGCCGCCGATGCGACCGATGCGCACGGCACCGACGGGGCCCGCGAACGGAATCTCGCTGATGGTCAGGGCGGCCGAGGCGGCCACCGTGCCCAGCACGTCGGGCTCGTTCTCCTGGTCCGTCGAGAGGACCGTGATGACGAGCTGGATGTCGTCCTTGTAGCCCTCGGGGAAGAGGGGACGGATCGGGCGGTCGGTCAGGCGGGCGGCCAGGGTGGCAGCCTCCGACGCGCGCGCCTCGCGCTTGATGAAGCCGCCCGGGATCTTGCCCGCGGCATACATCCGCTCTTCGAACTCGACCGTGAGGGGGAAGAAGTCGAGGCCGGGGCGGGGATCGCTCCGGTTGGCCGTGCCGAGCACGAGGGTGTCGCCGTAGCGAACGGTGACCGCGCCACCCGCGAGTCGGGCGAGCTTGCCGGTCTCGATGGTCAGCGTCTTGCCGCCGACCTGCGTCTCGAATGTGTGAGACAAGGGGATATCTCCTCCTGGTGCGTGGAGGAGGTTGACGACCTGTGGGCAGGTCAGCCTGGCTGCATGTGGCTAGGCGCCGGGTACTGACAGACCTCGGATCATGCCCGAGGTCTCAGAAGAGCGGCGTTAGCGGCGCAGTCCGAGCCGTCCGATGACGGTCCGATAGCGCGCGCTGTCCTTCTTCATCAAGTAGGCGAGAAGGCGGCGGCGCTGGCCGACGAGCTTGAGGAGGCCGCGGCGCGAATGATTGTCCTTGGGGAAGCTCCGAAGATGCGCCGTCAGCTCCTTGATCCGCTCGGTGATGAGCGCGACCTGGACCTCTGGCGAACCGGTGTCACCTTCCTTGGTGGCAAAGCCGGTCATGATCTCCTGCTTCTGTTCCCGCGCGAGCGGCACTCGTTCCTCCGAACACGACGTTACTTGCTTGTTCCATCTATGACCGGCGGATGATACGGGTGACCGGTCGAATCGGTCAAACGCGGTCGCGGGGCCGGCCGCGGTTGCGCCACCTGGCTCGGATCCTTGGCAGATAGAGCCAGGGCTGCTGGTAGCGGCGCCCGGGCAGACCGGCGGCGTGCGATCACCGTGATACCAGAGCCATGGCTGCTGGTACGCACCCGATACGGTCGCTCT
Source organism: Candidatus Limnocylindrales bacterium (assembly GCA_051306295.1). Taxonomy (GTDB): domain Bacteria; phylum Chloroflexota; class Limnocylindria; order Limnocylindrales; family CSP1-4; genus SPCO01. The sequence continues at coordinate 15,306 of JBPPMZ010000122.1, forward strand.
TGGCCTCGGCGGTGCGCCTACCAGAGCTGACGGCTCTGGATGCCGATTCCGCAGGCACCCGCCCCCGGGATCGGGGCTGCCGACTACCATCTGCGCATGCCAAGTCTCGACAGGATCTACACGAAGACCGGCGACGAGGGGATGACCGGCCTGGGCGGCGGCCGGCGCGTCTCCAAGGATTCGGCGCGGGTGCGCGCCTACGGCACCGTGGACGAGCTGAACTCGGTCCTGGGCGTGGCCCTTGCGCTCGGCCTCACGGAACGCCTCGTCAACGAGCTCGGGCGCATCCAGAACGAGCTGTTCGACCTGGGCTCCGACCTGTGCTGGCCAGAGGACGACGAGCGCCGCGGCCGGATCCCGACCGTCCAGCCGCGCCATGTCGAGCAGCTCGAGGCGACCATCGACGAACTGAACGCGGTGGTCGGCCCGCTGGCCAACTTCCTGCTGCCGGGCGGCTCGCCGGGGGCGGCCCAGCTGCACGTCGCACGGACGGTCTGCCGGCGCGCGGAACGCGAGGCGATCACGCTCAGCCACGAGGAACCGATCGGAGACCTCGTCCTCCCCTACCTCAACCGGCTCTCGGATCTGCTGTTCGTGATGGCCCGCTACGAGAATCATCAACGCGGGGTCGCCGAACCGCTCTGGCAGCCCGGCCTGTAGCGAGCTCCCGCGTCAGGCGCCCAGGACGACCGTCACGTCGCCAGCCGGCGCTCCTCCGCCATCCAGGAGCGCTTCGCCTCCGCGAACGCGGAGCGTGGTCCGACGCCCATCGACCGTGCACGGATAGGCCCCATCCGGCGGCAGGGCGAGCGGCCACGGCATGGTCAGGAGGCCTTCGTCGTTCGCCGCACCGCGCACCGTCACCGGCCTGCCCAGCAGCAGTGCCGCCTCGTGCAGATCACCCGCGGCGATCGCGGAACGGACGTCTGAACTGCGCACCGAGCGCCCATCGAGCGTGAACGGGGGTACGACGACGACCTCGAAGCCGTCCGTCGCGCCGAGCTCCGCGAGGCGATCCGGCGTCCCGCGCCGCTCGAAGCCGAACGCGGCATCGGGCGTCATGAGCAGGCCGGCCAGCGCCGTCCGGTCGCGGATCGCCCCCACGAACGCATCGTAGGTCGTGCGCCGAACGGTCTCGTCGAAGTGCTGGACGATGGTCACGTCCACTCCGGCGTCCGCCAGTCGCTCCAGGCGCTCGTCGGGGTGAAGCAGGAGTGGCGGCGCCGTCCCGACGAGCACCTCGTCGGGGTGATGGTCGAAGGTGATGACGGCCGGCCGAGCCGAGCGCGCCGCCGCTTCGCGCACGAGGTGCTCAAGCAGGTACGCATGCCCGCGATGGAGCCCGTCGAATACACCGACGACCACGAACAGCGGCCCGTGTTCCGCCCGAAGCGCCTCGACTCCGGCGACGACATCCATCAGGCGTCGACCCCGGCCGAGACGAGCACCTTGTCCGGGGCCAGTCGACCGGTCCCGGCGTCCGTGGCGATGGCCGCCAGGTCGCCGCTCGGCGTGCGCAATCGGTAGCGTTCCGCTCCCGGCTCGAACCCGGCCTCGGGCCGCACGAACTGGCCACGCGACACGGCCGCGACCTCCGAGATCGTCAGTTCGACCTGCGGGAAGCGCTCCAGGCCCTCGTCGATCGGCCGGAGCAGCGGGAGCAGCCCTTCAGGTCCGTTGGCCGCCGCCTCGCGAACGACCTCCAACGCGATCGCGGTGTCCACGTCGAACGGGCCGGCGGCGGTCCGACGCAGCGCGCCGAGGTACGCGGCACTCCCCAGCCGCTCGCCGAGGTCGCGGGCCAGAGCTCGGATGTACGTACCCGCGGAACACGCCACGTCCACGATCGCGATCGGCCGCTCCGGGTCGGTGTCGTCCCAGGACACGAGGTCCAGGGCGAAGATCGTCACCTCGCGTTCCGCGAGGACCACGGTCTCCCCAGCGCGCGCCATGGCGTAGGCCCGGCGTCCCCCGACCTTGATCGCCGAATAGGCCGGCGGCCGCTGCGAGATGGCGCCGGTCAGGGCCGGCATCGCCGCCACGACGGCCTCGCGCGTCGGCGCGGGTCCGGACGCGACGGTCAATTCGCCTTCCAGGTCATCGGTCGACGACGACGCCCCGAAACAGACCGTGGCCCGGTAGCCCTTTCGATCGGCCATGTGGAACTCGACGACGCGCGTCCCACGGCCCAGGAAGACCGGCAGCACCCCGGAGGCGAATGGATCCAGCGTCCCGCCGTGCCCGACGCGCTTGGTGGCCGCGAGCCGACGGACCAGCCCCACGACGTCGTGTGAGGTCGGGCCGATGGGCTTGTCGATGATGAGGATGCCGTCGAGCCCGAGCCCGAGCGATCGGTGCGCCACGATCAGCGGGAGACGGCGGCGGCCAGTCGCGTGGCCTCGACGAGGACTGGCGGGCGTGCCTGGTCCACGGGGAGTGGCACGCTGGCCCCCGCCGCGCGGGCATGACCCCCGCCACCGAAGGCGCCGGTCAGGACCGTGGCGTCCACGCCACCTGGCTTCGTCCGCACGCTCACCCGCGTCGCCTTGCCCTGCTCCGCCTCCTTGAACAGGATCGCGACCTCCGCCTCCACGGCCTGGGCGAGCAGGTCGATGATGCCTTCGCTGTGCGACGAGATCGTCCCGGTGGCCGCGAGATCGGCGTCATGCAGGGTGGAGAACACGACCCGGCCCCCGTCCGCGGTCTCCAGGCGTTCCAGGACGCGCCCGAACAGCTGCAGCTGCGCCGTCGGCTTGGAGCGGTACAGCCGGCGCGAGATGTCGGACAGCGGCGCACCCGCCTCGACCAACGCCGCCGAGACGGCCAGCGTGCGCGGCGTCGCGTTGGGATGGGCGAAGGTCGCGGTATCCATGACGATCCCGGCCATCAGGGCATCGACGAGGGCCCTCCCC
>JBPPMZ010000123.1:0-2123 GCA_051306295.1 Candidatus Limnocylindrales bacterium
CCCCAGCGCCGACCGCCGAGCCGACGCCCATCCCGACCGGCGCGTACGAGGTCAACCTGTACCGCAAGGGCGACTTCGTCAGCCAGGCGACGGTCAAGCAGTGCGTCGCCGGCGCGATGCAGACGATGCTCAACATCGTCGGCCCGGACAACGACCGGACGAAGGCGACGCAGACGTCCCTGGCGCGACTGGCCAAGCGCCTTTCCGAGGCGCGGAATCACGGCACGGAGCCGCTCGGCTGGGCGCGCGGCCTGGAAGAACATGAGGCCGGCGCCTATCGCGTCGTGGTCGAGCCGACCATGGGCGCGGCGGTGCGCCGGGCCGTGACGGCCATCCGGGCGACCGGTCGGCCGGTCGGACTGCTGGTCTGGCGCGGAGCCCACTCCTGGGTGCTGCACGGGTTCACGGCGTCCGCCGATCCGGCCGTCACCGACGACTTCGCGATCACTGGGCTGTGGGTGAGCGACCCGTGGTACCCCCGGGTCAGCTCGATCTGGGGTCCGTCGCGCAAGCCCAACCAGCGCATCACCGTCAAGCAACTGCGCGAGGACTACCGCAAGTGGCGCCGCCCGACGGGTCGCTACCCTGGGATGGACGGCCACTACGTGCTGGTCCTGCCGGTGGCCGACGCCACCTGACCGGTCCGCCGTCGCTCAGGCGATGGCTTCGCGCACCAGGTCGAGGATCTGTTCGCGGCGACCAGCCGTCAGGCTGCGCTGGGGCGCCAGTGCGGAGACCCATGGCGCCAGCTGATCGGGCGTGAGGACCGCGCAGGCCGTCGAGCGGCTCACGATCGGATCCACACCGACCACGGCCGCATAGACCTTGACCACGAAGTCGGCATCGTCATGGCCGAGCCAGCGACGGACCCGCTCGGCGTCGCGGACGGTCCGCTGCAAGGGGTCCTCCAACGGGATCCAGCCACGCTGCGTGCGGAGCTGCCACTGACCGTTGTGGACGCGGGTGAGGCGGGCCGGCGGCAGTTCGCGGACCACCGCGGCACCGAACGGGCCGACCACGACGTCGGCGACCCCACGCCCGTCGGGGAGTGTCAGGCCGGTCGCCACGACCACGCCGTCCGGAAGTCCGGCAAGGGCCTGGATCGTCGAGGAGCGATGGGGCATCCGCCCGCGGATCCGGGCGAGGAGATGGGCGAGGCGGTTGGCCCCGACCAGGATGAACCCGGCGGGCGCGACGAGTGCCAGGGCCCAGACGGCCATGCCGGTCGCAAGCTGCCCGACGTTGGGGTGGCCGGCGGGCAGGACGCTGGACAGCAGCGGCGTGGCGTAGGCGAGATAGGCCATCGACAGCCCGGCGACGACAAGCGCGATGCCGATGAGCGTCGAGCTGAGCAGCGGCGTGATCGACCGGTGCTGGACGGGGCGGGGCGGGGTGATGACCTCCATGCCACCATGCTGGGGGCGATCGTGCGTCACGCCAATGGCCAGACCGGGGTATCCACCCCGGACGGACGGCCCATCCACCCCTCCGCAATCCACCGCACCCGCCACGTGTTCGGTGACCGGGCGTCGTCCGGTCGGCTGGACGCGACCGGACCCCCGTACCATTGCCCGCCGCGTGTCGCGGGCCGCATCCTCGCCTTCAGGACCCGGGCCCCAGGCCCGGCCGGAGGCATCATCGAGTTGCTCGACCACGATCGACAGCACCCACATCCGCGACGCGCGCCAGGATCGACCGTTCGTCGATCGGCGGGCGGCTGGTCGGCCGCCGCCCGCGCGCTGCTCGTCGCCGTGGCCCTGCTGGTCGCCCTCATCACGCCGGCCGCGGCCGGATCCGGGCCGACCCGTCTCTCCGATGGCGATGTCTCCCCACGCGCGGCCACGACCGCGACCTCGGTGACGTTCACGGTCCTGTACCGCAATCGCGAAGGCTCGCCCGCGGACTGGGTCCGCGTCAGCGTCGCCGGAGCCGCCCACGCGATGACCCGATCCGGCGGTGAGGACTGGAAGCGCGAGGTGCGGTTCAGCTGGTCCGGAGCCCTGCCAGCCGGGACCCACGCGGTGGTCTTCGAGGCCATGAGCCGCGACCGCTTCGACGACTCGCTCGATGGCGGCTCGGTGACGGTCACCGTCCCACCGACCCCGAAGCCGACCCCGAAGCCC
>JBPPMZ010000124.1:0-42590 GCA_051306295.1 Candidatus Limnocylindrales bacterium
CGGTGCCGTCCGGCCGCGCCGACTCATGTCGGCAGCTCCGCCGTCTGGTCCGCCACGACGGGGACAGCGCGCTGGCGGCCGGCGATCGTAAGCAGCGTGGGCGTCACGTCGCCCATGCCGACATGGCGGTGCTCCAACCGCAGTCCGAGTTGATCGGCGGCGCGTTGTGCGGCAGCTAGCTGATCGTCGGAAGGTGGGAACTGCGACAGGTACAGCAGCCGGGTGTAGTTGCCGAAGTAGTCGTCGCGCAGCTGGGGCCACCGGTCCAGCCCGAGCCCGCGCCACACGAGCCGGTCGAACTGGCGCAGCAGGAAGTCGGTCAGATAGAACGTCGTAGGTTCGGCGTCGTGCAGCTGTGCGAACAGCTGCGAGCCGGCGAAGAACTCATAGCAGTGCGCACCTGGAAGGCGCTCGGCGCCGTGGCGTGCGAGCACCACGTCGAGCGCGCCGCCGGTACCGCAGTCGGCGTACCCGACGAACACCTGGTCGTACGTGCCGCGTGCGGCGATCAGGCGCTCCTCGACCGCGGCCGGGATGTCGCGTGGCGTGCTATGCAGATCGGCCGACAGGTACGTCACGTCGATGCCCGGTAGCCCGTTGGCCGCGACCACCGCCTGCAGTTCACGCGCCAGCGCTCCGCAGGCGACCACCAGCATCCGGGCGCGCACGCGGTCAGCTCGCCTTCGCAGCGCGGCGGGCCAGCACAAGTGCCTGGGCGGTCTCGGCAGCCGCCGACGCGTCACGACAGTAGGCATCGGCGCCGACGAAGCGTCCGAACTCGTCGTTGAGCGGAGCGCCGCCCACCAGCACGATGTAGCGGTCGCGCAGCTCACGCTTGGTCAGCTCGTCGATCACGACCTTCATGTACGGCATGGTCGTGGTCAGCAGCGCCGACATGCCCAGGATGTCGGGCTGCTGCTCGTCGAGCGCGGCGAGGTAGGCGGCGACGTCGTTGTTGATGCCGATGTCGACGACCTCGAACCCGGCACCCTCGAGCATCATCCCGACGAGGTTCTTGCCGATGTCGTGGATGTCGCCCTTGACGGTGCCGATCACCACCTTGCCCATGGTCTCGGCGCCGGTCTCGGCCAGCAGCGGTCGCAGGATCGCCATGCCGGCCTTCATGGCGTTGGCGGCCAGCAGCACCTCGGGGACGAACAGGATGCCGTCGCGGAAGTCGATGCCGACGATCTTCATGCCCGCCACGAGGGCGTCGTCGAGGACCTTCGTGGCGCTGAAGCCGCGTTCCAGCAGGATGTTCGTGCCCTGGACGATCTCATCGCGCATGCCGTCGTACAGGTCGTTGTGCATCTGCTCGACGAGGTCATCGTCGGACAGGCCTGCAAGGTCGATGTCCTGGTAGTCGTCGGTCATCGGGGGGGCTCCGAGGGCGTGGTCGTCGCGGTCGTCGCGGTCGTCGCGGTCAGCGAGGGCTCCACGATGTGGAACCGTGCCGTATGATGGAACCGCGACCGCGAATCTAGCCGACGAGAGGGTCCATGTCCAGCGTCCAATCCATCAGGCGGGCGTTCGACGTCCTGGAAGCGCTCGGCGACGGCCCGCTCGGCGTGACCGAGGTGGCCGATCGCGCCGGTCTTCCGAAGTCCACCGCCGCACGTCTCCTGGCGACGCTATCGGGCGAAGGGGCGGTCGAGCAGATCCCGGGCGACACGGCGTACCGCCTGGGGCCCAGGCTCATCACCCTGGCCGGCGGGTTCAGCCTGACCCGGTCCTTGACCGCGATCGCGCGGCCGGTCTTGGCAGAGATGGCGGCCGCGTCCGGCGAGGCCGCCGGCCTGGGGGTCCCGGACGGCGACCTCGTCCACTACATCGACCAGGTGGATACGCCGAACCCCGTCCAGGTCCGCGACTGGACGGGAGCCCGGGCGCCGCTCCACGCCGTCTCGTCCGGACAGGTGCTGCTGGCCTTCCGGCCGGCCGGGGCGGTGGACCGCTTCCTGGCCGGACGGCTGGAGTCGTTCACGACGCGGACGCTCGTGGACCCAGACGCGGTCCGGGCTCGCCTGCACGAGGTCCGGCGCCAGGGCTTCACCTGGGCGATCGAGGAATTCGATCCGGGGATCTCGTCGGTGGCGGCGCCCATCGCCGACGCGTCGGGCGAGGTCATCGCGGCCGTGCATCTGCACGGACCGTCCTATCGATTCCCGCCCGTCGAAGGTGCGCCGGAGGACGTGGCGACAGAGCTCGCGCAGCTGGTCGTCACCGGGGCGGCACGGATCGCCGCAGGGCTGCGCGAGTCCTGACGGTATTCGCCGCGCAGGACTGACCAGACCGCCTGGCTCCTCCACGGCGCGGCGCGCTGCCAGATGCTTCGCTGGTGGGCACTCGTCAGGGCCGCGAAGCGTCGCCGTCAGTCGCTCGTGCGTGACCCGGTCCCCATGGGTCCCCGGATCCTGTCATCTGCCTACAGCAGCAAGCCGGTGTCAGGATCTCGGTGACTTGCGCCCACGGAACGGGCGAATGGCAGGAATCGATCAGCGACGGCCCGGTGAGCGACCCTCGCTCCCGCCCGTCGATCGCGAGCCGGCCTGGTCCTACTCGGTGGTGGCGGGAGCGTTCGCAGGCGGGGTGGCCGGCGGCGCACTGGCGCTGACGGGCTCAAGGTCGATGGTCCGGACCTGGCGGGTCTTGCCGGCCTCGGTGCGGACGACGGCCTGCGGGATGACGCCGCTGACGAGCTTCTCGATGACCGCGATCTCGCCGGAGTAGAGGCCGGAACCCGAGATGCGGACGCGTCCGCCGACCGAGAGTCCGGCCCGGCCCTTGCTGGCAGTGAGATCGATCGTCGCGACGGTCGGTCGGACGTACGGGGTATCCGACGCGAGACCGGTGGCCGGTGCGGGCCGATTGGCAGTCTTGGCCGGGGGGTAGTTCACCTTACGTTTTCGCACTGGCTCTCCTGTGGCGGGGCTGATGGTCGCGGATGGTATCGGCGGTCACGCTGGTCGCGCGAGTCACCGGTCCAGCCGTGCGAACCATCGCACATCCGCGCAAGTGCGCGAATCTCTACCCGGGGTCGGCGTCCTTGACGGCCTTGCGTGTGCGCCGAGTCGGCGCGTCGTCGACCGACACGGTCGAGGCTTCGACTTCTGCGGCCGCCTCGGCGGCGCTCGCGGTCACCGGGTCCAGCGTGATCATCGAGTCGTCGCCCTTGGCTCGCATCTCGGATAGCTGCGCATTCACGGAAGCATGGATGTCGCGGGTCCGCGCCTCGAGCTGATCGCCGATGTCGCCCAGGCGTCGCTCCACCCGGTACTGGTCGCGATAACGCTCGCCCGAGCGGGACATGTACCAGGCCGCGGCCGCGGCGGAGATCGCCACGCCCGTGATCACACCGCTCACGAAACCCATCGGATCGCTCCCCTGCAGACTGCGTCCGTCGAGTGTACGCGCCGGTCGGCGTCAGGCGGTCGGTCGGGCCGCGCGGGTGTAGACGAGGACCGTGCGCTCGTAGGTGATGACGGTCTCGGCGCGCTGGTTGCGGCCGGTGGTCCGGACCCGGACCAGACCCTGCCCGGGCCGTGACTTCGACGGCCGGACTTCGAAAACCTCGCTGCTGGCGTAGAGCGTGTCGCCGGCGAACACCGGCGCCGTCAGCTTGACGTCATCCCAGCCCAGATTGGCGACCGCGTTCTGGCTGACGTCCGGCACGGACAGGCCGGTCACGATGGCCAGGGTCAGGGTGCTCACGACGAGCGGCTTGCCGAACTCGGTGCGTGACGCGTAGTCGGCGTTGCTGTGGATGTCGTGCGGGTTGTTGGTCAGCAGGCTGAACCAGGTGTTGTCGGTCTCGGTGATCGTCCGGCCGTGGGCATGCTCATAGACGTCGCGGACGACGAAGTCTTCGAGGAAGCGGCCCTCCCAGCCGCGGACGACTGTTGGTGTCTCGTCGGTCATCGCGTCATCTCCGCCTGTTCGTCGTCGCTGATGATGCCCAAGGCGTGCGCCCGCCCTGCGTCGAAGCGGCCGTTGGCGGTCGCCCGGCGGAGGACCACCCGGGCGTGGCGGTCGGTCGCGCGGTCGCTCATCACGCCGCCGATCATCGTCGCTCCCTGTTCGGCGTCAAGGGCGGCCTGGTACGCCTCCAGCTTCTGCGCCTCCGCGTCCAGGGTCTCATCGCTCTGCCCGGCCTCGAAGGCCAGGAGCACGGCGAACAGCTGCGCCGGGTGCCCGACCCACTTGCCGGTCATGCCCAGATCACGGGCCGTGACCGTGTCGTCGTACACCAGGCGCATCCGCTCCAGCCAGCGCCTCCGGTTGGCGGCCGCGTCCAGGGCCGGGTCAGCCACCGGGTAGGCCAGGGTCATGCCATCGATGGCGGGCACGCCGACGGCCCCGGCCGTGGCGATCAACTCGGCCCGGGCCCAGACCGCGAGCGGGTGGTCCGTGCCGATGGCCGGCAGGGCGAGGTCCGCGCTGAAGTCGGCCAGGCCGAAGATGAGGGCCGCCAGTCGCGGCGCGGCGCGCTGGGCGAGGGCCGGCAGCTGGACCGCCGCCCAGCCCGACTCGATCAGGTACGCGATGCGCAGTCGGCCGGGGATGAGGCCCAGATCCGCCTCCGCCCGGTCCAGCAGCTCGTGGACGAGGTCGACCTCCTCCGGATGCTCGAGCTTGGGCATGACGATGCCGTCGAGCGGGAAGGCGGCCGGGTCGTCGGTCCGTTCACGCAGGCGCCACAGCAACGTCGTGAGGTCGCGGACCGTGGTGTCCAGCGCGAGGCCCGGCGGGCGGTAGAAGCGCAGGGACGGGGTCGCGGTGGCCGTCCCCCAGTCGGCGGTGACGAACGTGTCCGCGGCGACGGCCAGCGCCCGCTGCGCGACCGCTTCCCCAGGCGCGATCGCGTCCTCGCCATCGAGCATGACCAGGGGGGCGCGCGCTGGGGCGGCCAGTCGGGCCTCCACGAGGGAAGCCGAGAGCTCCAGTGCCTCGGCGAGGTCAGCCGCCGTCAGGCCTAGGCGCTCCAACATGCGGGCGACCGGCGCCGTCCCGCCTTCGACGGCCTTGCGGGCCATGACCGCATCGGCGGCCGGCGTCGTGAGATGCGCGGCCTGGCGCCAGTAGCGGAGCGGGAGGTCGACCCGCCGATCGGCGAGGCTCGTGGCCAGCGCGACGCGTCGGGCGTCGCCGTCGGCGATGGCCGCGGCAAGCGCGCGGTCTGAGGTCGTGTCGGTCACGCGAAAAGCTCCTGCAGCAGGTCGACGGCGGTGCGCTCGATGATCCCGGCCACCTCCGGCGAGAACGGCGCGGGCTGGCCATAGCCGCGGTGAGAGACCGACGGTTCGTAGCCGCCGAATGGGTACTCGTCCGGCGTGGCCACGTACCCCAGGCTCCCCTGGGAGTAGCCCGCGAAGATCGTGGCCGGCGCTGGCGACTGGCGGCGCACGGCCGTCCCGATCGCCCCGAAGATCTCGCCGGGAGCCCCGACGATGGCCGTGTCGCCGATGCGCGCTGCCCAGATCTCGCCGTCGATGGCGGTCGCGCGGCCGCCGCCTGCGTCCTGGCGGAGTTGCAGTTCCAGCCACGAGATGTGATAGCGGATGGGATTCATGGTGACCCGCGTCTCGCCCCGGTCCGCGCGGGCCGCGAGGTCCGCCCGACGCTCCTCGAGCTCACGCCGCAGGTCGTCGATGGGCGGGAGGTCCAGGAGCGGCAGCGATACGATCCGGCGACTCGTGCGCAGGACCTGGGTGGGCTGCACCTCCGCGAGGCGACGGCGATAGAGCGAGATCGGGGTGACCGAGCCCCAGTCCGAGCGCTCGATCTCAACGGCCCACGGCTCCGAATCGACGATAGCGTGATGGGCCGCCAGGGCGATGCGCTCGCCCACGTTGTCCGCGGAGACGATGGTCGCATCGCCATCGTCGCGGAAGGCCTCGAGTGGCAGCGCGTCGCCGGCCGCACCCTGCAGGAACACGGTCACCGCACCGGGCCGCAGCGCGACGCCGGTCAGCGACCGCCGCAGCGGGCCGACGAAGTCCGGGCCGGCACCCTCGAAGTCCGGGCCGATGACCACCGGGTGGCAGGCGAAGGACACGAGCGTGGCGATGGCATCGGACGCGAGCGGCGCGCCGTCGAGCCCGTCGACCCGGATGGCCACGACCGAATCGTCACGGACACCGTCGCGGTTCCAGCCAAGGATCGTCCGACCGTCGGCGGTCCGTTCACGCCGATTGACGGCGATCCCGGGCGCCTGGCCGACACCGCCGCTGACCCGGGCGGGTGCGAGCGCGTCGACCGCTTCCCGCGCTGCCGCGGCGTAGCGATCCGGGATCGAGTCCCAGTAGGCGAGCTCCTCGGCCGTCCAGTCGTTGAACTCGCCGCCGAGCTTGATCGTGGCACCCGGCCACGGTGCGGCGTGGGTGTGGCTGGAGTTCAGGAGCACCGCGGCCGGATCGCAGCCGACCACCTCGCCGACACGCGCCCGGATCCGGTCGGCCATCGGTGTCGTCAGGCCGACGACATCGGCCGCGATGATGACCACCGTCGTGCCGCTGTCCTCGTCGCGGAAGACACAGGCCGTGGCCATCAGCTCGTCATAGGCGAGCGGGCGGCCAGCGGGCGCCGCACGTACCCCAACAGGTCGACTGGGAACGGCGGCGTGATGTCGACCTCGGCGGCGCCGGCGAGCAGGGTCACGCCACGACCGCCCAGTCGACGGGAGCTTCCAACAGACCCTTGAGCGTGCCCAGGAACCGGGCCGCCCCGACGCCGTCGACGACCCGGTGATCGGACGACAGCGTGGCGGTCATGATCCGGCGCGTGGTGACCGCACCATCGCGGACGACCGCTCGCTCGATGGTCCTGGCGGTCGCGAGGATGGCCACCTGTGGGGGCGTGACGATGGCCGTGAACGCGGTCACGGCGGTCCGTGCCCTGTCGCGACGAAACCACTTCATCGACGTCCTCCGCTAGCCGACGGGCCTTGCCGCGATCGACATGGTGTCACGCGAGGCCGTTCTCGGCGTCACGGAGCCAGGTCTCAAGATAGGTCGCGAACGACGGGCGGACCAGCAGTCGGAACGTGGGGGCGGGCTCCTTACCGAGCGCCCAGAGGATGACCCCGGCGCGAGCCACCATCGTCTGGGCGCACGATCCCGGGCCGAAGTGACGCGGATCCAGGTCCAGCGCGCAGCCGAACGCCAGCAGCCCGCGAGCATCCGCGCCCGTGACCTCCAGGCCGACGCGGTTGGCCGACACGTCCACGCTGGTCACGAACGCGCCGTCAGCGGCCTCGCGGATGGCGGCCTCCAGGGTTGGCGCGGTCGCCGGCGGGGAACCCTCCGGGCCGACGATGAGCCACTCATCGGGGCCGAGCCACAGGACGTGCGTCTGGCCATCGGGGGCCGCGGCAGTCGTGTTCGGCATCGTCGGGGGTGTAGCCGAGAGCGCCACACCGAGCCGCGCCGGCAGCGCCCCATCGGCGGGGTCGAGCCGCATCGTGACCTGGGGGAGCGGCCCCATCCGCCGGATCCGGACGTCGGCGGTCATGCCGGCTCCCCGTCGCGGCGGCGATTCTCGGGATCGAACAGGACCGACGAGGTGATCACGGCCTCGATGCCGTGAGAGCCGGCGAGTGGCGCAAGGACGCGCTCGCCGAGTCGATCGCGGCCGCCCTTGACGAGCGCCAGCGCGAACGTCCTGCCCAGGGCCGCACTCCGGTACGACGACGTCACGTGCCCGAGCATCGGCACGGGCCGCGTCGAGAGGTCGGCGTCGGGCGCGACCAGTTGGGTGCCCTCGGGCAGGAGTGCGTCGGGGTCGATCGGCAGCAGACCGACGAGGTGCTTCCGGTCCGGGCGGATGGCATCGGGCCGGCGATGCGAGCGCTGGCCGATGAACGCCTTCTTCTTGCTGACCAGTCCGTCCATGCCCAGGTCCTGGGGCGTGACGGTGCCGTCGGTCTCCTGGCCGATGATCGGGTAGCCCTTCTCGGCACGCAGGACGTGCATCGCCTCCGTGCCGTAGGGCTTGATCCCAAAGGCGCCGCCGGCGGCCATGACCGCCTCCCAGACCGCCAGACCCTGCGGCGTCGGGATGTTGAGCTCGAAGGCGAGCTCCCCGGAGAACGAGATGCGGAATACGCGGCCGGCCACGCCCGCGATGACCGCGTCGCGCCAGGTCATGAACGGGAAGGCGTCGTTGGCGACATCGAGCTCGGGGCACAGGACTGCGACCACCTCGCGCGCCCGCGGGCCGACGACGGCGACGGTGGCCCACTGCTCGGTGACACTCGTGCATCGGACGCGCAGGTCGGGCCACTCGGTCTGGAGCCACTCCTCGAGGTGGTCCAGCACGGCCGCTGCGTTGCCGGTCGTGGTCGTCATGTGGAACCGGTCGTCGGCCAGACGCGACGTGACCCCGTCGTCGAAGACCATCCCGTCGGGCTTGCACATGAGGCCGTAGCGGCACGACCCGACCTTGAGCGTCGAGAAGGTGTTCGTGTAGATGCGATCCAGGAAGATGCCGGCGTCCGGACCCTGGACGTCGATCTTGCCGAGGGTCGACGCGTCCATGACCGCGACGCTCGTACGCGCCGTGGCGCACTCGCGCAGGACCGCGACGTCCATCGATTCGGCGGTCGCGTCGCCGCCCTGCGGGAAGTAGCGCGGTCGCTTCCACTGGCCGACGTCCTCGAAGACGGCGCCGGCAGCCACGTGCCAGGACTGGATGGCCGTGACCCGGATCGGGTCGGACAGGGCGCCGCGGTCGCGGCCGGCGACCTGGGCGAAACTGACCGGCACGAGCGGCGGGCGGAACGTGGGAACCCCGACCGCGCCGACGTCCTGGCCGAGCAGTGCGGCGGTGATCGCGCTGGCCAGCACGCCGCCGGTCTTGCCCTGTTCGATGCCGGTGCCGATCGTCGTGTAGCGCTTCACGTGCTCGATCGATTCGAGGCCGGCGCCGAGGGCCGCGCGCAGGCTGGCGACCGTCGCGTCTCGACCAGGGTCGACGTAGTGGGTCGCCCAATCGTCCTCGGTCGGCGCATCGCCCGGCGGAGCCACGACGACCAGCGGGGTGATCGAACCCAGGTCGACGATGTCGCCGGCGGCTCCACCGACCGCGGTCATCGGCGTCGTTGGCGGAGAGGCGTCGGGGACGAAGGCGGCGATGCGCTCGTCGAAGCGGAGGGTGCCCTTGGTGTGCGTCCAGAGGGCGACGTTCGGGTTCCAGCCGCCGGACACGAGCAGGAGATCCGCGTCCACGGTCTCGTGGCGGCCTTCGACGTGGGCGATGTCCACGGCAGTCAGGCGTCCATCCGCGTCGCCGCGCGTCCCGACGACATGTGCTCCGGCGCGGGCGTCCACGACCGCCACGATCTCGACGCCGGCTTCGGCGAGGGCGGTTTCGAGGTCGCGGGTCGAGTCGTTGGTCGTGAAGATGACGGCCCGCTGGCCCGGCTTGACGCCGTAACGCCGGACGTAGATCGCGGCCGCCGAGGCGAGCATGATCCCCGGCCGATCATCGTCGGCGAAGGCGATACCCCGTTCCGTGGCCCCGGTGGCGAGCACGATGCGACCGGCCCGGATGCGCCACAGGCGACCCTCCGTGCCGGTGACCGGCCGGCGCTGCACGGCCACGACATACCCGTGGTCGTAGACCCCGATGACGGTCGTGTCGCCCTGGATGCCGTCGCCGGACGCCGTCGGGTCGGAGTCGAGAACGAGGACGCGCGCGTCGGGATCGGCGGCGCGTGCCTCCGCGGCGGCGGCGCGACCGGACCGGCCGGCGCCGATCACGAGCACCTCGACGTGCGCGTAGACGGCATCGAACCGCGAGCGGTCTTCGGCGGTCACCAGGCGACCCATGCCGGTGAGTGAATGGACGCGGAGGCCGTCCTCGAGGAGGGTCGTCGTGGCGTTGACCATCGGCTCGCTGACGCCGGACGGCCACTCGATCTGGACCAGCGCGTTGGGTTCCTCCGGCCCAGCCGCCACGACCCCGCGCGGCCGGTCGTGGTAGATGCTCCGGGCGACGATGGCGACGCCGTTGGCGAGCAGCGCTGAGGCGATGGTGTCGCCCGCGAACCCGGTCATGGCCGCGCGATCGAACGTGAAGGCGAGCGGCTGGGTGCGATCCAGGCGGTCGCCGCCGGTCGGGAGGCGGGACGCCGTCATGTGCCTTGCCCCGGATGGATCACGTTGGTGAGCGTGTCCCGTTCCAGGTCGAACCAGCGGCGGCAGCCGGCTGCGTGGACCCACCGTTCGCGCCAGCGGCCCTTCGGGTTGTCACGGAGGAACAGGTACTCGACCCATGCCGCATCGGTCATGGTGTCCGGGTCCGCGGGATAGGCGATGCCGGCCTGGCCGCCGTACTTGAACTCGGTCTCGTTGCGGGGCCCGCAGTGCGGGCACGGGATCAGGAGCATGGCGTCGGGCCGTGGCGCGCCGCATCCGGGCGAATGTGGCGCATCGGATGCACATCGCGGGGCTCGGTGTGCATCGAATGCACGCAACGGACTCCGGACGATTCCTGACAGCGCGTTCTGTGCACTCGATGACGCAGGATCCGCAACCGGCACCCATCCTGGAGGCCGGATCGTGCTGCCCATGTCGGGCATGGCGCATCCGATGGCGCAGTTTCGACGTGAGCGGCGTCGGCTAGCGCGACGGACGGCTCGATGTGTGCGTTGGACGCACGCGGGAGGGGCAGGCAGGTGGCCGGCGCCCAGACGAGGCCGCGCATCAGTGGGCTACCGCGGCGGCGCCGTGCTCGTCGATGAGCGCGCCCGTCTCGAACCGCTCCAGCGCATACGGCCGAGCGAGCGGCCCGGGCACGTCGTTGGCCACCAGCTCCGCCATGACCCAGCCCGACGACGGCGTGGCCTTGAACCCGCCCGTCCCCCAGCCGCAGTCCAGATACAGCCCCTGGACGGGCGTGGCAGAGATGATCGGCGACGCATCGGGCGAGACGTCCACGATCCCGCCCCACGTTCGCAGCACGTGCGCCCGGGCGAAGAGCGGGAAGAGTTCCAGCGCCGCGGCCAGCTGGTGCTCGATGACGTGGAAGCCGCCGCGCTGGCTGTAGCCGTTGTAGGTGTCGATCCCGGCGCCCATCACGAGCTCGCCCTTGTGCGCCTGGCTGACGTAGACGTGGACGGCATTGCTCATGACGACGTTCGGGTGGACCGGCTCCAGCAACTCGGACACGAGGGCCTGCAACGGATGCGACTGGAGCGGCAGCCGGATGCCGGCCATCCCCGCCACGATCGACGCGTGGCCCGCAGCCACGATCGCTACCCGCCCCGCCGCGATGTCGCCGCGCGACGTGCGCACGCCGGTGACCCGGCCGCCGTCGATATCGAACCCGGTGACCTCCGCGCCCTCGATGAGGTCGACGCCAAGATCGGACGCGGCGCGCGCGTAGGCCCAGGCGACGTTGTCGTGCTTGGCGATGCCGCCGCGCGGCTGGTAGGTCGCGCCCAGGACCGGGTAGCGCACGTCCGGCGAGATGTTGACGATCGGGCACAGCCGCTGGACGTCGTCGGCGGAGATCCACTCGGCGTCGACGCCGTTGAGCTGATTGGCCTGCACCCGCCGCTGGCCCTCGCGCACGTCGCCCAGGTTGTGGGCCAGGTTGAGGACGCCGCGCTGGCTGAAGAGCAGGTCGTAGTCGAGCTCCTCGGCGAGTCCCTCCCAGAGGCGCATGGCGTGCTCGTAGATCGCCGCGCTCTCGTCCCACAGGTAGTTCGAGCGGATGATCGCCGTGTTGCGGGCCATGTTCCCGCCGGCGAGCCAGCCCCGCTCCACGACGGCCACGTTCGTGATCCCGTGCCGTTTGGCCAGGTAGTACGCCGTGGCGAGACCGTGGCCCCCGCCCCCGACGATGACCACGTCGTAGCTCGACTTCGGCTCGGCGTGGCGCCACAGCCGGTCGGGGTGGTGCGGGACGTAGCGGTCGGTCCGCTCCGTGGGACGGGCCATCAGGCGCGGATGCGCTCGCCGGCCGGATCCCAGACGGGATCCTTGACCACGGTGGCCGGCAGCCGCTCGCCGAACCATTCGATGGTCAGCGCGGTCCCTGCCGCGGCCAGCGCGACCGGCAACATCACGCTCGTGAGGCAGCGCCCGACGTTGTAACCGTAGGCCGCGCTGCGCACGTACCCGACGACGGCATCGGTGGTGGCGGAGCCCGCGCCCGCGACGCGGACCGGCTCCTTGCCCAGGACGACGTGCGCCGGATCATCGAGCGCGACCCACGCGAGGGCCCGCGAGCGCCCGGCGTCCTTGCGCGCCTGCAGCGCATCGCGGCCAACGAAGTCGCCCTTCTTGAGCCTGACCGTGAAGCCGATGCCGGCCTCATACGGGTCGTCCTCCTCGGTCATGTCCAGGCCCCACGAGCGGTAGCCCTTTTCCATGCGCAGGCCGTCATACGCGGCGCGACCGGCCGCGACCAATCCGTGCTCGCCACCCGACCGCCACAGCACGTCCCACAGCCGCCGACCGATGGCCGCCTCGGCGTACAGCTCCCAGCCGAGCTCGCCCGCGTACGAGATTCGCTGGGCCATCACGGGCACATCGTCGAGCTCGATCGGGCGGGCGGTCATGTACGGGAAGGCGTCGTTCGAGAGATCGTCGGGGGAGAGCGACTGGAGCAGCGTGCGCGCCTGGGGCCCCGTGACCAGCACGGCCGTCGAACCGGCGGTGATCTCCGTGATCTCGACCCGCTCGTCCGCGCGCCGCGCGCGTCGCAGGTACGCGACGTCCTGCGGCCCGTTGCAGCCCAGCTGGTAGTGATCCTGGGCCAGGCGCGTGAACGTGATGTCGCTCTTGACGCCGCCCGCCGCATTGCAGACCGCCGAGTACACGACCGACCCGACCGGGCCGGACAGATCGTTGGTGGCGATGCGCTGCAGGAACGCCTCCGCATCGGGTCCCACGACCGTCGCCTTGGTCAGGGACGTCAGGTCGAAGATGGCCGATCGCTCACGGGTCGCCCGGTGCTCGGTGGCCGCACTGGCCGACCAGAACTGCCCGGCCCAGCCGGTCCGGGCAGCCGCCGGATCCTGGCGGTTCACGTTGAACCACTGCGCGCGCTCGAAGCCCTTGCCCTCGAAGAACGCGGCGCCCAGTTCTTCCAGGCGTTCGTGGAACGGGGCGACACGCAGTGGTCGGGCGACCCCCAGCGGCTGGAGGGGGTGGATCAGGTCGTACACCTCGTCGTAGTTGCGGGCGCCACGGGCACGCACGTACGAGCGCGTCGTCTGGACCGGCTCGAACCGGTCGATGTGCATCTCGTGGACATCGAACCCGGGGTCGCCGTCGGTGATCCAATCGGCCATCACCCGCCCGACGCCCCCACCGTGGGTGACCCACACCGCCTCGGCGATCCAGGCGCCGCGCACGGCCGGCGACTCGCCCATGACCGGGAAGCCGTCGGGCGTGAACGAGAACATGCCATTCAGCGCGTAGTCGATCCGCGTCCCGGCGAGCGGCGGCATCAGGCGCCGCGCATCGGTCCAGGCCGCCTCGAAGTGCTCGGGCGTCCACGGCGTCAGCGAGGGCATGTCCTGGGTCTCACCGTGAGGGTTCACGCCTGGCTCGCCCGCCCGCGCGAGCGCGCCGTGTCGGCGGATGTCCGCGGCGTCAACGAGCAGTGGCTCGTGCTGATAGTTCCCGACACCGTACCGATCCCCGTGCTGGCGGTAGTACATCGCCCGATCCTGGTCGCGGACCATGGGGTGGACCGCCTCGCGCATCTCGCCGGCGAGCGCGGCGAGCGGGGTCGTGATGGCGTACTGGTGCTCGCACGGCGTGAGCGGCACGGGCGTTCGGAGCATCGCCCCAAGGAGCGGTCCCCAGATGCCGCCACACACGACGGCGAGCGGGGTCTCGATCGTGCCCGCGTCGGTCTGCACCCCGTGGAGCTGGCCCGCCCGGATGTCGAAGCCCGTGACCGTCGTCAGCGGCGCGAGGGTGAGCGCGTCCGGCCCGACAGCGGCCGCATCGCGCAGCATCGCGGCGACACCTCGCAGCGGCTTGCCGATCCCATCGAACGGCACGTGATAGGCGCCGCGGACCTCCGCAGGGTCGAGCAGCGGAACAAGCTCGCGCGCCTCTTCCGGGTCGATGAGCCGGGCCCCCGGCACCCCCCAGGCCTGCGCGGCCCCGAGCTTGCGCCGATGATCCGTCCAGCGTTCCGCCGTCCGAGCCAACTCCAGCGTCCCGACCTGCAGGAAGCACGGCTCGCCGTCCAGGTCCAGGCTCGTGAGCAGCTCCACGGTCTCCAGCGCCAGCCGCGTCATGGGTCGCGAGTAGTTCGTGACGAACACGCCGCCCGGGGCGTGCGAGGTGGAACCGCCGGTCGCGGGGATCGGCCCCTGGTCCACGACGACGACGTCGCGCCAGCCGCGCTTGACCAGGTGGTACGCCACGCTGGCGCCCACGATCCCGGCCCCGATGACGACGATCGAGGCGTGCTGCGGGGCACGGGCGGCGGCAGACGGAGCGGGGCGGTCCACGAGGTCCCTCACGATGGTCGATGACGGCGACGGCGACGGCGTCGGGGCCGATGATGTCACCCACATCGGTGCCGCGTCGCCGGCGCCCACGATATGGCACGAGGTCGGCTAGCATCGAGGCGTGTCACCCACCACCCGTGTCCGTGTCGGCGTCATCGGCACCGGCCTCATGGCCCGTCACCACCTGCGCACGATGCTGGACCGCGAGGACACCGTGGTGCCGGCGGTGTGTGAACCAAGCGACGCTGCCTGGGGCATCGCGGCTTCCGAGTTCACCGAGCGCGGCCTCGCGCTGCCGCCCAACGAGCCGGACTGGCAGCGATTCGTGACGCGCTTCGGGGGCGACCTGGATGCGGTCCTGATCGTGACCCCGCACGCCCTCCACCATGACCAGACCGTGGCGTTCCTCGAGGCCGGAGTCGACGTGCTCCTCGAGAAGCCGATGGTCCTCGATGCGACCGAGGCGGCCTCGCTCATCTCGACCCGCGACCGCACCGGGCGACTGCTCGTCGTCGCCTTCCCGGGCAGCCTGTCGCCTCAGGTCCGGACGGCCGCCGCGATGATCCGCGCCGGTGAGCTCGGAGCGATCCTCAACATCGATGCGGTCGCGTGGCAGGACTGGCACACCCAGGCGCACGGCACGTGGCGGCAGGTGCCGGAGCTCTCGGGCGGCGGTTTCCTGTTCGATACGGGTGCGCACATGCTCAACACGGTCGCGGACCTTGCCGGCGAGGACGTCACAGAGGTCGCCGCGTGGCTCGTGAACGACGGCGCGCCCGTCGACCTGCGCGGCGTGGTCATGGCCCGCATCGCATCCGGCGCGCTCATCACCATGAATGCCTGTGGCAGAGCGATCCCGTCGCTCGGCTCGGACATCCGGGTCTTCTGCGAGCGGGCGACGCTGCGCACGGGCATCTGGGGCGAGCGCCTCGAGATCCAGCGCGACGGCGACGAGGCGTTAGCCGTCGTGGATTCGGTCCAGCCGGGCACGGTCTGGGAACAGTTCCTGGACGTCCGCTCGGGGCGCATCGCGAACCCCAGCCCACCGGAGGTCGGACTGCGCATGGCCCACCTCTGGGACGCGATCCGGGCCTCGGCCGCAGTCGGCGGCGCGGTCGTCCGCCTGACCGGGGCGATCGGAGGACCCGCGTGAGCATCCGCGTCACGGTCTGGAACGAGTTCCGACAGGAGCACAGCGACGAGCCGGTCCGACGGATCTACCCGGACGGCATCCACAGGGCCATCGCCGATGGCCTCCGCGCGTCTGGTGATCTCGAGGTCCGGACGGCGACCCTGGACGAGCCGGAGCACGGCCTGACCGACGAGGTCCTGGCAGCCACGGACGTCCTCACCTGGTGGGGCCACGTCGCCCACCCGGAGGTCGCCGATGCCGTCGTCGACCGCGTGCAGGCGCGCGTCCTCGACGGGATGGGCCTCATCGTCCTGCACTCGGGCCACTTCTCGAAGATCTTCAAGCGCCTGATGGGCACGACCTGCGACCTCAAGTGGCGAGAGGATGGCCGTCGGGAGCGCCTCTGGATCGTCGATCCGTCGCATCCCATCGGCGCCGGGCTCGACGAGACCTTCGTCCTGCCCGAGGAGGAGATGTACGGCGAGCACTTCGATATCCCGGCCCCGGACGAGTTGGTCGGCATCAGCTGGTTCGAGGGTGGCGAGGTCTTTCGCAGCCTGGCCACATGGCGGCGCGGACGCGGCCGAGTGGTGTACTTCCGGCCCGGCCACGAGACTCACCCGACCTACTTCGACGCGAATGTCCGACGGGTCATCGCCAACAGCGCCCGCTGGGCGGCGCAAGACCGCGGCGCCCGGCCGACGCACGGCAACCCTGGGCCCGTGGAGCCGCCGCGGGCCTGACCCCGCCCGAGGTCGCTGGCCCCCCCGATGCGCGACCCGATTCGTGGCATATAGAGGCCACAGCACTACTACGACGAACGCCGGCCCGGATTCCTCGGCATTCAGCAGTGCTGGTTCTGTTTGGCCGAGGATTCGCGACGGATCGGCGGTTTTCGAGCGTTGGGCGCCGCATAGCAGAAGTCACAGCTCTGTGTGCCAAAGACTCCCGCCGCTTGGCGGCCCACGCGCCGCGACGCCCGTTGACCGGCGGCCCGTCCCGGTCGCATGCTCAGCCTCCGTCCGAGCCGTCACCCCGAGGTCTTCCGTGCCCAGCCTGTTCATCGATGGTCAATGGGTCGCGTCCGGCGATGGCACCTGCTCGCCGGTCATCAACCCGTCCGACGGCACCGTCGTCACCGAGGTTGACGTCGCGACGGACGAGCAGGTCCAGCAGGCGATCGCCGCCGCGCGACGGGCCTTCGACACGACCGACTGGCCACGCTCCCCGACCGGCGAGCGCGCCGCCCTGCTGGACCGCGTGGCGGATCTCCTGGACCGCGACCAGGAGGAGCTGGCCCGGGCGGAGACCGCGAACACGGGCAAGGCGATGCGCGAATCGCGCTGGGATATCGCTGACGTGGCGCGCGTCTTCCGCTACTACGCGGACCTCGCCGACAAGGACCTGGGTCGGATGGTGGACGCCAGCGACCCGAATGCCATCAGCCGCATCGTCTACGAGCCGGTCGGCGTGTGCGGCCTCATCGGGCCGTGGAACTACCCGCTCCTGCAGCTGTCCTGGAAGGTGGCGCCCGCCCTGGCCGCGGGCAACACCATCGTCATGAAGCCGGCCACGGTGACGCCCCTGACGGCCATCCATCTGGCGCGCGTGCTCGACGAGGCCGGCACACCGCCGGGCGTCGCGAACCTCATCCTGGGCCCGGGTACCCGGGTCGGGCAGGCGCTGGCTGACTCCCCGGACGTCGACCTCATCTCGCTGACCGGCGGGATCGAGGCCGGGCGCGCGCTCGTCCACGGCGCGGCCGGGAACATGAAGAAGATCGCCATGGAGCTCGGCGGCAAGAGCCCCAACATCGTCTTCGCCGATGCCGACTTCGACATCGCGGTCGATAACGCGCTGACGGCCGCCTTCACCCACAGCGGCCAGGTCTGCTCGGCCGGCTGCCGGGCCATCGTCGAGGGCGCGATCTACGAGCGCTTCGTTGCCGAGATCGGCCGGCGCGCCGACGCCATCCGGTTGGGCCACGGGATGGACGACGCGACCGAGACCGGGGCGCTCATCTCCGAGGTGCACCGCGCCAAGGTCGAGGGGTTTGTGGCCGGCGCGATCCAGGAGGGCGCCCGCCTCGTTGCCGGCGGGCGTCGACCGGACGAAGCGCACCTCCAGGCCGGCTTCTTCTACCGCCCGACCGTCTTCGCCGATGTCGACCCGACGATGCGGATCGTGCGCGAGGAGGTCTTCGGGCCGGTGCTGACGGTGCAGCGCTTCTCGACCGAGGAGGAGGCGATCGCCCTGGCCAACGACAGCGAGTACGGCCTGGCCGGCGCGGTGTGGACCAACGACGCGTCGCGGGCCCAGCGGGTCGCCACCCGCCTGCGCGCCGGGACCGTGTGGATCAACGACTACAACACGTATCTTCCACAGGCAGAATGGGGCGGCTTCAAGCGCTCCGGCATCGGGCGGGAACTTGGCCCGACCGGCCTCGACGAGTACCGTGAGGCCAAGCACATCTGGCAGAACACGGCACCAGGACGATCAGGCTGGTTCGGAGGGTAAGACCAGGGTGACGGCGACGACCGATCGACCGATGGGCGCAGCAGACAACGGGACGACGCCGACCCTCGCCGTCCGCAACCTCTGGAAGGTGTTCGGGCCGGCCGAGCACAAGGTCATCGGAACCCCGGACGCCGAGCTGGAGCGCGACGATCTGCGGCGCAAGCACGGCACCACGATCGGCCTCCGGGACGTCACGTTCGACGTCCGGCCCGGCGAGGTGTGCGTCGTGATGGGCCTGTCCGGCAGCGGCAAGTCCACGCTCGTGCGGTGCATGACCCGGCTCATCGAACCGACGGCGGGCGAGGTCCTGCTCGACGGCGAAGACATCGTCAAGTCCAGTCAGGAGCGCCTGCGCGAGCTTCGCCGACGACGGTTCAGCATGGTCTTCCAGCACTTCGGCCTGCTCCCCCACCGCAAGGTCATCGACAACGTTGCGTTCGGACTGGAGATCCGCGGCGAGGAGCGGGCCGCACGCGAGGCCCGGGCACGCGAGATGATCGATCTGGTCGGCCTGGCGGGGCACGCCGACAGCTATCCCGACCAGCTCTCGGGCGGCATGCAGCAGCGCGTCGGCCTGGCCCGCGCCCTGGCGGTGGATCCTGAGGTCATGTTCTTCGACGAGCCGTTCAGTGCCCTGGACCCGCTCATCCGCCGGGACATGCAGAACGAGGTCCTGCGCCTCCACCACGAGGTCGGCAAGACCATGGTGTTCATCACCCATGACCTGGCCGAGGCCCTGAAGCTCGGCGACCACATCGTGATCATGCGCGACGGCAAGGTGGTCCAGATCGGCCGGCCCGAGGAGGTCGTCGGCGCCCCGGCTGACGCTTACGTGGCCGACTTCGTCAGCGACGTGCCACGCAGTCACGTGTTGACCCTGCGCTGGATCATGCGCCCCCTGGAACCCGGTGACCCGACCGACGGGCCGGAGTTCGATGCCTCCGCGGTCATCCGCTCCTGCCTGGAGGCCGCGGCCGGCACCGACAAGCCGATCCGGGTCGTCCAGGACGGTCAGCTCCTGGGCGTGGTCGACCGGGCGCGCATCCTCGGCGCCGTGGCGGACACGATCGGTGAGCGGGTCCTGAGCACGATGGCCGGGCGCACCGGCCCGGCATGACCGTCCGATGACCTCGATCAGCCTGCCCGCCATGGCCCGCCTGGACCCTCATCAGGGCCGACGCGTGCTGCTGCTGGTGGCGGCGGCCCTCGGCGTCCTGCTGTACCTCGTCTTCGCCGGGCAGGGAACGATGCCCCACGACGAGGAGTACCCACTCTTCCAGACGCTCAATGGCGTCAAGGAATGGGTCGACGAGAACCGCGACTCGATCATCCTGTTCGCGCTCGTCCGTGAGGGCGTCGGCGGTCTCGTCGGCGCCTTCGAGAACGGGATCGCCGCACTGGGGTGGCCGGGCGTCCTGGCCCTGACCGCGGCCCTTGGGGCGATCTTCGGTGGCTGGCGGCTGGCCCTCGGCGCGGGCCTCGGCCTGGCCTCGATCGGCCTGCTGGGTCTCTGGACCGAGGGTATGCAGACCCTGGCCCAGATGCTCGCGGCGGTGGCCATCGCCCTGGCGATCGGCATCCCGCTGGGCATCGTGGCCGGTCGCTCGGAGCGCTTCCGCTCGTTCGTCACGCCGATCCTCGACGTGATGCAGATCATGCCCACGTTCGCCTACCTGGCGCCGCTGACCCTGCTGTTCAGCATCGGCATCTCGTCGGCGACCATCGCGACCCTCATCTACGCCATCCCGCCGGCGATCCGGATCACCGCGCTTGGGATCCGCAGCGTTCCCGAGACCACGGTGGAGGCGGCCCGCTCGCTCGGCTCGACCCGGTCGCAGATCCTGGCCAAGGTCCAGTTGCCGCTGGCTCGGCGGACGATCGGGATCGGGGTCAACCAGACGATCATGATGGCCCTCTCGATGGTCGTCATCACGGCCCTCATCGGCGCCCCCGGGTTGGGCCTGTCGGTCCTGCGGGCCCTGCAACAGGTGAACGTCGGGCTGGCCTTCCAGGCCGGTCTCGCCATCGTCATCCTGGCCATCGTCCTCGATCGCCTGACGGACCGCGCCGGGGAGTGGATGGACCCCCGGTTCCGTCGCTCGGATCACCCGCTGGTCCCAGCGCGCCTGCGCTACGCCCTCGCGGCTGCGGCGGTGGCGGCGGCGGCGCTCGCCGCGCGCGTCCTCGAGGACCCGAACGCCTTTCCCGACACCATCGAGATCGAGCTGGTCGATCCGGTCAATGCCATCGCGAAGTGGATCACCACGACCTTCGGCGAAGGCACGGCCGCGATCAAGGACGTGGCCAGCATCGTCGTCCTGAATCCGCTTGAGGGACTCCTGACCAGCGCGCCGTGGTGGCTGGTGGTGGGTTCCGTGCTGACCATCGCATGGGCCATCTCCGGGCGGCGCGCGGCCGTGATCGCGACCGCCTGTCTCCTCGCGGTCGTCCTGCTGGGCCTCTGGGAGCACAGCATGCAGACCCTCGCGAGCGTGCTCATCGCGACCGCCCTGACCCTGGCCCTGGGCGTCCTCATCGGCATCCTCTCCGCGCGGAACGACCGCTTCCGTTCGTTCCTGCGCCCGTTCCTGGACGCGGCCCAGACCCTGCCCGCCTTCGTGTACCTCATCCCGGCGGTCGCGCTCTTCCAGCCCAGCCGATTCACGGCCATCGCGGCGGCCCTGGTGTATGCCATCCCGCCCGTCATCCGCCTGGTCGATGCCGGGATCCGCGCCGTGCCGGTCACCGTGGTCGAAGCCGCGACCGCGGCGGGGACGACCTCTCGGCAGCTGCTCTGGAAGGTCCAGTTGCCGCTCTCCCGGCGAGCCTTGCTGGTGGCCGCCAACCAGGGGATCGTGATGGTCCTGGCGATGGTCGTGGTCGGCGCCCTCGTGGGCGCTGGAGCGCTCGGCAACGACGTCATCGGTGGCTTCGCCCAGGGCGAGGACTTCGGTAAGGGCCTGGCTGCCGGCACGGCACTCGTCCTGCTCGGCATCATGCTGGACCGGATCACGCAGGGGGCCGGTGGCCGCCCATCGACGAGCGGGTCCCGCGCGGGCTAGCATTCGTCGCCGCCACCCTGGTGGCGACCGATACGGAACGGAGCGACCGCGGGGCCACCCTGGGGTCGTGTGAGGAGGAGATCCATGCAGCGCACGCTCATCGCCCGGCTGGCCGCCGGGCTCGCGATCGCCAGCCTGACCCTGGCTGCCTGTTCCTCTGGTGGCGGCACGAGTGCCGGCCCCAGCGCCGCCCCGAGCACGGGCGGTGGCGACAAGGGGACCGTCAAGATCGCCATCAACCCGTGGGTCGGGGCGGAGGCGAACGTCGCGGTCGCCAAGGTCCTGCTCGAGCAGATCGGCTACACCGTCGAGGCGACCTCGCTCGCCGAGGAGATCGCCTGGCCGGGCTTCGAAACCGGCGAGATCGACGTCATCCTCGAGAACTGGGGCCATCCCGACCTTGAGCAGACGTACATCACCGAGAAGGCCGTGGCCCAGGACGCAGGCCCCAATGGCGTGACCGGGATCATCGGCTGGTACGTCCCGGAGTGGATGGCCACCGAGTATCCCGACATCACCGACTGGAAGAACCTCAACAAGTACGCGGACCTGTTCAAGACCTCGGAGTCCGGGGACCTGGGCCAGTTCCTGGGCAGCGACCAGACCTTCGTGACCAATGATGAGGCGCTGATCGCCAACCTGGACCTGAACTTCAAGCAGGTCTTCTCCGGCAGCGAGGCCGCCACGATCACCGCCTTCCAGACCGCCACGGAGCAGAAGAAGCCGCTCATCGGCTACTTCTACGATCCGCAGTGGCTGCACAGCAAGATCAAGCTCGTGCAGGTCAAGCTGCCTGAGTACACCGACGGCTGCGATGCCGACCCGAAGGCCGTCGCCTGCGACTATCCGCTGTACACCCTCAACAAGATCGTGGCCACGTCGTTCGTGGAGAACGGCCGCGACGCCTACACCCTGATCAAGAACTTCAACTGGACCAATGCCGACCAGAACCTGGTGGCCGACTACATCACCAACCAGGGGATGACCGCCGATGAGGCGGGGGCCAAGTGGGTCGCCGACAACGAGGCCGTGTGGTCCGCCTGGATGCCATGAGTCGGGCCAGGGCCTGACTCGCCAGTCCCTGAGCTTGCGGAGCCGTCGATCGTCAGATCGGCGGCTTCGTCGTGACGATCCTGGCCGCTCGCTGGCGCGAACGACCGAACGCCGGCCTCGCGGGAGGATATCGTGGCGCACACGCCGCGTTAACGTACCCATCACATGGTCTTGACGCCCGCCGGTCGCGGCGGTCCAATGCGCAGATCACATTTCGCCACCCGATCCGGTGCCCTCGGCGCTGAGGAGATGAGCGAGCCACCGGAAGTCGACCCGGGCTGAGGAGGTCCCGGGCGAGCGTCCCGCGATCATCACCGTCTACGACATGGAGGACATCCCTTGACCACGAAGCACAAGCTGACCCGCTGGGCGGGTCTCCTGGCCACCACCGCGATCCTGTTCGCGGCCTGTTCCGGTACGGGCGCCACGACGGCCCCATCAGGCGACGCCACCGCCGCCCCGACCACCGCCGCCAGCGGCGGCACGTCCGGCTCGATGGACGAGCTCATCGCCGCGGCCAAGGCCGAGGGCACCCTGTCGACCATCGCCCTGCCCCACGATTGGTGCAACTACGGCGAGATGATCGAGGGCTTCAAGGCCAAGTACGGCATCGCCGTCAACGAGCTCAATCCGGATGCCGGATCGGGTGACGAGATCGAGGCCATCAAGGCCAACAAGGACAACCCCGGACCCCAGGCCCCTGACGTCATCGACGTCGGCATCACCTTCGGCGACCCGGCCAAGGCGGAGGGTCTGATCCAGCCGTACAAGGTCTCCACGTGGGACACCATCGATGCCGACCTCAAGGACCCGGACGGCTATTGGTACGGCGACTACTTCAGCATCCTGACCTTCGAGATCAACAAGGCAGCCGTGGCGAACTCGCCGGCCGACTGGTCCGACCTGCTCAAGCCCGAGTACAAGAATCAGGTCGCGCTGGCCGGTGACCCCCGTGCTTCCAGCCAGGCCATCAACGCGGTCTACGCGTCGGCCCTGGCCAACGGAGGTTCGCTCGACGATGCGGCCCCGGGCCTCGAGTTCTTCAAGGAGCTCAACACCGCGGGCAACTTCGTCCCGACCATCGCCAAGCCGGGCACCATCGACACGGGCGCCACGCCGATCACCATCCGCTGGGCCTACAACGCCCTGGGCCACAAGGACCAGGCTGCGGGCAACCCGGAGATCGACGTCGTCGTCCCGGCCGCCGGTCGCTTCCTGGGCGTCTACGTCCAGGCCATCAGCGCCTATGCCCCGCATCCCAACGCCGCCAAGCTCTGGATGGAGTACCTGTACTCCGACGAGGGTCAGGCCCATTGGCTGAAGGGCTACTGCCACACCACGCGCCTCGACGACCTCAACGCCCGTGGCGTGTCGGCCGACCTGGTCGCCAAGCTGCCGGACATCGAGGGGGCGGTCTATCCGACCTCCGAGCAGGCGGCCGCCGCGAAGACGCTCATCACCGAGCAGTGGGACACCGTCGTCGGGGCGAACGTCGTCGAGTAGGGTCCCAGGCACCCAGCCGAGCAGAACCGCGAACGTGAGCGATCTCGCCACGGTTGCCAAGGAACGGGGCGCGCCTCCAGCGCGCCCCGTTCGACGTCCCCGAAGCTGGTCCTGGCTGGGCCTCCTGCCGTTCTTCGTGTTCGGCGGCATGTTCCTTGGCGCACCGCTGGCCTTCCTGGCCGTCGGCAGCGTCATCCATAACGACACCGGGGCCGTGACCCTGGACAACTACGGCGCGCTGTCCACGCCCTTGGTTGCCACCGCCTTCCGCAACAGCATCGAGGTGAGCTTCGTCACGGCGCTGCTCGGCGGCGTGTTCGGCTTCGCCCTGGCGGCGGCGGTCATCCTGGGCCGGCTGCCGCGCATCCTGCGCGATGTCCTGATGACCTTCTCCGGCGTCGCCTCGAACTTCGCTGGTATCCCGCTGGCCCTCGCCTTCACCTACACACTGAGCACGACCGGCCTGCTGACCGTCGTCCTGAAGAACGCCGGCCTCGACATCTACAGCGGCGACTTCACCATCTTCAGCAAGTTCGGCCTGGAACTGGTCTACCTGTACTTCCAGTTTCCGCTCATGGTCCTCATCATCGCGCCCGCCATCGACGGCCTGAAGCCGGAATGGCGCGAGGCCGCGGAGAACATGGGTGCCACGAGCGGCCAGTACTGGCGTCGCGTCGCGCTGCCGATCCTGACGCCGACGCTGCTCGGGAGCATGATCCTGCTGTTCGGCAACTCCTTCGGAGCCCAGGCGACGGCCTACCAGCTCACCGCCGGGCAGATCCCGCTCGTGCCATTGGCCATCGGCAACCAGATCAGCGGCGACGTCCTGCACAACGTCGGCCTGGGCTACGCCATGGCCATGGGCATGGTCATCATCATGGCCATCTCGATCGCGGCCTACACCTGGCTGCAACGACGATCGGAGCGCTGGCTGCGATGACGAGCGGTCGCGGGTCGATCGGGATGAGCGCCTCGGGCGCGCTCGAATCGGTGCTCGGTGCGGAAGTCGAGCCGGAGCCGAAGCGACGCCGCTCGTTCGGAGCGCCGTGGGCATGGGCCGTGTTCCTCCTTGGCGCTGCGTACTTCCTCATCCCGCTCATCGCCACGTTCGAGGTGTCGATGCGGGCCAAGCCCACGTTCGCGGCCTATACGAACTCGTTCGGCGACGCGAAATTCGTGGGCAGCCTCATCTACTCGTTCGTCATCGGGGTGATCACGGTCGTCCTGAGCATCGCGCTGGTCGTGCCGACCGCGTACTGGGTGCGCCTGCGGGTTCCCCGCCTGCGGCCGGTCGTCGAGTTCATCACCCTGCTGCCGTTCGTCATCCCGCCGGTCGTCCTGGTCTTCGGACTCATCCGCTCGTACAGCCGGCCACCCCTGCCGCTGACCAACACGGACATCGGGAGCAGCGCCCTGCTGGTCTTCGCCTACGTGGCGCTCTCGCTGCCGTATATGTACCGCTCCGTCGATGCGGGCTTGCGGGCGATCGACATCCGGACCCTGACGGAGGCCGCACAGAGCCTCGGAAGTGGCTGGTTCACGATCGTCACCAGGGTCATCCTGCCGAACCTGCGCGTCTCGCTGCTGTCGGGGGCCTTCCTGAGCCTGGCCATCGTCATCGGCGAGTACACGATCGCGTCGTACCTCGCCCGCCCGGCCTTCGGGCCGTACCTCCAGAATCTGGGCGCGAACCGCGCGTACGAACCTGCCGCCGTCACGCTGATCAGCTTCGGGCTGACCTGGCTGGCGATGATCGCCATCTCGCTCCTTGGGCGCGGGTCCCGGAGCAAGATCTCCGTCGCCGGCGCCCGCTGAGGAGTCCTGTCCATGACCTTCCTTCGACTCGACGGCGTCCAGAAGCGCTTCCCCGGTGGGGTCGTGGCTGTCAAGGACTTCGACCTTTCGGTCGAGCGCGGCGAGTTCATCTCGTTCCTGGGCCCGTCGGGCTGCGGCAAGACCACGACGCTGCGGATGATCGCCGGCTTCGAGCAGCCGACGACCGGCACGATCCTGATCGACGACGTCGACGTAACGCGCACGCCGCCGAACCAGCGCAACGTCGGGATGGTCTTCCAGTCGTACGCCCTGTTCCCGAACATGACCGTCAGCGACAACATCGCGTTCGGGCTCAAGATGCGCAAGCGCTCCGGCGCCGACATCAAGCGCCGGGTCGGTGAATTGCTCGCGCTCATCCATCTGCCCGACAAGGGCGATCGCTATCCCTACCAGCTGTCGGGCGGACAGCAGCAGCGCGTGGCCCTCGCCCGCGCCCTGGCGTTCGAGCCGCAGGTGCTCCTGCTTGACGAGCCGCTCTCCGCGCTCGATGCCAAGATCCGGGTCGCGCTCCGCCACGAGATCCGGGAGATCCAGCGCTCGCTCGGGATCACGACCGTATACGTGACCCACGACCAGGAGGAGGCCCTCGAGCTGTCCGATCGGATCGTGGTCATGAGCGAGGGCCGGATGGAGCAGGTCGGCACGCCATTCGAGATCTACAACTTCCCCTCGACCGCGTTCGTGGCGTCCTTCGTCGGGACCTTGAATGCGGTGGAGGCGCGGGTCGTGGATCCGGCGACCGGCGCCCTGACCCTGGGTGGTCACCCGGTCCGCACGACGGCCACCGTGAACGAGCGCGCCGGCGAGGCCGTCATGGTCGCGCTCCGGCCGGAGATGATCACCCTGGACGGCATCGATGGCGCGCCCAAGGAGGGCGCCAACGGGCTGCCGGCGACCGTCACCGACATCGCGTTCCTGGGCGCGGTGGTGCGCGTCAGCACGCGCATCGGCGAGGCGACGCTCGTGGACGTGGACACGTTCAACAACCCGAACCTGGCCGTGCCGCCGGCCGGCTCCACGGTCCACCTCTCGTTCCCGCCGGAGGCCATCCTCGTGCTGGGCCACGGAGTGGCGCCGCGCGAGACGGACGTCCTGGCGGCCGCGGAGGCGATGCTGTAGACCGCGGTCCCGGGATGCCGCCCGTCGATCTGCGTGGAATCGATCTCGTCGTTTTCGACAAGGACGGCACGCTCCTGGACTTCCATGCGATGTGGGGCGGCTGGGCGCGGGAACTCGCGGCCCGCCTGGATGCCAGCGTCCGGCGTCCGGTGGCGGGCGACGTGTTCGCCGCGATCGGCTTCGATCCGTCCAATGGGCGGGTCGCCGCCGGTGGGCCGCTGGCCATCGGGACCATGGCCCAGATCGAGGATCTGCTCGCGACCCTGTTGCGGCGCTGGTGCCCGAGCGTGGCCGCGGCCCGACGCGCGGTGGAGAACGCGTGGTTCGTGCCGGATCCAACGGGAGCAGCTGTGCCGTTGACCGATCTTGGGGCCTTGTTCGCGCGGGTCGGCACGGCCGGCCGGCGCATCGCGGTGGTCACGACCGACGACCGCGCCCCGACCGACGCGACCCTGCGCCACCTCGGCGTGCGCGACCGGGTTCGCGGCCCTGGTCTGCGGCGACGACGGATTCCCGGTCAAGCCCGCCCCGGACGCGATCTTCGCCCTGTGCCAGGCGCTGGGCACCGTGCCCGACCGGGTCGCGGTCGTCGGCGACTCCCCGGCCGACATCGCCATGGGCCGCGCGGCAGGCGCGGGCGTGGTCATCGGCGTGCGGAGCGGCATCGGCCGCGACGAGGACCTGGGGGCGGCGGATGTCATCCTCGACTCGGTGGCGGCGTTCGGCTGACGCTCACGCACGGTTCGCACGCGAACGGCGCCCGTTCGCCACGCCTGGCTGGTACCGATGGGCTATCGCCCCAGAACGTACCGGACCGTACCGTTCCAGAGCCGCCCGCGTGAGGATCGTCCCAGCCCCGATCGCCCGGCCCGAACGAAGGTGATCCGGCCCGCCGATGGCGATCGCCCGTCCGCGTCCCGACCACGATCCCGATCCGACCCGCGCCGAGGCGCTGGGCCGTATCGCCGCGCGCCTGAGTGACCGCCGAGAGGTCGCCGGCCTGTTCGAGGATGTCATCGATGAGGCGTTCGCCCTGTTCGGCGTCGATCGGGCCGGCCTGTGGACGTACGACGCGAGCCGGGACACGCCCCTGACGATGGCCGCCGCGCGCGGCCTGTCCGAGGAGATCGTCGCCGCCATCACCAGCCTGCCGCGCGATGCCGACACGGCGGGGATGGACGCCCTCCGGTCGCGCCGCGTCCGCGTCCTGGACCAGGCGATGCGCTCCACCGTCCCGTCCCTGCGGCTGGTCTACCGGAGTACCGGTGTCAAGAGCGTGTGCTTCGTCCCGCTGGTGTACGGCGACGAGTCCCTGGGTCTGCTCGTCCTGTACCACCGCGAACCGTACGCCTGGACCGCGGAAGAGCGCGCCCTGGCCCGGGCCTTCGGCGACCAGATGGCCACGGCCATCGGCAGCG
Organism: Candidatus Limnocylindrales bacterium; assembly: GCA_051306295.1. Taxonomy (GTDB): domain Bacteria; phylum Chloroflexota; class Limnocylindria; order Limnocylindrales; family CSP1-4; genus SPCO01. Next base: position 28,120 of record JBPPMZ010000124.1, read on the forward strand.
CGCGGCTCGCGGAGTCGCGCCGCTCGCTGGCCGAGCGTCTCGCCTTGATCGGCGAACTGTCCGGGCGCCTGAGCCGACTCCACGACACCGGCGAGATCGCGCTGGCCATCCTCGCCGAGGTGAAGCGCCTCGTCGAGAACGACACGATCCGCGTATACCGGGTGGACCACGCGACCGGGATGTGCGAGCCTGTCGCCTTTGACGGCACGTTCCTGGGCACCACCACGCCGGACATGGCCACCCTGCGCGTGCCGATCGGCCAGGGCCTCACGGGATGGGTCGCCGCCCACGGCCGACCGCTCCGCCTCGGCGACGCCGGTGCTGACTCGCGCAGCCTGACCGTCGGCTCGAACGACTACCCCGAGTCGATGCTCGTCGTCCCGATGGTCCACGAGGACGCGGTCCACGGCGTGATCGTCGTCTCGGCCGAGGGCCGAGATCGCTACGACGCCGACGACGAGGTGACCCTGTCGATCTTCGCGGCCGCCGCTGCCCAGGCGGAGGTCAATGCCCACAACCTGGCGACCCTCCGCCGCCAGCAGGGCGAACTCGAGCACCAGCTGGAGGGCCAGCGCCGCCTGCTCGACATCAACGAGCGGCTCCTCTCCAACCTGGAGCCGGCCGGCGTCCTGGAGCTCATCGCCGACTCACTCAAGGCCATCGTGCCCTACGACTCGTTGACCCTGTACCGGGTCGATCGGGTCGCCAACGTCCGCCGCGCTGTCGTCGCACGCGATCGGTTCGCCGACGAGATCCTGGCTCACGAGAGCCCGCTCGGGACCGGCATCACCGGCTGGGTGGTGGATCGCGGCGAGGCGGTCCTCAATAACCAGGCGCACCTGGACCCGCGATCCGTCCAGGTCCCGGGCACGCCGTTCGAGCCGGAGTCGATGATCGTCGTCCCCTTGCTCGTCAACGGCGAGGTCGTCGGCACGCTGAACATCGGCCGGATGGGCGAAGCGGAGGCGGCCTTCAGCGAGAACGAGTTCGAGCTGACCAAGCTGTTCGCCGGGCAGGCGTCCATCGCCCTCCAGAACGCCGAGACGCATGGCGCGGTCCAGGTCCGCGCGGAGCAGGACGCTCTGACCGGCCTGCGCAACCACGGCGCGTTCCAGCGCGATCTGAGCGCCACGGTGGCCGTCGCCCGACCGTTCGCGGCGCTGATGCTCGACCTGGATGCGTTCAAGGCCTTCAACGATGCCCTGGGCCATCCCGCCGGCGATGCTCTGCTCGCGGACCTGGCCGATGCGATGCGCAGCGCGACCCGCGACGGCGACGCGCTCTATCGCTACGGTGGCGACGAGTTCGCGGCCATCCTGCCCGGCGCCGATCGGCGTGTCGCGCACGAGGTGTCGGAGCGGATCCGGCGCGCGGTCCAGGCCCGGGCCGGCACCCACGCCGGCCCCGCCGTGACGGTCAGCGCCGGTGTCGCCTGCTACCCGGACGACGGCACCACGAATGATGAACTGGTGGCCGTGGCCGACCGGGCGCTGTACCTCGTAAAGCCCGACGACCGCAGTCGGCGCGACCGCTCGCTGGCCGACCCGTACCTGCGCGCCCTGGACGAGACGGCCCTGTCACTCCTGGACCGGCATGACCCGACCCGCCTGCTCGACGTGATCATGGGCCGGGCCACCGCCCTCCTCGGCTCGCCTCACGGCTTCATCTACCTGCTCGACCCCGACGAGATGACCCTGTCCGTGCGCGTCGGCACGGGCCTGTTCGAGGCCCTCCTGGGCGTCCGCATCGGAGTGGAAGAGGGGCTGAGCGGCACGGTCCTGACGACCGGCCGGCCGCTGGCCATCGACGATTATGACGACTGGAGCGGGCGGGCGGCCTCGATGAAGACCGGCACGTTCGGGTCCGTCGTCGGTGTGCCGCTCACCTCCGGTGGTCGGGCGGTCGGGGTCCTGGGCCTGGCGTCCGGTGACGCCGGTCGTCGTTGGGGCGATCGCGATATCGATGCGCTGACGAGCTTCGGCAAGCTGGCGTCCATCGCCCTCGATAACGCGCAGCTCATCGACATCGCCCAGCGCGGCGCGCTCTACGACCCGACCACCGGCCTGCCCAACCGCGAGTTGCTGGCGGACCGGATCGCGCACGCGCTGGCCGGCCTGCGCCCGGACGACCCGGCATCGGTCGCGGTCCTGCTGCTGGACCTGGACCGGTTCAAGGTCATCAACGAGAGCCTGGGCCACGCGGCCGGGGACCGCCTGCTGCTGGCCGTCGGTCAGCGGCTCGTGGGTTGCCTGCGGCCCGGCGACACGGTGGCGCGCTTCGGGGGCGACGAGTACGGCATCGTCCTGGACCCGGTCGCCGACGCCGACGAGGCCCGTGCGATCGCCGACCGGATCTCGGCGGAGCTGCGCGCGCCCTTCCCGCTCAACGGGCGGGACTGGTTCCTGAGCGCCTCGATGGGCATCGCCGTGGCGACCCCGGGTCGGGGCACGCCGGACGAACTGCTCCGCGAGGCGGAGATCGCGATGGTCCGGGCCAAGGGTGACTCCTCGGTCCGGCATACCACCTTCGAACCGTCGATGAGCGACCAGACCATCGAGCGTATCGATCTGGAGAACGATCTGCGGCGGGCGCTGGAACTCGGCCAGCTGCGCGTCCACTACCAGCCGATCGTCGACCTGCGCACCGACGCCGTGGCGGGCTTCGAGGCCCTGGTCCGCTGGCAGCACCCGACCCGCGGCCTGGTGCCGCCGCTCGCGTTCATCGGCCTCGCCGAGGAGACCGGGCTCATCGTGCCGCTGGGGCGCTGGGTCCTCGAGACAGCATGTCGCCAGGCCGCGCGCTGGCACACGACAGCCGCGCGGCGATCGGTCGTGCCGCCGTTCGTGTCGGTCAATCTCTCGGCGCGCCAGTTCGTCGCGGCGGATCTCGTCGCCGATATCGCCACCATCCTGGCCGAGACCGGTCTTCCCGCCTCCGCCCTGGAGCTGGAGATCACCGAGAGCGTCGTGATGGACCAGTCCGAGGCCGGCATCCGGGCGCTCCGCCAGCTGCGCGACCTGGGCGTCCGCCTGGTCCTCGACGACTTCGGGACCGGCTACTCATCGCTGGCCTACCTGAAGCACCTGCCGCTCGACACGATCAAGGTCGATCGCACGTTCGTCGCCGGCCTGGACCAGGCCGCGGACCGGTCCATCGTGGATGCGGTCATCGCGCTGGCCCACGGCCTGGGCATCGGCGTCGTCGCCGAAGGGATCGAGACGACGTGGCAGGCCGACCGCTTGCGCGAGCTCCGCTGCGACTTCGGACAGGGCTACCTGTTCGCCCGGCCGATGCCCGCCGACAAGATCGCGGCGTTCCTGCGTGCGGCCGCGCGCCCCACGCCGACCCTGCGCGAGGTCAGCTGAGGGCCGACCTCCGTTCGTCAGTCGCGGTTTCCGCCGGTCAGGCGCAGCAGGAACAGGAAGATGTTGATGAAGTCGAGGTACAGGTGCAGGGCACCGATGACCGCCGCCTTCTCCATCGACCCGGTCATGACCGCGAGGTCGCCGTTCTGGATCCTCTGCACGTCGTAGGCCGTGAGGGCCGTGAAGATCACGACGCCGACGATCGAGATGATGAAGCTGAACCCATCGCTGGCGATGAAGATGTTCAGGACCGACGCGGCGATGAGCCCGATGAGGCCCATGAACAGGATGCCGCCAAGGCCCGCCAGGGAGCGCTTGGTGACGTGCCCGTAGATGGCCGCCGCCCCGAACATCGCCGAGGCGGACAGGAACGCGGTCACGACCGAGCCGAGGTTGTAGCCCGAGACGATCAGGCCGATGGTCAGGCCCAGGGTCGCGGCGTACACGAAGAACAATCCGAGCGCCGCGGTCGCGTTGATCTTGTTGATCCCGAACTGGATGCCCAGCACGAGCGCCAGCTGGCCGATGATGAGCAGGAAGAAGTTGTCCGCGGCGAACGCCAGGAGGGTCTCTTCGCCCTGCACGACGAAGGCGACGCCGGCACTGACCAGCAGGCCGAAGAACATCCACACGAACGCCTGGGTCAGGAACGCCTGGGCGAGGCGAGCGTCCGGCTTGACCCCGAGCGCCGAGGGCAGGCCGGGCCGGCCGGTGCCGACGCCGCCGTCCGACGTGCCGGGCACGGGGGTGGCATACGGGTTGGTGGTTCGCTGATCGCTCATCGGGGCAGGGTCCTCCTCACCACATCAGGCCGGCATCGCGCGGGTCCCAGCGCTCAGCCAGCAACGTGACCTTGACATCGTGCTCGACGACCGATTCGGCCTGTTCCTTGACCTGCGCGATCATCGAGCCGGCGTACGGACAGAACGGGGTCGTCAGGATCATCTTGATCTCGGTCGAATCCGGGCCCAACAGGATCTGCTTGATGAGCGCGAGTTCGACCACGTTCATCCCGATCTCGGGGTCCACCACGGCCCGCAGGGCGTCCAGGATGGCGAGCTCGGTGGCGCGTCGTTCAGGGTCGAAGGCGGGGGCCGCGGGTGCGCCCGCGGCAGCGACGGCGGTGTCCGGAGCAGCGGTGTCGATGGTCGAATCGGTCATGGTCGCCATATCCTAGCACCAGGGTCGGATATCCCCGGCAAGCACGATCGGAGATCAGCCCGCGGCGGTATCCGCGGTGACAGACTTGATCACGACGCCCGGGACCCGGTACTGCACGGGCAGACCGGCCGCCTGGGCCTCCGTGTAGCCGGGCCCTGCGAGCGAGCCGTCATCCTCGAAGAACTCCGCGTACCGCTCGCGATGGTCGGCGGCGTAGGTGAAGGCGGCCGCGATCCCCAGGACGCGCAGCTCCGGGTGGTCGGTCAGCAGGCGGGTCAGATCCTGGCCATTCGCCCGGGACTCGAGGAGCTGGCGGACGGTCAGGCGCGAGCCGTAGCAGAACGGCTCCCCGTTCAGGACGAGCGGGTCCTGCTGGACCCACTTGATGGTCATCGGTCAGCCGCCCTTGTACAGGAACTGCAGGAAGGCGTTCTTCTTGCGAGCGTCGCCAGCCAGGCGACGATGCCAGCGGAAGACCGCGATGGCCTCATCGAGGGCCAGACCAGCGGCGGCCAGTTCGGCGCTGCCCAGGCCGGTCGGCAACGCGGCACGCAGGCCCTCGCACAGACCGATGAGGTCATCGAGCGGGACGCCCTTGCGCCGGTAGACCGGGGCGATCATCTCGGCGTACTCGCGCATCGGGGTCGGCTCGTCGATCCCGATCGCGATGGCCAGGCGGGCGGCCAGGAGTTCGGCATCGTGTAGGCGGGCGCGAAGACCGGCCTCGTCGTGGCGCTCGCGGAGTGACCCGTCGCGCTCGATGGCGACTTCCAGGGCGCGCGCGGCCAGACGTGGCGCGCCCTCGCGCACGCGGCGAGCGGCATCCGGGTGGACGATGCTCTGGTCGGCGGGCGGCAGGCCGAGGCTTGGGTGACTCACGTGCAGGAGTCTAGCGTCCGGCTACGATGGCCGTCATGACCACCAGCCCCGATCCCGGCGAGCGCCGCCTGGCCCGTCCGCCATCCGAACGCTACGACGAGGTCGACGCCGATGCTCCGGACGCCGGGGTGACCGGATCGGTCGGACGAGGCCTGGCGTGGGGCGCGATCGCCACGGCCGTCGCGGCGTTGTCGACCGTCCTGCTGGGCGGCGTCGTCGCCATCTCCGCGGGCCTGCTCGTCCTGTGGGCATCCGCCGGCAACGCCATCGGCCTGGCGACCCGCTTCGGCGGCGGTCCGGCGCTGCCGGCCCCGCGACGGACGTGGCTTGCGGTCGGCCTGGCGCTCGTCGGGGTGCTCCTGGGTCAGGTCGGGCTGTGGTGGTACGCCGCGACCGAAGGCGGCGTCCTCCCGCTCGTCGAGTACCTGGCCACGACGTTCGGGCCGCTCGTGCCGCTGCAGGCGCTGCTCGCGCTCGGCGCCGCGTGGTGGGCAGCCCGGTGAGTAGCGACGAGCTCGTCTTCCGTCGACCGACGGCGGACGACCACCCGCGCCTGGTCGGGGTCGTGGACGAGTGGTGGGGCGGTCGGCCGCTGCGGCACCTGCTGCCGCGCCTGTGGCTGGAGCATTTCACGGGCACGTCCTGGATCGCCGAGCGCGCCGACGGGCGGCTGGCCGGCTTCATCGTCGGCTTCGTGAGCCAGGACGACCCCTCGACCGCGTACGCGCACATGATCGCCAGCGACCCCAATCTGCGGCGCCGGGGCACGGGTCGTGCCCTCTACGAGCGCCTCTTCGCGGATGCTCGCGCCGCCGGCCGCCCATCGGGTCAGGGCCATCACCTGGCCGGGCAACCGGACCTCGATCGCGTTCCATAGGGCGATGGGCTTCGCGATCGACGACGGTCCGGGCACCGTCTCGATCTACGGCTCACCGGCCCATGCCGATCACGACGGCGACGGCGAGGACCGGGTCGTCTTCACCCGCGACCTGTAGGGCAGCGCCCCGGGAACCGGCACCCCTCCGACGGTGTATGGGAAGCGACCGAACCTGCACCGTACCGGAGCCGACCCATGATCCGACGCCTCGCCGCGACGCTCTCCGCCATGTCCCTGCTCGTCATCCTCGCCGCCCCGGTCGTGGCCGGCGGCTGGGCGGAAGTCCGGATCGACCCGGCCACGACCCAGGAGCCGCCGGTGGTCGGTACCCCGTTCGGCGTCGGCTTCACGGTCCTCCAGCACGGACGGACGCCCGCCGGTTGGGTGACCCCGACCGTGCGCTTCGCTCGGCTCGGCACGGCGACGACGCTCGATGTCCCGGCCGTGCACGAGACGGCCGGTGGCACCGATGGCCGATTCCGCGCGACGGTCACCCTGCCCGAGGCCGGCTACTGGAGCTGGAGCGTGTCGTTCCCCGAGCTGATGAGTGACGGCGTGGCGTTCACCCTGGCGGTCCAGACCGTCGACGGCCTCGTGCCGGCTCCCGGGTCCACCGACGCCGTTGTCGCGAGCGTGCCGCCGCTGGTCGCGCCCGCCGAACCCGGGCTCCCCGCGATCGGCGTCATCGCGCTTGCCGTCCTTGCCGGCGGCGCGGCCGGCTTCGTCATGAGCTGGCTCGCTGGCCGTCCGGCTCCCCGCGAGATCGACGTGACGTTCAGTCCTGCCCCACGAGAAGCCGACCCGGCGTGACCTGCTCGTGGAGGAGCCGGGCGAACCGCGGCGCTCGCTCGGCTGGGGGCGCCTTCTCCACCCAGCGACGAAGGAGCGCCTCCCCCTCGCTGTACACGAAGACGTAGGTCCGCCACAGCGGGTGCTCGATGAACTCGAGGCGTTTGGCGGCGACCGCCGGCGCGGATCCGCCGACGTCGCGCAGGTAGTCGAGCACGGCGTCGCGAGGAAGCCCGTCGGCGTGAAGGAGCAGCGCGGCGTTGCCCTGGGTGGCCGCGAGGGTCCGGCGTGCCGGCTCCAGAGCGGCGGCTCCTTCGGCGGTCGTGCGACGTTGGACGGGGTCGGCAGCGAAGCGGAGGCCGGCCCGATCGAACAACTCGTCGTACAGGTCGATGAGCTCGTCGGCCGGGACGGCGAACGAGGTCCCGAGATCGGCCAGGCCCTCGCTGACCGGGCACTCCGGCGTGTTGATCAGGAGGATCGAGGCCTCCATCCGACCGTCGCGGTCGACGAGGTCGGCTTCCTTCCAGGCGTGCTCCAGGTGGTGGCCGGGGTAGGTCTCATGGGCGACCGTGTGAACCAGGCTTGGAGCGCGAACCGGCAGGTCGGTATTGATATCGACTCGGGAGCACCGACCGCCGTCGAACCAGTTGTAACCACTCCACGGTTGACCGGTCACGAGACGCACTCGCAGGTCCTCCCCATCGGGCAAGCCGAAGTCGCGCGCGGCGCGCCCGCGGAAGCGGTCGATGAGCCAGTCGATGACGGCTGGCAGCCGATCGACGGCGATCTCCAGGTCCCGATCCCACGCCTCGAGCCGTTCGGTCAACGGGCCGTCGCCGGGGAGTCTGCCCGCGATGACGGCGCGGGCGGCCGTGAACTCGGCATCGGCGTGCCGCGGCGGTGCGAAGCCCATGCACCTGGCGACGTGCTCCTCATAGGGCAGTGGGTCACCGGTCAGCCCTGCGGCCTGGGCTTCCAGCGCCACGAGCTGTGCGTCCAGCCAGGCGCGGCGTCCTTCGTCGGCGATCTCTGCGTCGATGCGCTCACGCAGCGCCCGCGCATCTCCGCGAAGGCGGGCCGGCGATCGTCCCTGCTCCATGTCCACCTGGGCCTTGAGCGCCGCGGGGCCGAAGTAGCCGTCGACGAGGCCAGGGATGTGCTGGTCGAGCCGGAGGGCGAGGAGCAGGTAGTCGGTGGCGATCGGGTCCGGGGCGGGCACCTGCCGGGTACCTCCCATCGCCGGCACCAGGGTGCGGGCGGTCATCGCTGCATGCGGTCCGGTCGTGGGGCGCGCCGCTCGTCGTGGTCGCGGTGCGCATCGGCCTCGCGCCGGGCGGCCTCGAGGCGCTCGGCCAGTGCCGGGTCCAGCGGCAGGCCGGCGCGATCCGGCGCGCGGTCCACGCCGCGGGCGGCGTCGGCGGAACCTTCACTGCTCCCGACCCCTCCGGTCTCGCCGACGAACGGCATCGCCTGACGCGCGACCGCATCCAGACTCATCCGCAGGGCCGCGGTCTTCTGGCTCGCCACCTCGCGGACGTAGGCGGCTTCCTCGTCCGGGGTCATGGCCCGGCCGCGCACGATGCCCTTGGGCTTGCCGACCATCAGCCAGGCCAGGTGGTAGCGATCCATGCTCCCCCAGGCCCGCGCCAGCAGGTCGTCGGACAGCTGGAGCCAGACCTGGAGGGCACCCAGGGTCGGGTCGGCGTCCAGACGCTCCCCCTCGTCGATGAGCTGGCTGGTCCGGCGGATGAGCTCGTCGCGGGTCATCGCGATGTGGCCCGGATCGTGCCCTGGATCATCGCCTCGCGCGCGGCGCGGGCGCGCAGGGTCCAGGGACCAGGCGTGCCATCACCGATCGGGGTTCGCTCGAAGGCCGTCACGGGCAACACGCCGGCCACGCTCGAGCACAGGAAGGCCTCCTGGGCCGCGGCCAGGTCGTCGCGCGTCAGCCAGCCCTCGTATGGGCGCAGGCCGGCGCTCTCGGCCCAGCCCAGGAGCCAGGAGCGCGTCGTGCCGGCCAGGATCGCGCAATCGAGACCGGGCGTCGCGAGCTCCAGGACGCCATCGCCCGGTGCCTCACGGACCAGGAACAGGTTCGCGCTCGTGCCCTCGGACAGGTGGTCGGTGATGGTCAGGAACAGGGCGTCGTCGGCACCGGCGCGGCGCGCCTCCAGGCGGGCGTAGACGTACTCGGCGCGGGACGTGGTCTTGAGCGTGGCGAGCGGGTCCTGCGGGTCGCGCCGGACACGGCTGGCGATCAGGTGCAGCCCTCGTTCCAGGTGACCGGCCAAGGCCGCGGCCACGGGCCACACCTGCACGACGAGCGTGGCCGCGGCGCTCTCGTTCGGTGGCAGCACCCCGCGCGACCGGAACACGCCTCGGGAGACCGTGATGCGGATGGACGCGTCGCCGTCCGGGCCATCGAGACCTTCCGCGGCGAGCAGGGCGGCGATGGCCTCGGCCAGCTGCACCTCGATGTCAGGCGGCAGCTCGATGTCCAGGCCGGTCGCGGATCGGCGCAGGCGGGCGAGGTGCTCGGCGAGTTCCGTCGGCCGGCCGGCCCGAGCGCGGAGCGTCTCGAAGACCCCATCGCCCAGTTGGAAGCCACGGTCGAAGACCGACAGGTGGCGGGCGTCGGCGGGCAGGACCTGGCCGTCGACCCAGACGTGGCCGGGGGCGGTGGCCGCGTCGGCCGGCGATCCGCTCATCCGACGACCTCCTCGCCGCCGATGGCACCCAGCGGTCCTCGCGCCTTGGCGACCGTCTCGTCCCACTCCCGGTCCGGATCGCTGCCCCAGGTGATGCCGCCCCCGACGTGCAGGCTCAGGCGGCGCCCGTCCGCGACGAAGGTCCGGATGAGGATGCTGGTCTGCATCGCGCCATCGGGGCCGATCCAGCCAAGCGCGCCCGTGTACGGCCCGCGGCGGACGGGCTCCAGGCCCTCCAGGATCTCCATCGCCCGGATCTTCGGCGCGCCCGTGATCGAGCCGCCGGGGAACGCCGCGCCCAGGAGATGGAACGCATCCCGACCGGGCGCCAGGCGGCCGGTGACCGTGGAGACCAGGTGCTGGACCGCCGCCGTCCGCTCCAGTCGCCAGCGACGCGGCACCCGGACCGTGCCCGGCACGCACACGCGGCCCAGGTCGTTGCGCAGGACGTCCACGATCATCACGTTCTCCGCGCGGTCCTTCGCGCTCGACAGCAGCTCGCGGGCGAAGGCCCGGTCCTCGTCGCGGTCGCGCCCGCGCGGCCGGGTGCCCTTGATCGGGTCGCTCGCCACGACGCCCTCCTGGTCGACCGACAGGAACGGTTCGGGCGAGGCCGACAGCAGTGCGCGCGGGCGCCCAGTCTCGGGCGAGGGCCCCAGGTCCAGGTACGCCGAGAACAGCGAGGGGTCGCCCGTCCGCAAGCGTCGATAGCAGTCCCAGGGGTCGCCATCGAAGTCGGTCGCGAGGCGGCGCGTCAGGTTCGCCTGGTAGATGTCGCCGCGGGCGATGTGGCTGCGGACTTCCTCGACGCCGGCTCGATAGGCCGCGCGCGACAGGCTGGAGCGGAAGCGCAGGCGCGGGCTGTCGCCAGCGCCTGGCGCCGAGGCTGGCCCGGCGTCGAACTCGGACTCCGCCTCGGAACGGGAGGGGCTGGGGCCCGGCGCGATGAGTCGGGCATGCACGTCGTCCAGGCGACGCGCCAGCCGGCGCGCGTCGCCGTCCAGGGCTCGGCCGGCCAGCCAGGCGTGGCCCGACCGTCGGTCCCAGGCGACCGCCCAGTCGTGCAGGCCCAGGCGCAGCGGGGGCAGGCCCTGGTCGTCCGGCGCGATCGTCGGGAGACGCTCCAGCGTGTGCCCCAGTTCGTACCCCAGGAAGCCGACGAGACCGCCCAGGAACCGCGGCGCGTCAGCCGGGATGACCGGAGTCGGGTCCAGGCGAGCCAGCAGTCGGCGCATCACCGCGAATGGATCGGGTCCGGCGGCAGGGCCTTCCAGGACCGCGACCGGATCCGCGGTGAGATATGTCCAGCGGGCGTTCCGGCCCGGACGGGCGCTCTCCAGGAGGGCGAGGCCGGGCAGGTCGCGGAACGCCTCGGCGACATCGATCGGGCGAGCCTGGGCGACGCGGTCCGGCAGGCGGCGCAGGCGCAGCGTGGCGGCCGAGGCGGGCAGGCGGCCGGGTAGGTCGGGACCGACGGGGATCACGCTGGCGATGATACGGCCGGTCGTCGCGACGAGCCGGCGCAACGAGCCTCGCAACGAGCCTTCACGCCCGCTCACGTGCCGCTACCCTCTCCCGATGCGAGCACGGGACCTGGGGATCCGGATCGGGCGTGGCACGCCCGGGCCGAACAACGCCATCACCGACGTCGCCGGCGTGACGGTCGGCCACACCACCATCGTCCGCGGCGACGGCCCGCTCGTCGTCGGTCAGGGGCCGGTGCGGACCGGCATCACGGTCGTCGTGCCGCGCGGGACGGGCTCAGAGCGTGAGCCGGTGTATGCGGGCTGCCACCGCCTGAACGGCAACGGCGAGCTGACCGGCCTCGAGTGGATCCGTGAGTCCGGGGTGCTGACCGGCCCCGTAGCCATCACCAACACGCACAGCGTGGGCGTCGTGCGGGATGCGCTGGTCGCCGCCTCGATCACCGGGCGCGACCCATCGCGAGCGTGGTGGTCACTCCCCGTCGTCGGCGAGACCTACGACGGCCTGCTCAACGACATCAACGGGTTCCACGTCACCGCCGAGCACCTCCACGCGGCCCTCGCGGCGGCCTCGGACGGCGCGGTCGCCGAGGGGGCGGTCGGCGGCGGTACAGGCATGGTCTGCCACGAGTTCAAGGGCGGCATCGGGACCGCGTCTCGTGTGGTGGACAAGGCGGCCGGCGGCTGGACCGTCGGCGCGCTCGTGCAGGCGAACTACGGTCGCCGCGACTGGCTCCGGATCGATGGCGTGCGCGTCGGCGAGGCCATCTCGACCTCCGAAGTGCCGAGTCCATACGACGCGGTCGGTCGGTCACGATCGCTCCCGCCGGGCTCGGGCTCCATCATCGTCGTGGTGGCCACGGACGCGCCGCTCCTGCCCCACCAGTGCGAGCGGCTGGCCCAGCGGGCAGGTCTTGGGATCGCCCGGATGGGCGGCACGGGTGGACATACCAGCGGCGACCTGTTCATCGCCTTCGCGACCGGTAATCAGCTGCCGCCCGAGACGGAGGACGACGACCCGTCAGGTCTTGGAACCTACCCGGTCCGCGCCGTGGGCGACGGCGCGATCGACCGACTGTTCGACGCGGTCATCGAATCGACCGAGGAGGCGATCGTCAATGCCCTCGTCGCCGCCGAGACGGTCGTCGGGCGCGACGGCATCACGGCCCATGCGCTCCCGCACGACCGCCTCCGTGAGGTCATGGCCGCCCACGGCCGGTAGTTCCGAGGGCGGCCGGAGCGTGCCGGCGGCCCATCGGGCTACCACGCGCGTCCCGCCCCACGGCCCTACCGTCGAACGAGCAGGCCGGATGTCGCGTTCCTCCGACCAGCGTGCCACCGGACGGGAGGATCATCGGAGGAGCAGGCAGCGCCGGTTGTTCGATCGACGTAAGGGCCGCCCGGTGGGACGCGACGCGCCGCCGGCACCCCGGAGCGGCGTTACTCCGCCGCGACCGGGACCGGCTTCTCGATGGGCACGCCGATCAGGCTGCCGTACTCGGTCCACGAGCCGTCGTAGTTGCGGACCCGCTCGTAGCCGAGCAGCTCATGGAGCACGAACCACGAGTGCGACGAGCGCTCGCCGATCCGGCAGTAGGCGATGATGTCCTTGTCGGCCGTCACCCCCTTGGCCGCATACAGCGCGCGCAGGTCGTCGGCGTCCTTGAACGTGCCATCTTCCTTGACCGTCTGGGCCCACGGGATGGAGGCCGCGCCCGGGATGTGGCCGGCCCGCTGGGCGGTCTCGCTCATGCCCGGAGGCGCGATGATCTCGCCGTTGAACTCGGCCGGCGAACGGACGTCCACGAGCGCGAGGCCGGCGTCGCCGAGGCGCGGCAGGATGTCGTCGCGGAAAGCCCGCAGGCCGAAGTCGGCCACCGGAAGCTCGTAGCCGGACGCCGCATACGACGGCACGTCCACGGTGATGGGCAGGCCGTTGTCCAGCCAGTACTTGCGCCCGCCGTTGAGGATCCGGACGTCGGCATGCCCGTACAGCTTGAGCTGCCAGTACGCCCAGGCCGCGAACCAGTTGTTGTTGTCGCCGTACAGGACGATGGTCGTGTCCGGCCCGATGCCCGAGGCGGACAGCAGTGCCGAGAAGTCCTCGCGCGATGCGATGTCGCGACGCACGCCATCCGACAGCTGGCTCGTCCAGTCCCAGGCGACGGCGCCCGGGAGGTGGCTCTGCTCGTAGGACGTCGTGTCAACGTCGACTTCGACGAAGCGGACGCCCGGGTCGGTCAGGTGCTCCTGGGCCCAGGCGGCGTCCACGAGCGCGTCGTTCGCGGCATATCCGTGGTGGCTCATCGATCGGTTCTCCTTGGTGCTGGTGGCTGGTGACGGGGTTCTCTGTGGCGGTCGAGGAAAGCGGCGGTCGATCCGGTGGTCAGTCGCCCGACGTCGGTCGGTCGCGGCGGCTGAACTCGGCGAGCCGCTCCGTACAGTCGGCTGCGGCGCGCTGGGCCTGGCGGACGATCCAGGGGTCCACCCGGCTCGAGTCCTCGATGGTCAGTGTCGGCCCAGCGATGCCATCCTCGACGACGATGCCGGCGCTGTTGCGGTAGTCCGCCATCCAGTTCGCCTGGAGCTGGAGCGCGACGTCGGCGACGACCGGGACCGGGAACAGCCAATCGAGATGGAGGGCATTGAGCCGATCCGCCACGTCCGCGAGGCGCTGCGGACGTCCGCGCTCCAGCCGGGCGAGGAGGTCGATGACGCGCAGCGTCGTGAACGGGTCGCCGGACTCGCCGATGGTCGGCGGGTCGATGGCCGGATCCGGCAGACCGGCAGGCGCGGGCCGGAGCGGGCCAAGGCCGATGGTCGCGATGGGCGCGTCGGTCACGGGTGGAACGATCTCCGAGTGAACCACTAGGGATTGTCGAGTCTAGCACCCGGCCAACGAACCTTCACCACACGGCAGACCCGTTCTGAACCGATGTCGGGCATCCTTGGCGGGCCGGACCAGGCGTCCGGCGCCGTCCGTGCGGCAACGCGCGGTCTGCCCGTCGCCCCCGTACGAGTCCGATGCCACCGATGGATACCGACCGGATCCCGACCGAACCGACCACGGACGAAGCGCCACCGGACGTGACCTCCCTCACGACCGGTCCCTCCCAGGCGCCCACCTCACCGGCGGCCGGTCAGCGACGCCGGACGGGGCTCATCGGCGCGGTCGTCGGCCTCGCGTTGGTCGCGACGTTCAGCG
>JBPPMZ010000125.1:0-65954 GCA_051306295.1 Candidatus Limnocylindrales bacterium
GAGGGCTCGTCGTGTCCGCTGCAAGCGGCTCGGCGACCACCACCCCGGACCCTGCGGCCACACCGGCCCCATCCGCTCCGACCGAGTTCGGGCTCATCAAAGAAGCCTGGGACACGCTCCACCAGCAATACGTCGCCCGCGGCGAGCTCGACGATCGGGCGCTCATCTACGGCGCCATCGACGGCATGACCCAGGCGGTCGGCGACACCGGCCACACCGACTTCATGACACCCGAGGAGCGCGAGGACCGCAACGACGCCCTGTCCGGCTCGTATGTCGGCATCGGCGTTCGGATCGAGCCGACCGAGGCCGGCCTGCCGCAGGTCATCGGCGTGTTCGACGGGAGCCCGGCGGAGTCGGCGGGCCTCCAGTCTGGCGATGTCATCGTTGCCGTCGACGGGCGTTCGACGACCGACCAGACGATCGACGAGGTCGCGACCTGGGTCCGTGGTGAAGCCGGGACGACCGTCAAGATCACGGTCCGGGCCGACGGCACCGGGCCGGAGCGTACCTACGACGTGGTCCGAGCGGACGTGCCCATCCAGCCGGTGTCATGGACGCTCGTACCGGGCTCGACGACCGCCCTCATCCGGCTCGACCAGTTCTCGAACGGCGCCGCCGACGACATGGTCAAGGCGCTCGACGGCGCCCGGGCGGCCGGAGCGGACCGCGTCGTCCTGGACCTGCGCGGCAACCCCGGAGGCTACGTGAACGAGGCCGTCGGGATCGCCAGCCAGTTCCTCCAGAGCGGCGTCGTGTACATCGAGCGCGACGCCGACGGCAAGGAGACGACCCACGAGGTGTCGCCCGACGGCGTGGCCACGGACCTGCCACTGGTCGTCATCGTGGACAAGAACACCGCGAGCTCCTCGGAGATCGTGTCGGGGGCGCTCCAGGACGCGGGGCGGGCGGAGATCGTCGGCGAGACGACGTTCGGCACGGGCACCGTGCTCGGCGAGTTCGTGCTTACCGACGGATCCGCACTGCGGGTCGGGACCGTGGAGTGGCTGACCCCCGACGGCCGCCGGATCTGGCACGAGGGGATCGCCCCGGACGTGCCGGTCTCGGCGGACGAAGGTGCGACACCCGCCACGCCCGATGACGTGCGTGCGATGTCGCCGGCGCAGGTCGCGGCAATGGACGACGCGCCGTTGGCGCGAGCCCTGGAGCTCGTGGCGGACGCGTCGGTCGCGACGACGGACTAGGGCTCGGGCGGTTCGTCGGTCGGAGCCGCTGGATCGGGTGCCTCGGCCAAGTCGGCGGGCGTCCCCTCGTCGGGGAAGACCAGCTCGAACGTGCCGCCGTCATCACCGCTGATGCCGCGGACCGGCGCGCCCTTCTGGACGAGCTCGTGCGGTGGCGGCAGGGTCCGGAATATCTGCTGGTCGAAGCCGACGATGATCCCGCCCAGGGTCTCGCCGATCGGCCTGCCCTTGCGTCGCTTGCCGGCCATGCGGGCAAGTCTACGAACATCGAACGGAATCGCGACAGGCGACGCCTATAGTGCTGAGCGCGGACGAGGTGGATCGGCTTCGAGCGCCGCCACGGCTCGTCGCGCGGAGGGATGCACGATGCATATCCAGGCACGGGTGACCCCAGCGGCATCGCCGCCGGACGTTGTGACATTCGTCCAGATCCTGTCCGAACCCGAAACCCCGCCAGGACAGTCGACCCGAGTCCCGATCAACATCGAAGGCGTCAGCGGTTCAGACCTTGAGACCGGCGGTCAGATCGTCTTCTCGTTCGATCACGATCGGGAAGCCGACGTCCGAGCCTGGCTCGAGGAAGCCGGCTATCGGGATCTCACGTTCCGCAACGCCGATCACGACGAGATCGCCTGGGTCGAACTGTCGGACAACACCCCGGGGCAGCTGCTCCAGGCGATCCGAGGGGCATCGACCGACAACCTCCCGAGCGGCAAGCTCATCAAGGACGTCCTGATCGGCCAGGAGACCGTGCCGGCCGGCGCACCAGCGGGTCGGTTCTACGTGCAGATCGCGTTCCAGGAGATCAAGCGCTAGGCGATCAGTCCGCGTCGGCTAGAGGAGCTCTCCGTGGGCTGACGCGGTCGGCTCACCCTCGAGCGGGCGGGGCTCCTCGCCCGGGCCGTAGTCGGGGCCCGACTCAAGGACCTTGAGCGGCGCCCCGGCCTGGCCCTGCAACGCCCCGACCCCGAACGGGACCCACTTGCTGGGGTCCTGGAGTCGGTGCGCCTCGGTGTTCCCGCGCTGGTGCGTCTCCTCGAAGCCCTTGGGCTCGATCCACATCCGCTCGCCCTCCAGGAGCCCCAGCACGCCGGACTGGCCGGGCTCCGGGCGCTCGTGCTGGCAGTACCGGCACGCGCTCGAGTCGTGGCGCGTGTAGTGCTCGGGTTCCTCGTAGGTCGTGATGTAGCCCTCGTAGTTGCGGAGCACGACCTTGTGGTCCGAGTACGAGATCAGGTAGTTGGGCATGACCGGGATCTTGCCGCCGCCACCGGGCGCGTCGATGACGTAGGTCGGGACGGCGTAACCGGAGGTGTGACCGCGCAGGCCCTCGATGATCTCGAGACCCTTGCCGACCGGCGTCCGGAAGTGCCCAGAGCCCTCGACGAGGTCGCACTGGTAGAGGTAGTACGGCCGGATCCGGTTGGCGACGAGCTTGTGGACGAGGTTGCGCTGGATGTGCACGCAGTCGTTCACGCCCGCCAGGAGCACGCTCTGGTTGCCGACCGGCAGACCGGCGCGGGTCAGCTTGTCGACCGCGCGGCTGACTTCTGGCGTGATCTCGTTGGGGTGGTTGAAATGGAGGTTGATCCAGAGCGGGTGGTACTTGGCCAGCATCTCGCACAGCTCGTCGTCGATGCGCTGGGGCAGGAAGACCGGCACCCGCGAACCGATGCGGATGATCTCGATGTGCGGGATCTCGCGCAGGCCACGCAGGATCTTCTCGAACAGCTTGGGGGCCAGGGTCAGGCCGTCACCGCCCGAGATGAGGACGTCGCGGACCTGCGGGGTCCGGCGCAGGTACTCGAGCTGGGCCTCGTGGTCGCGGCTGTTGAAGTTCTGGGTCGGGTCGCCGACGATCCGCGACCGCGTGCAATAGCGGCAATAGCTCGCGCACTGGGTCGTGACCAGCATCAGGACGCGGTCCGGGTAGCGATGGACGAGGCCCGGGACCGGCGAGTGGCGGTCCTCCGCGAGCGAGTCCTCCATCATCGCCGTGAAGGCTTGGTGCTCCGAGGCGATGGGGATGACCTGGCGCCGGATCGGGTCGGTCGGGTCCCTCGGGTCGATGAGGCTGATGAAGTAGGGCGTGACGTCCACCCGGAACTTGTCGGGGGCGGAGAGGCCCTCGCGCTCCTCCGGGGTCAGGTCCAGGATCTGCTCGATCTCGGAGAGCTCGTTGACCCGGTGGCTGAGCTGCCAGCGCCAATCGTTCCACTGCTCGTCGGGCACGTCCTCGTAGATCGGCGCGCGGCGGCTGACCGCCGGTCGACCGTCCGCGCCGAGGGCGCGCGCCGGATCGGCGAGGTTCACGAACGGGGTCTCGGCGAGGGCCCGCTGTTCGGCCTGGTGCGCGACGGCGCTCTTGATCTCCTGGGCGTCCACGCGGGCGGCCTCCGGCTGGTCGGTCGGTTCGGTCATCGATCGGCAGTCGGTGCATAGAACCTATGCACTCTGCAAGTCGGCGCATCATAGCGCCGCTCCGACAAGGCGGTCCAGCACCCCGGGAGTCCTGGGTCGTCGCCGCCCTTCCCCGCGGCTTCTGCGCCAAGCGCAGCAGGCAGCGGTTGGCGGCGCGAATCTCGGTTCCCCGCCGGTCGCCTGCTTCGTTCAGCGCCGAGATCGAGCAGGAAGTGCGCTCACCGAACACAACGACGGCCGGCGTGGTCGCGTGCGGTGGCGTGCCGGTCGCCTGCTTCGCTCAGCGCCGAGTGGTGCGCGATGCCGCCGTCAGTGCCGCCACGGCGCGTGCCAGCCGCTTCGGGAGATCAGGCACGGTCCCAGTCGGCAGACCCTTGACCGGCCACCACGCCACCGCGTCGCTCTCAGCAGAGGTCGCCGGCAGCGTGTCGGGCGGGATCACGGCCAGGAATCCCACGTCCAGGTGTTCTCGGCAGCGGCCGAACGCCGCCGACAGCCTGTGCCGATCGACGTCGATGGGCTCCGGGTGGACCAGCTCGAGCATCGCGATCCCGGACTCCTCGCGACCCTCGCGCCGCGCGCCGTGCGCCAGGCTCGCATCGCCGGCTTCGAGATGCCCGCCGAACTGCACCCAGAAGCGTCCCTTTCGATGCAGCGACAGCAGCGTCAGTCGGCCGGACGGATCCAGGACCAGGCACGAGGCGGTCAGGTGAGCCGGCGGGCCGTCGCGTGAGCAACCGTCCGGGTGGGTCGCGAGGTGGGCCAGGTAGTGGAGCCGCAGCGCATCCTGGTCAGGCGCGGCCGGGCGCCAGTCGGACAGGGTGTTCGTCGCGCTCGCGTGGAGGGCCGCCGCGGCATCGAGCGCGGCCAGAGCTATTCCCCGATCACCGACCAGAGGAAGCCCATCATGATGAAGAAGCCCGTGAACAGGGCGATGAGGCCCATCGCGCCGTAGGGCGAACTGGCCCCGACGTGAGGCACCAGCTGGAGCCCGATCCCGAACACGACCGCCCAGGCGATGAACAGGAAGGTGAACAGGAACTTCGTGTTCGGGTTCGTGACCTTCTTGACCCACTTGGCGCCGCCCTCGCTCGACAGCGCCGACTTCAGCATCACGCCGATCATCAGGATGACGACGGCGGCCGAGATCCCGAACGGGATGGGCTGCTGGAAGGCGATCAGGAAGAGCTGCATCGAGCGGATGCTAGCAGATGCGCATAGGCGCATCTCGGTACTCCCGGCGCCGTCTCCGGGCGTCGTTTCGCGTTCATGCCGGAACGCCCGGCCGCGACGTCGGGGCTACGATGATGCCGAGGGGCGCCGCCCCATCCAGTGACCGACACGACCCGAACCCCTGACGTGACCCCCTTCGATCGACTCGGCCAGTTCGTCGTGCGCCGCGCGCGCCTCGTCATCGGGGCGTGGGCGCTATTGCTGCTGCTGGCCCTGCCGCTGGCACCGCAGGTTCCGGGTGCCCTGTCGGCTGGTGGGTTCATCCTGGACGACCTCGAATCGGCCCGGGCCAAGGCCGTCCTGGAGGCCGAACTCGGGGCGCCACCATCCGCGCTCGTCGTCGTCTTCTCCAGTCCGACCCTGGAGGCCGGCACGCCCGCATTCGAGCTGGCCGCCGCCGAGGCGATGCGCGATGTCCCCGGCGCCCAGCACGTGGCAGGCGTCGTGTCGCACCTGCTCCAGCCGCGGCAGGTCTCCACCGACCGACACACCGCCTACGACATCGTCTTCCTGGACCTCCCCCCGGACGACTCCCCCGACGCGGTGCCGATCGTGCGCGAGGCCCTGCGCGAGGCCCCGGACCTGACGGTCGAGCTCGCGGGCGGCCCGGCGTTCTATGGCGATGTCCAGGCGGTCAGCGAGCGCGACCTGCAGCGCTCCGAGATCATCTCGTTGCCACTCGCGGCGCTTGCCCTGTTGCTCGTCTTCGGGTCGGCCGTGGCGGCGGGTGTGCCACTGGTCGTCGGCGGGGCATCGGTCCTGGTCGCCCTGGCCGGCATCTTCCTGATCGCGCAGGTCACGCCGATGAGCATCTTCGTGCTCAACCTGGCCACCCTCCTGGGACTCGGCCTGGGGGTGGACTACTCCCTGCTCATGACGAGCCGGTTCCGCGAGGAGCTGGCCAGGCGGGACGCCACCGCCCCAGACGCTGTCGGCGAGGCCGTCCGAGTCACCGTCGCGACCGCCGGCCGGGCCGTCTTCTTCAGCGGCCTGACGGTCCTGCTCGGCCTGCTCGGCCTGATCCTGTTCGAGTTCATGATCCTGCGCTCGGTCGGCATCGCGGGCGCGATCGTCGTGGCCCTCGCGGTCAGCGCCGCACTCACGCTGCTCCCGGCGATCCTGACCCTCCTGGGCCGCCGCCTGGACCGCCTGGCCGTGCGGAAGGTGACCGTCGCGCCGCACGCCGATGGTCCGTGGGCCAGGCTCGCCCGCCGGGTCATGCGCCGACCGTGGGCCGTTCTCATCCCGACGTTGGGCCTCCTGCTCATCCTGGGCTCGCCGTTCCTGCACGTCCGCTTCAATGCCCCCGATTCGAGCGTCCTCCCGCCGGACGTGCCGTCGCGCCAGGCGTTCGATCGACTGCGCGAGGACTTCGGCGACGGCGAGTTCGCGCCGATCTCGCTGGCCGTCCGGACCGAGGGTCCGGCCACCACCCCGGCCAACCTCGAGCGCCTGTTCGACTACTCGCGCCGACTTGCCGCCGACCCACGCATCGCCCGCGTGGAGAGTCTCGTGGACGTGGATCCGCGCCTCAGCTTGACCCAGTACGCCCTCCTGTACGGCGACCCCAACGGCCCCCGTGACCGCTTCGTGGCGACCGGCCTGGCGGCCACGACCCGCGGTGACATCACCGCCTTCACCATCTACACGCCCTACGGCCCGAACCGCGACGAGGGCCGCTCCCTGGTCGGCGACCTGCGCGACCCGGCCGGCGCTCTTGCCCCACCGGAAGGTTTCACCGTCCTTGTCGGTGGTGGCGCCGCGGACGTGACGGACGTCGTCGATCGCGTCGCCCAGGACTTCCCGCGGACGGCCCTGTTCATCATCGTGACCACCTATCTCGTCCTGTTCATGCTGCTGCGGTCCGTGGTCCTGCCGGCCAAGGCGCTGCTCATGAACTCCCTGTCGTTGACCGCCAGCTTCGGCGCGCTGGTCTGGATCTTCCAGGACGGCAATCTCTCGGCCCTGCTCGGCTTCCAGCCATTGGGGTTCGTGGAAACGACCCTGCCGGTCATCCTGTTCTGCGTCCTGTTCGGGCTGTCCATGGACTACGAGGTGTTCCTGTTGTCGCGGATGAAGGAGGCCTGGGACCGGACCGGCGACAACACGGAGGCCGTGGCCCGCGGCCTGGAGCGGAGCGGGCGGATCGTGACCAGCGCGGCCCTCATCGTGGTCGTCGTGGCGGGCTCGTTCGCCTTCGCCGACATCGTGCTCATCAAGGCCCTCGGTCTGGGCGTGGCCATCGCGGTGGCCCTGGATGCCACGGTGGTCAGGGCGCTGCTCGTGCCGGCCACCATGCGGCTTCTGGGTCGCTGGAACTGGTGGATGCCAGCCGTCCTGGAGCGCGTCATCGCCAACCGCCTGCCGGCGTCGGAGGCCGAGACCGAAGCCGCCCAGGAGGCCTCGCGATGAGCCGCGGGTTCGGACGCCTGCTCGGCCTGCTCCTCGTCGCCGCCACCATCGGCGCCTGCACGACGTCGGGTGCACCGATCCTCGCCAACCCGACCGCACCGCTCCCGCCGATCGCCTCACCGACGGCGTCGCCCGCGCCGGTCGCGGACCCCCAGCCGATCCAGTTGCCCCGCGACGACGGCCCGCACGACCGCCTCACCGAGTGGTGGTACTACACCGGTCACCTGCGAGCGACCTCCGGCGAGCGCTTCGGCTTCGAGTACGTGATCTTTCGCGCCGAGCGCGGCTCGTTCCCGACCACCTGGGCCTCGCACCTGGCCATCACGGACGAGACCGGTGACCGATTCCTGTACGGGCAACGCCTGGACGTCGGACCGCAGGTCGATCGCTCGCCGCGCGGGGTGACCGGCGAACTCGTCGGCTTCGACCTGTCAGTGTCGGGCATCGATCCGACCGATCCGTCGACCTTCGACCGACCGGCCTGGACGATGGGCGGCCTCGGTGGCGTCGATCGCCTGGCCGCGGCGCTGTCGCCCGACGAAGCGGCCGACGCCGGCGCCCCTGGCGGTCTCGGCCTGAGCCTGGACCTTGCCGCGACCAAGCCGCCGGCCCTCCACGACCGCGACGGCTGGATCGACTTCGGTCCGGCCGGCGGCTCGTACTACTACTCGCGCACCGCGATGGATGCGACCGGCACGATCCTCCTCGACGGCGAGACGCTGACGGTGACCGGCGAGGCCTGGTTCGACCACCAGTGGGGCGACTTCATCAGCGTCGGCGGCGGGGGCTGGGACTGGTTCGCGGTCAACCTCGAGGACGGCACGGACCTCACCCTGTCGCTGGTTCGCGACGCCGACGGCAGCTATCCACTCGTCTACGGCACGACCGTCGACGCGAACGGCACGACCCGCCACCTGGACCGGGACGCATTCAGCGTGGAGGTCACGGATCGCTGGACCAGCCCGCTCACCGGCGCCGACTACCCGGCCGGCTGGTCGATACTGATCCCGGGCGAGGACCTGCGGATCGCCCTGACACCGACGGTCGCCGCCCAGGAGCTGGACACGCGGGCGACCATGGGCGTCGTCTACTGGGAAGGATCACAGGACGTGCGCGCGACACGCGGTGGGCGCGCGCTGGGTGGCCAGGCCTACGTGGAGCTGACGGGCTACGCCGCGGCTGCGGAATAGGAGGCCCGAACTACGGCGTAGCGGCCGCCGGGATGGTGGCAGGTGGCATCTCGAGATCGACCGTCCTGGCCAGGCTCCGCGCTTCGCTGTCGAGGGAACGCAGGGCGCCAAGGACATCGAGCATCTGTCGCGCGGCGGAGACATAGGCGGCGTCATTCGAGAGGGCGTTGCGCAGGCCCTCGCGGGCGGTCGCACCGATCGTGGCATAGAGGTCGGTCAACTCGCCGGACAACCCGGTCGCCTGCGACCAACTGGCGAGGTCCGGGGCGATGCGGTCGCCGAACGACGCGCTACTCGCGAGGTTGCGCAGGATGCGCGACAGGTGGGCTGACGATGGCGATACGACGGCCAGGGCCTCGCTCAGGCGGACGCCGTCGTCGCTCAGCCGGAGATTGAGCAGGGCCGATTGGCGCAACGCCGACAGGGCGCTGCTTGCGACGCCCGGGTCGACGACCGGGCCGGCGCTGATGGCGGGTGCAACGGTGGCGATCGGAGCAGCACTGGCGAGAGGCGTGACGTTGGCGACGGTCCTGGCCTCGTTCAGGGCGGACACGCCAGCCATCACGCCACCGCCGACCAGGAGGCCGACCACGAGCCCGGAGGCGATGAACCCGATCGCGCGAGGAGCCTGGACACCGGCGATCAGTCGCGAGCCGCACCCAGGACAGCGCGATGCGCCCGCACCGAGCGGGCGGGCGCACGCCGGACAGTTGAAGATATTGGCGTCCAGCTCGCCGATCGGGAGTCCGTTCTGGCCCTGGCCCCTGGCCGTTCGTCGGCCCTTGCCGGGCAGCGCGTCGATGGTCATCGGGTTCCTCTCGCGACCGGGCACGGGTGCCGAGCGTCGTCCCGGTGAGTGTGCCGTCCGTGCGACCGGGCGAGCATCCGGACGATGGTCCCGACCACAGGGGGTACGGACGGCGCTCGCCGGTCGCTCGGCGGATACTGGGCGGCATGCGGCTCGAACTCACCCGGCGTGGCGACTACGCGGTGCGCGCGATGGTCGCGCTCGCCGCGCCGCCGGCAGCGGACTGGTCGAGCGTGCCGCGCATCGCGGCCGAGATGGCCATCCCGGAGCGGTTCCTTCCACGCGTCATGCGTGACCTCGTGCGAGCCGATCTCGTCGAAGCCCGTACCGGGCGGTCCGGTGGCTACCGCCTCGCTCGGGCGGCCGCCAAGATCACCCTTCTCGACGTCATCGACGCCGTGGAGCCACCGGATGACGACCGGCGTTGCGTCCTGCGCGGGATCCCCTGTGGGTTGGATGGCCTGTGCATCGTGCACGAACCGTTCACGGATGCACGGGCGGCGCACCGCGACCGACTGGCGGCCACCTCCCTGGCGATGCTCGTGCCGGCCACCGAGTCCATGCCGCCCGGCCCATGAACCATGGGCCGGATGGCCCGTTCCGCGAGCCCGCAGATGGTGGACTATTCACACACCAGATAGGTATGTGAATAGCTTGACCCGCGGAGGCCAGACATGCGCTCCAGATTCGCCCTTTCCATGGTCGTCACCCTGGCCCTCGCGGCGTGTACTGGGGCTCGGACCCCCACGTGGACGTTCGCGCCGGAACCCGCAGGTGCGCCCGTGGCCACCGGCGCTCCGTCCGCCACGAGTGCCGTCGCGGGGGGGCTACTCGGGACGATCGATCTACAGGCGTTCGACCTGGGATTCACCCCGGCGACCGTCACCGTCCCGGCGCCGGGCCGTTATGCCGTCACCCTCGACAACACCGGCGCCGTGGCGCACGACATCACATTCCCGGCCGGCGAACAGGCGGTCGCTGAGCCCGGGGCATCGGCCACGGTGGAGGTCGACGTCCCAGCCAGCGGCCTCACCTTCCTGTGCTCGATCCCAGGACACGCGGCCGGTGGGATGACCGGTACGGTCGTCGTCGAGGGCGGGGTGGCTGTCGCGTCGCCGGCGCCGGACGACCACGGCGGACCGGCCGTGGTCACAGACGTCAAGGCCGACCCGAATGCTCCCGCCCCTGTCACCTTCGATGCCACGGCACCCGCGCGTCTCGAGGGCTCGACCCACGACATCGAGCTGGTCATGACCGAGCAGGCGATGACGGTCGCGCCCGGCTTCGTCCAGATGGTCTGGACGTTCGGCGGCACCGTGCCCGGTCCGGTCATCAGGGTCAAGGTCGGTGACACCATCCGCGTCCACCTCAAGAACCCCGCGGAGAACCAGCTCTCGCACTCCATCGACTTCCATGCGAGCCAGGTGGCGTGGAACGACGAGATGACCTCCATCGCCCCGGGCGAGGAGAAGGTGTATGAGTGGACCGCGGACTACGCCGGCGTGTGGATGTATCACTGCGGGACCGCACCGGCGCTGCACCACATCGCCAACGGCATGTATGGGATGGTCATCGTCGAGCCGGCCGAGGGCCTGCCCCCCGTGGATAAGGAGTTTGCCCTGGTCCAGAACGAGTGGTATCTGGGCCCGCAGGGCGATCCGGTGGACCTGGCCAAGGCCATGGCCGCGGCGCCGGCGCCCGACTTCGTCACCTTCAACGGCGTCGCCGACCAGTACAAGGACGCTCCCCTGAAGGTCGAGACCGGGGAGCGGGTTCGGATCTTCATCCTGGACGCGGGGCCCAGCATCGACTCCTCCTTCCACATCGTCGGCACCATCTTCGATACGGTCATCAAGGAGGGGGTCGCGCTCACCAAGGGCAACGCCGGGAACTGGGGCGCCCAGGCCGTGGACCTGTCGCCGGCCCAGGGAGCCATCGTGGAATTCACCACCGCGGAAGATGGCCTGTACCCGATCGTCACGCACGCCTTCAACTTCGTCGGCCGAGGCGCCCTGGGCCTCGTGCAGGCGGGCGACGGGGACCCGACGAACTGATGCCCCGAGCCGGACTGCCCATCGTCGAACAGGCTCCCGCCGAGACGGGAGCCTGTTGCGCGGCCTGCGCGGCAACGCCGGCGCCGGCGGCTACCGCGCGGGTCTCGCGCCCGACCATCGAACGCGACCGCGACCGACAGGTGACGATGGCCGGACTGCTGGTGACGCTCGGCTTCTTCGTGGCTGCCCTCGCCACGTGGGCCATCGGGTCGGGGGAGGGGCGCCCGGTCTGGTTGCCGCTCCACCTCGCGCTGGCGGGCGGGGCCGCCACGGCCGTGGCCTCCGTGTTGCCGTTCTTCACGGCCGCGCTGGCGGTCGCCCGGCCCGCCGCGACCTGGATCCGCGTCCTGTCCATCGCCCTCGTCGCTGGCGGTGCCGTCGCCGTCAGCGTGTCCGTCGCAGGCGGACAGCCGGGGCTCGGCGCGGTCGGGGGCTCGGCCTACATCGCGGGTGTCCTGGGCGTGGGCGTCGCCGCATTCCGACCGCTCCACGGCTCGCTCGGCACGCGTCGACGCCTCGTCGAGCGGGCCTACGCGATCGCCCTCGTCCATGTCGCCGTGAGCGCTGCTGCGGCCACCGCGCTCCTTGCCGGCTGGCTGCCGATCGCCGCGCGATGGGTCGCCTGGAAGCCGGCGCATGCGTGGCTCAACCTCGTCGGGTTCGTGTCGTTGATCATCGTGGCCACCCTCGTCCACCTGGCCCCCACCGTGGAAGGGGGCCGGATCCAGCCGCGCCGGAGCGCGACGATGGCGATCGCCGGGCTGGCGCTCGGCGTGCCGACGATCGCCATCGGGTACGTGCTGTCCGCCGACTTACTGACCCGCCTGGGCGGCGTCCTCGTTGCGGTGGGAGCCATGGCCGTCCCGGTCCATGCGCTCGTCATCTGGCGCAGCCGCGGTCGGTGGACCACCGACCCGGGGTGGCATCGCCTGACGGCCTGGAGCCTTCGGGCGGCTGGTGGCTGGTTCGCCGCGGCTGTGCTGGTCGGCGTCGGGCGACTCCTCTGGTTCGGGGCCGACCCCAGCGGATGGTCGCTCGCCACGGTCGTGGCTCCCCTGGCCGTCGGCTGGATCATCCAGGTCGTCCTCGGATCCATGACCCACCTCCTGCCGGCGATCGGGCCAGGCGACCAGGCCGTCCATCGAGTCCAGCGTCACCGCCTTGGGTCCCTTGCCACCGCGCGGCTGCTGGCGCTGAACCTGGGAGTCGCCGGGTTGTGGGCCGGCCACCTGGCGGGATCCTCGGGGTTGGTCCTGGCCGGGGCGCTGGCGGTGGCGGCCGCGCTGCTCGGGGCGGTCGCGCTCGCGGTTCTCGCACTCGCTGCCGGCGGTCCGTGGCAGGCCTTTCGGCTCGCTTCATCCCAACCGTCGCGGTACTGATACTCAGTCTCGACAAGGCGCCCGATATCGGCTATCGTCGTGGCATGGTCGATGCCATCCCGCTCCTCGCCGCCCTGGACCGCAGTGACTACCGCATGACCGAGCCGCGGCGGGCGGTCGCCCAGTTGATCGCCGATCGGTCGGGTCACTTCTCCGCAGCCGATCTCGTCGATGAGGCTCGCCAACGTCGACTCGCCATCGGCCGGGCGACCATCTTCCGTACCCTCGAGGTGCTCGCCGACCTCGATCTGGTCGAGCGCATCGACCTGCCGTCCGGCGAGCACGCCTATGTGGCCTGCGAGCCGAGCCACCACCACCACGTCGTGTGCTCGGGCTGCGGCAGGAGCCAGGATATCGACGACGCCGGCTTGCGGGCCGTGGTCCGCGATGTCGCCCGACGGACCGGCTTTCGCATCGACGATCATCGCCTGGAGCTGTTCGGACGATGCGCCGACTGCCTGGCGGCAGCGGAGCCCGCCGGATGACGATCGAGGCCATCGCCGTCTCCCTGGGCGCCTTCCTGTCGGCGATGTCCGGCGGCTGGCTGGCCCTGCGCGCGGTGCGCTACGTCGGGGCGATCATCGCGGTCGGGGCCGGGATCCGGATCGGTGCCGCCTTCGTGGACCTCATCCCCGAGGCCATCGAGCACCTCGGCTCGCTCGACGCCGCGATGTTCTGGACGACCCTTGGATTCGTGTCGTTCTACGTCGTCGACAAGCTGACCAGCCTGCACGTCGGCCATGAGACGGCCGCCGAGCTGGACCACGAGGAGGCCGATCACCAGCACATCGGCGTCGTCGGTGCGGCCGGGATGGGCATCCACAGCCTGCTCGATGGTGTCGCCCTCGCCGCCGGACTGGCAGCCGGGGGCGCCATCGGGACCATCATCGCCTTCGTCGTCATCGTCCATCGATTCAGCGACGGCATCGGCGTCGTGAGCTTCCTGCTGACCAGCCGGATGGAGCCGCGGATCGCGATGCGCTGGGTCGCCATCGTCGCCGCGGCACCGCTGGTCGGTGTGGTCATCGGGTCGCTCCTGACCGTGCCCGAGTCGGCCCTCGGCGCGATGCTGGCGTTCTTCGCCGGCTTCTTCCTGTACGTCGGTGCAGCCGAGCTCCTGCCGGAAGCGCACCGCCGCGATGGCTCGCGCTACATCGTCCTCGCGACCCTCGCTGGCGTCGCCTTGATCTACGGCTTCTCGATCTGGGTCGGCTCGGTCGGCGTGGCCCATTGAGGACAGTCTGACGTTCGTCCCAGGGTTGCCTGCGACCATCGTCGGACCGGGATCTAAACCTTTCCCGCGCGGCCGGGCTCGACGGAGTAGGCACTTCGCCTCCGGCTGAGGGGTCAGTCCGCCGTCGATGCGGCCAGAGCGGTGTCGATCTCCACGCCCGTGGGCATGCCCTCGCGAGCACCAGGGCGGGTCACGGCGAGCGACGCGGCCGCCACGGCGCGCGACGCGGCCTTGGGGAGTGTCTGGCCGTCGGCGAGGCCCGCGGCCAGGGCGCCGTTCAGGGTGTCGCCGGCGCCGACCGTGTCGATCGCGTGGACGGTCAGGGCTGGGATGGTCAGGTCGCCGTCCGCGGTGGACAGGCGGGCACCCGCCGCACCGAGGCTGACGAGCCAGGCCGTGGTCCCGCCATGGACCGTCGACCCCGCCGCCGCCAGCACGACAGCCTCGCCCTCGTTCGGCGTGACGACGTCGGCCATGGCGACGATGGCGGCATCCAGGCCATGCGCCGGTGCCGGATTGAGGACGGTCGTCGCCCCGCCGCGTCGGGCCGCCGCCAGGGCCGCGGCCGCGGTGCCCGTGTGGATCTCGTGGCCGACCAGCACGACGTCCAACGGTCCCGGTCGGAGCGCCGCCAACGCGTCGTCGACGTGGGAGCGCGTCAGGCGTCCGTTCGCCCCGCTGGCGACCGCGATGCTGTTCTCGCCCGCGGCGTCGACCAGGATCAGGGCGACGCCGGTCGCGGCATCAGGCAGCGTGAGGAGGAAGGTCGTGTCGATGCCCTCGTCGTGCAGCGCGGCGCGTGCCTCGCGGCCGAAGGCGTCATCGCCGATCGCCCCGACGAGGGCCACCGTGGCTCCGAGTCGAGCCGCCGCCACGGCCTGGTTACCACCCTTCCCGCCATGGTGCTGCGAGAAGGTGCCGCCCGTCACGGTCTCGCCAGGCCCGGGCAGGCGCTCCACGTTCGCGACGAGATCGATGTTGACCGAGCCGACGACGATGACCCGCCCGGCAGGCGCGGCACCGCCTACCGCTTCACTCACGATCCGGTGATGAACTCGCCGCCGTCCACGCTGATGATGTCGCCGTTGATGAACTCGGTGCCGTCGCCCGACAGGGCGAGGATGGCGTTCGCGACATCCTGGGTCGTGGTCATCCGGCCATGCGGATTCCGCTTCATGGTGATGTCGATCATCGTCTGCGATTCGGGGATCTTGAGCAGTGCCGGGGTGACGGTCACGCCGGCCCGGATGCAGTTCGCCGTCGCACCCGTCCCGTGGCGGGCGAGCTCCATGGCCAGCTGGCGGATGTGCGACTCGAGGGCCGCCTTGGCCGACGACACGACCCCATACGAGGGCACGACGCGGGTCGACCCCTCGGAGGTGAGGGCGTAGATCTTCGAACCCTGACCCAGGAACCCACCGCGCCACAGGTCCTGGACCCAGTAGACGAGGCTGTTGGCCATGACGTCCTGGGTCATCTCCATCTTCTTGCGATCCGCGCCGCCCTTGGGGTCCTCGGACAGGAAGGGCACGAGCGACCCGAACGCCAGCGAGTGCATGACGACCCGCACGTAGGGATCGCGTCCGTCCGCCCGGGAGCGCTCGAACCGCTCACGCAGGGTCTCCAGGGCCGCGGCGCGCTTCTCGTCGTCGGCGGCATTCATGTTGATGTAGATCGCCTCGGACCCAGCGGCGACGATCGCGGCCTTGACCTCCTCGACGTGCGCGAGGGCGGCTCGGAAGTCGAGGTGCACCCCGAAGATCTTGTAGCCGGCCTTCGCGAGTGTGATGGCCGTGGCCTCGCCCATCCCCGATGAGGCTCCAAGGATCAGCGCCCAGCGCTCGCGGTCGTCGGTCATCTCGGGTGAGCCTCCAGGTCAGGTCGGTCGGATCGGGTCGCGTCGGGCAACGCCGGCCGAGTCTAGCAGCGACCCAAGCGCGACGACCCGGTCGCGTGCAGGTGTGCACGGTCAGTCAGATGACGCCACGCTCGCGAAGGCCGGCGACCTCCCTCGGGTCGTAGCCCAGGCCGGACAGGATCTCGGCGGCATGCTCGCCGAGCAGTGGCGGCGCCGTCCGGATCGACCCCGGCGTGCGCTCGAACCGGAGGGGGATCCCGACCTGACGGAGCACGCCGAGGGCCGGATGCTCGATCTCGACGGACATCTCGAGAGCCGCCGTCTCGGGCGAGTCGAAGGCGGTGACGATGTCGGTGACCGGTCCGCACGGCACGTCCGCGGCCTCCAGAGCGGCCTGCCACGCCGTCGATCCGCGCTCACGGAACCGCGCCGCGAGGATGGGCCGCAGTGTCTCTCTGTGTTCGACCCGATCGCCGTTGGTCGCGAACCGCGCATCGGTCGCGAGATGCGACAGGTCGAGGGCGGCGCACAGCCGCGGCCACTGTCGCTCGGACCCGACGGCCACCGCGAGCTCGCCGTCCGCCGTCGCGAAGGTCTCGTACGGGACGATGTTCGGGTGCGCGTTGCCTCGCCGGCCCGGTGCCCGGCCCGTGACGAAGGCGTTCTGGGCCTGGTTGACGAGCACGGCCAGCGTCGAGGCCAGCAACGAGGCGTCGATGCGCTGCCCGGGCGCGGACCTGACGCCGGCGCCCGGACTTGTCGAACGCTCCAGGAGTCCGGCCAGGATCCCGATCACGGCGTACAGGCCGGTCACGACGTCGCTGATCGCCACCCCGACCTTGGTCGGTGCTCCGCCGGCAACGTCGTCCTGACCCGTGATCGACATCAAGCCGCCCACGGCCTGGATGACGAAGTCGTACCCGGGTCTGGTCGCGGCCGGACCCGTCGGGCCGTAGCCGCTGATGGCCAGATGGATGAGGGCGGGTCTGAGCGTCCGCAACGCGTCGTCGTCGAATCCCAGGCGAGCCATGCCGCCCGGCCGGAAGTTCTCGATCAACACGTCCGATCCGGCCAGTAGTCGGCGCAGGATCTCGGCACCCTCCGGCGTCCTGAGATCCAGGCGCAGGGACCTCTTGTTGCGGTTGACCGCCAGGAAGTACGCGGCGGTGCGCGTTCCGGCATCGTCGGAGCCGACCCACGGCGGACCCCAGCCGCGGGTGGCGTCGCCCTCCGGGGGCTCGACCTTGACCACATCCGCGCCGAGATCAGCCAGGATCATCGTCGCGTACGGTCCTGCGAGGACGGTCGAGAGGTCGATGACGCGCAGGCCGTGCAGCGGCCCGGTCGGTGGGGCCGGATGGTCCGTCAGCTCGGGCAGCATCCCGCCATGCTAGCCGCCGGCGGCCTCGCCGAGATCGCTCATGATCTGGCCCGTGAAGTCCTTCACCAGTGGGCCCTGGCCCGGGGCGACCGGCATGTCGAGCGTTTCCGGGACGCGGATGTCCTCGTCGACGGCGGTCGTGATCCAATCGATCTGCTCGCGGTTCACGACGAGCGTCCCGACCTGCCGGCGCTGGTGCGTCCCCCCCACGACGAATTCGACCCAGGCATCCGTGATGGGCACCATCGGCTTGCGACGGCGGATGGCCAGCAGCGGGTCGCTACCCGGCAGGGCGTGCAAGTAGCCGCGAACGTGATATGGGCCCAGCTGCATGGCCACGGGGTGGGGCCGCGTGCGCTGCCGCCGATTCGGGCTGCCGCGAGGGCCCGCGGCATGGACCAGCAGGATCTCGTCCCGGTGCACCAGCACGGCCTGCGCCTCGGCCGCCTCCGGCGTCTCGAGGCTCTCGACCATGACGTCGATGAGCTCGTACTCGTCGTGGTCGTTGAGCATGTCCGACAGCCGCTCGGCAGCCAGGCGGATCCGGCCCGACAGCAGGCAGTCCTCAGCGTACGCGACGAATTCGACGATGGGCTGGAGCGGTGCGGCCAGCTCCGTCGCGTCACCCACGGCCGGATCCGGGGCGGTCGTGCCCCCGAAGATGACGCGCAGTCGACGGCCGAAGCTGTGGATCATGCGTGCATCGTGCTGCATCGGCCGCGGGGCCAAGGAGGACCCGGAGGTACCGGTTCGGGCGGACTGGTGTCCCAGTGCACCGGTGCGCGGGTGCACGTCCTGCCCGGCGGATAGCCCGAATAGGCCATGTTCGGCCGACTCGGGCCGTGGGCACTACCATCGACCGATGAACGACGTCCCCGACCACGTGCCCACCTTGATGACGGTCCATGCCCACCCCGACGATGAGACGATCGGGACCGGAGGGACGATGGCCAAGGCCGTCGCCCAGGGCCGACGCGTCGTGCTCATCACCTGCACGCGCGGGGAGATGGGCGAGATCGTCGTGCCGGACATGGACACCCCGGACAACCACCGGCGACTAGGCGAGATCCGAGCTGGCGAGCTGGAGCGGGCGATGGGCGTCCTTGGCGTGACCGAGTGGGAGAACCTGGGCTACCACGACTCGGACATGATGGGCCGGGCCGGCAACGGCGATCCGCGGACCTTCTGGCAGGCCGACCTGGATGAGGCCGCCCGCCGCCTGGTCTGGATGATCCGCCGCTACCAGCCGGACGTGGTCACGACCTACGACGACTTCGGTGGGTACGGGCATCCCGACCACATCCGCGTCCACGACGTGACGGTCCGCGCCTTCCCACGGGCCGGCGACCCCGCCTGGTACCCGGAACAGCTCGCCCCGGAACATGGCGGCACGGGACCGGCGGCGGCGGGCGGCGGCCTGGCTCCATGGGCACCGGCCAAGCTCTACGAGCAGGCCATCCCGGCCTCGGTGCGCAACGCGATGCGCGACCAGATGGAGGCGATGGGCAAGACGAGCGTCTGGTCGCCGCCGCCGGACGCGACCCCGGAGCAGCTCGCCGAGTTCGAGGCCTTCCAGGCGAAGATGCTGGTCCCCGATGAATCCGTCACCACCTGGATCGACATCAGCGGCGACCCGGTGGACCGCAAGTGGCACGCGATCCGCGAGCACGTGACTCAGATCAGCGACGAGAGCCCGTTCATGGTCTTCGGCCTGGACGGCTGGCGTACGTGGTGGGTCAGGGAAGCCTTCATCCTGCGCGAGTCCAGCGTCAAGACCGACGTTCCGGAGTCGGACGTGTTCGCGGGGATCGTCTAAGCCCGGGCCCGGCGGCCCTCGACCCGCGCCGCGCTCACCAGGGCAACATACCCGGTGGGCCGCCGAAGACCTGGCTCATCACGATCTTGCCGTCGCCTGCTGGGTCCAGGAAGTTGGGCTGGCTCTTGTCCAGGATGATGTGCGGCCGGATGCGGACCTGGGCCAGGGTCCCGCCGCGGAACGTCAGCTCCAGCGTCACGCCCTCCATCGTCGGCTCCGACCAGGTCTGATCGAACACGAAGTTGCCCAGGGCGTACCAGATCGGCTTGCCCTCGTAGACCTCCATGGCCGCCGCCCAGTGCGCGTGGTTGCCGATGATCATGTCCGCCCCGGCATCGATGATCTGGTGGGCCAGCGCCTGCTGCGCGGCGAACGGTCCGTCGCGGTACTCCGTCCCCCAGTGCGGGAAGATGATGACCACGTCCGCGCCGGCCTCGCGCGCCTTCCGGATGTCGACCGCGACACGCTTCGCCGAGAGCGGCGCAGACCCGGCCGTGTCGGCATCGGCGAAGTAGTACTTGGCGATGCGGTCGTAGGCAAGGATCGCGACGGTCGTGCCATGCACATCCAGCATCGCGGGCCGCCGCGCGGCCGCCTCGTTCTCGCCGGCACCGGAGTACGCGAGGCCGCGCTTCTCCAGGTTGCGGATGGTCTGGGCGATGCCCGCCCGACCGGCATCGCCGATGTGGTTGTTGGCGAGGCCCACGTAGTCGATGCCGGCGGTGACCAGGCCGTCGATGATCCCGGGGTCGGCGGAGAACACGGTGCCCTTGGTGTGCCAGCGGACCTTGTTGGGCGCCGGGTTCTCGAAGTTGGCGATGGCCAGGTCCGCGCCGCCGATCAGCTCGCGCATGGCGCCGGCATTGCCGGTCCGCTTGGTGCGCGGCAGCTCCCAGCCGAAGGACGAGCAGCAGTACCGGCTGGTGATCTCCGCGGTCCCACCGTCGAACGGGAAGTCCACGCCCTTGTCCTTGACCCGGATGGTCTCGTACACGCCGCGGTCCAGCAGGATGTCGCCGCCGGCGAACAGGGTCCAGGTCGCGCCGGCGTCGAACGCCTGGCCGGCGGGCGCCGTGGGCAACATGGCCGTCAGGCGCCACTCGGCGAGGTCCGTCAGCCGGCCGACGCCGAACAGCGTCCGCGACCCCCAGGCCAGGGCCCGAACCGCCGGGGTGACCGCATCGGCACGCAGGAAAGCAAGCCGCTTGCGATGCTTGGCGAGATCCCTGGTGAGGGCGCCTGGGGTGTCGGCCAGGATCAGACGCGACGGATCGGCCGGCCGGTCCTGCCCGAGGGCCGCGAGGATGGCGTCCGCTTCCTCAGCGACGAGCTCCAGCGCCTCGTAGCGCTTGCTCGTGCCGGCCAGGACGTCCGCGACCTCCTCGCTGACGGTCGTGGTCCGCGTCGAGCGGAAGTGTGTCACGGGCACGACCGCGACCTCGGCATGCGGTGTGTCCGTGGGGCCAGGTGCGGGCGTCTCCGGCTGTGCCGTCGATCCGGCCGTCGATCCGGCCGTCGGCGCGGGAGGCGTCAGCGACGCGCCTGGGAGAAGGCTGGCGGTCGGTGCCGCGGCGACCCCGGTCGGTCGTGCGCTGGGTGTCGAACCGCCGTCAAAGACGCCGGAGACGGTCGCCATGACCGATACCGCGAGGAGCGCCGCGACGACCAGGACCGGAGACCGTTTCACCGACGCGATGCTACCCGACCGACCGCCCGTGGCATGAAGAACGCCCCGTCCGGGCGGGCGGACGGGGCGTAGGAAGATGCGAGGAATGGCGGACCCGACCGGATTCGAACCGGCGATCTCCAGCGTGACAGGCTGGCATGTTGGGCCGCTACACCACGGGTCCAGTTGCGGCGAGGCCGGACTATAGCAGGTGCGACCCGGGTTGTCGCACATCGGCTAGCCTTGGAGACTGAGGGCTCCGAGCCCCGACCGTGCCCTGCCATCGACCCGACGAGGACCGCATGACTCCCGACTCGCGCATCGCAGTGATCGGCCTCGGCTACGTGGGTCTGCCGCTCGCGGTGGCCTTCGCGGAGGCCGGACTCCAGGTCCAGGGTGTGGACGTATCGGAGGCTCGCATCACCGAGCTGGCGGATGGTCGATCGCCCATCGATGACATCTCCGACGAGCGGCTGCGATCGGTCCTCGACCGCTCGCTCACCGTGGCGACCACGGCCGACGCCGATATCGCGGCCGCCGACGCGATCTTCGTGTGCGTCC
Source organism: Candidatus Limnocylindrales bacterium (assembly GCA_051306295.1). Taxonomy (GTDB): domain Bacteria; phylum Chloroflexota; class Limnocylindria; order Limnocylindrales; family CSP1-4; genus SPCO01. The sequence goes on from JBPPMZ010000125.1 coordinate 21,219, forward strand.
CGACGCCGATCAATGCCACCAAGGACCCCGACCTCGGCCCGGTGCTTGGCGCGGCCGCCTACCTGGCGGCCCGGGTCCGCCCCGGACAGTTGGTCGTCCTCCAATCCACGACGTTCCCAGGGACCACGTCCGGACCGTTCCGGTCGGCGCTCGAGGAAAGCGGCCTCAGGGCCGGGCAGGACTTCGACCTGGCGTATGCCCCCGAACGGGTCAACCCAGGCGACCCGGCCAGTTCGTCGCGCGCGGTGCCGCGACTCGTCGGTGGCTTGACACCGGCCGCGACGGAACGGGCCGCGACCCTGCTCCAGCAGATCAACGACCGCGTCGTGACGATGTCGTCACCGGACGCGGCCGAACTGTCCAAGCTGCTCGAGAACGTCTTTCGCAACGTGAACATCGCATTCGTCAACCAACTCGCCCTGCTCTGCGAGCGCATGGATCTCGACGTCTGGGAGGTCATCGACGGAGCGGCGACCAAGCCGTTCGGGTTCATGCGCTTCACGCCCGGGCCGGGAGTCGGCGGCCACTGCATCCCGGTCGATCCGTACTACCTGTCGTGGCGCGCCCGCAGCTTCGATTTCATCGATCGCTTCATCGAGCTCGCTGGCGACATCAACCTCGCGATGCCCCGTCACGTCGTCGAACTCGTCGCCGAGGCGCTCAACGATCGCGCTCAGGCGCTGCGTGGAGCGAAGGTCGGCATCATCGGGGTGGCGTTCAAGCCCGATGTCCGGGACGACCGTAACTCGCCCGCGGCGGACGTCATCGCGGGACTGGCCGAGCGCGGCGCGGACGTCCGTTTCCATGACCCGCACGTGGCTCGGTTCACCGACGCGGCGGGCGTCGCGCGCGAAAGCGTCGATCTCGAGGCGCTCATCGATTGGGCCGATGTGATCGTCGTCGTCACCGCCCATCGGTCGATCGACTGGCCGCACGTGTACGCGACCGCGGACCTCGTGGTCGATACCGTCAACAGCTCGGCCGGTCAGGCAGCGCAGGCCCGTCAGGTCCTCCGACTCGGGGCGGGGTGGAGCCACGCATGACCGCGGCCGATGACGGGCTGCCTCCTGACGAGGCGCGCAGGACGAGCGAGGAGGAAGCGCGACGCCGGACGGCCGCGGAGATCTCGCTGCGAGCCGAGCGGATCCGCATCCTGTCGGAAGAGCTTCGACTAGCGAAGCGCGAGGCGGAGACCGTCAAGCGCGAGCTGGCGACCCTCCGTCGACGCCGCGCCGTTCGCGTCGCGCTGGCCGTCGCCGAACAGGCGCGCCCGGCGGCCGTCGTAGCCCGGCGGCTGCGGTCCACCATGCGCGACATCCTGGCGCAGGTCCCAGGAGCCTCGGGGTCAGAGCGAAAGCCGCGCAAGCGGATCCGGGTCACTGCCGCCGAGGACGCCGACTTCCGCGCGCGACTGGATGCGGCGCTGCTGCCCAGCGCGACCACGGCCGGACCGCTCGTGTCGGCGATCGTGGTCAATCGCGACGGGATCGAGCATCTTCGGCGGTTGCTCCCATCCCTGGCCTCCATCGCGTATCGGGAGATCGAGGTCGTGCTGGTCGACAACGGCTCCACCGACGCAAGCGTTGCGTTTGCCACCAGCCTGCGGCTCCCCTACCCGCTGCGCGTCGTCCGCAATCCGGACAATCGGTCGTTCTCCGAAGCCAACAACCAGGGCGCAGCGGCCGCAGGCGGTGATCTCTTCCTGCTCATCAACAACGATGTCGCGCCGGCCGGTCCGCACGTCCTTGGCCACATGGTCGAGCGGCTGCTGCTCGACGAGTCGGTCGCCGCCGTCGCGAGCCGCCTCATCTATCCGCGTCGAAAGGGTCCGCAGACCGGCCCATCCACCGCCCACGCCGATCTGAGCCTGCAGCATCGGGGCATCACGTTCGCCACGATGGATGGGTCGCCGCTGGGCCGCAACCTGGGCTCCGGGGAGGACCCACTCGGCGAGGCCGCCAACACGCGCCGGGATGTCCAGGCCGGGACGGCGGCCTGTCTCCTGGTCCGTCGCACCGCATTCGCCGCGGTCGGCGGCTTCACGCTGGGCTATGACTACGGCACAGAGGACGTCGACTTCAGCCTGAAGATCCGGGCGACGGGCGGACGGATCGTCTATGAGCCACAGGCCACCTTCTGGCATCACGAGTCGGCGACGCAGCACCTGGAGGAGCGTGGGGCGCGCGGCATCCGACAGCGCGCCAATCGCGAGCTGTTCGCCGACCTGTGGGGTCCGCGCATCTTCCGAGAGGTCTTCCTGGACCGCGTCGGCGATGCCGACGGTCCCGCTGGTGCGTGGTCCGAAAGCCCGCTGCATATCGGGATCACCCTGACGCGAGACGACCCGAGGGCCGGCTGGGGGGACTACTACACGGCCCACGAACTTGGCGACGCCCTGGCCGGACTCGGCTGGCAGATCAGCTACCTCGAGCGCTGGCGCGACGCCTGGTACGACCCGGACCCGACCATCGACGTCGTCGTGTCGCTGCTCGACGCCTTCGATGTCCGACGCCTGCCGGAGGGCGTCGTGAGCATCGCCTGGGTCCGCAACTGGACGGACCGCTGGCTCGGCCATCCGTGGTTCGATGAGCACGACATCGTCCTGGCCTCCAGCGCCCGCTCGAAAGCGCTCATCGACGCCCGCAGCGCGCACGTCGCCCGCCTGTTCCCGCTCGCGACCAACCCCGAGCGCTTCCGCAAGCCCGAGTCGCAAGGCGAACCGACCACGGATGTCGTCTTTGCCGGCAACCACTGGGGCCAGGACCGGGGGATCCACGAGATCGTGCCGCGCCTGCTCTCGGCCGACCACTCGGTCGCCGTCTACGGCAAGGGCTGGGAAGGGGTCCCGGGCGTCGCCGCCGTGGCGCGCGGATCGCTTCCCTACGACGACCTGCCGGCGACCTACGCCGGGGCAGCGATCGTGCTGGACGACACGGCCACGCCGACCCTGCCGTACGGTGCCGTGAACTCGCGCGTGTTCGATGCCCTGGCGGTCGGCACGCTGGTCGTCACCGACAACGGCGCCGGGGCCATGGAGCTGTTCGGCGACCGCCTGCCCGCCGCGGACGACGCCGCTGGTCTTGCCGCGCTCGTCGAGACCTACCTGGCCGATCCCGAGGCCCGCCGGGCGCGGGCCGATGAGCTTCGGGCCATCGTGCTCGAACGTCACACCTACGCCCATCGGGCACGCGAGTTGCGATCGATCCTGCGCGACTGGGCCGACACTCGGCACATCGACATCGCGATCGGCCCGCCCACCTGGGAGGTCGCGACGAGGTGGGGCGACTATCACTTCGGCCGGGCTGTGCAGCGCGCGCTGCAGCGACGCGGCTATCCGACCCGCATCCGCCTGCGAGCGGCCTGGGACGGCCCGACCGCGACCCGGGCCGACGTCGCGATCCACATCTTCGGTCTGGCCCCCCGACGCGTCCGGAGCGGCCAGCTCTCGGCCGTCTGGATCATCAGCCACCCGGAACTGGTCACCCTGGACATGGTCCACGACCACGACCTGGTCTTCGCCGCGTCGGACGTCTTCGCGGCCGACCTCGAGGCGCGCACCGGGCGGTCGATCATCCCGCTCCACCAGGCCACCGATGCGGCGCGGTTCCGGCCGATCCCAGGCGGCCCTGCCCACGAGCTCCTGTTCGTGGCCAATTCGCGCGGCGTCCGTCGCCGCATCGTCGACGAACTCACGCCGACGGATCGTGACCTGGCCGTCTATGGTCAGAGCTGGACCCCGGAGCTCCTGGACGGTCGCTACCTGCGCGGCGAGCACGTGCTCAACGACGAGCTCGCGGCGTACTACTCGGCGGCGCAGATCGTCCTCAACGACCACTGGGCGGACATGGCCGCCCACGGCTTCCTGTCAAACCGGCTGTACGACGCGACGGCCTCCGGGGCGTTCGTGATCTCCGACCACGTGCCGGGCATCGAGGACGAATTCGACGGCGGGATCGTGGCCTTCACCGACGGGGAGCACCTGCGCTCGCTCGTCGACCACTACCTCGGGGCACCCGATGAGCGTGGCGAACACGCCCGCCGAGCCGCCGCGGCCGTCGCGTCTCGCCACACCTTCGACCACCGGATCGACGAGCTGCTGCGGGTCATCGAGCCGGCCCTCGGGTTGCAGCCCGCGCGAATCGTGGCCGCCGAGCCGGCCCCGGGCGAACAGGGGGCTGACCGGATCGCGTCCGGGCCTGGCGAGCCCTCAGGCGATGCCGATGACGCGTAGCCCGCGGGCCGTCACCTGGATCCCCGCGATCAACGCGTTCCCGAGCCAGGGCCAGCGCCCGGCGGCCTGACGGGCAAGCTTCAGGGCAGGCGCCAGGCGACGACTGCCGATCATCTGCCAGGTGGCGCTCGGATCCGCCGCGGCGACGATGTCGAGGATGCGCCACAGGCTCTGCCTGCCCGCCGGCGACAGGGTCCGCCAGTGGCGCCAGGTCGGACGGAGGATCGAGCGCAGGACGGTATCGGGCGGCGAGAGTATCCAGGCCGGCATGGCCGCCAGCAGATCGCCGAGCGCCTCCAGCAGGATCGGGGTCTCCGGGTCGCGACGGTCCAGGGCGGAACGCAGCGCTGCACTGAAGTCCGACCGGATCAGGCGCTCGGCGTAGGCGAGCTTGACGCGCCGACGATCGCCCTCATCGGCGATCTGCACGTCGACCTCGTCGGCGACCTCCCGGAAGGCGCGCTGGGCGATGGTGGCCGATGCTGCGGACCGGCTGGCTGAGGCCCGCGTGGAGGCGGTGATCCCGGTGGCCTGGTCAGGATCCGGCCGCCACCACTCGTAGACATCGTCGGCGATGACCTCGATCCCGTCGCCGGCCCGGAGCAGGGCCCGGATGGTCGGCGGCTGGTCGCCCAGGACGCGACCCTCGAAGCGCAGGCCATCGAAGGTCGATCGGTGGAACGCCCTGCCCGTCGCCGACATGTAATACAACAGGCCGGGATGGGTGACGATGGACTTGCGACCCGGCTGACGGATATCGGGGATGTCATACAGCGCCGAGACCCAGGTCCGCCGGCCGTCGGTCCAGATGCGCTGACCGACCACCGCGCGAACGGCCGGATCGCTGGTCGGACGCATGAGCGCCGCGACGCCACCCGGCAAGAGTCGATCGTCGGCATCGACGAACGCGAGCCACTCGCCGCGCGCCTGTTCCAGCCCGACATTCCGAGCCGCGGACGCGCCCTGGTTGGTCGCCAGCACCGTCAGCCGCACGCGCGGGTCACGCACCGCATAGGCCGCCACGCGCTCTGCCGTGCCGTCGGTCGACGCGTCGTCGACGACGACGCACTCCAGGGCCACGGCCCGTTCCTCGAGGATGGAATCCAGGCAACGCTCGATCGTGCCGACCGACATCCAGCTCGGGATCAGGACGCTGAGGAGCGGGCGCTCGGGCTCGGCTGCGGCGGTCACGGCTCGCGCAGGAGCCGGGCGATCTCGTCGGCGAACGCGAACTGCGGCCCCGAGTCGAGGAATCCAGGGTGGAGCAGGACACCCCGGTCGCCCTCGGTCGGGTCCTCAACGAACCGCCGGCAGAGCAGCTCCAGATCGGCGCAGAAGCTGCCAGCCGAGAACGCCGACAGCGACGCGATGTTGGAGTGCCAGCTCGCCAGATCCTTGTGATCGAACCGATTGGTGAGGACCAGCATCCCGAGCTGGGCCATCTCGAGGGGCGGGTAGCTGGGGTGCGGCGAGGCCATCATCGACACGCCGATGGCCGACGTCCGCAGGAGATCCCCGTAGGTCGGGAGGTCGAGCTTGCCGAGCGAGCGCATCCACATCCCATCGCCCAGATCGACGTCGGGGTGCGGCTGGCCCGCCGACACCACGCTCCAGGAGGCGGCGTCGGGCGTCGACGCACGCCACGCCCTGAGACCGTCGACGATGAAGGGGAACATGTTGCGCGGCTTGCCGGGGCGTCCATAGACCACGATCCGTCGGGCCCGTGGCTGCGCTTCGTGGCTCAGCCAGGCCCGCAGGGTCGGCGACAGGCGAGGCTCGAAGCTGAACTCCGACGACAGGCGCAGGCCGGCCGCGTGAAAGTAGTCCTGCAGCAGGGACGTGTGGTACACCGCGATCGTCGACGATGGATCCTCGTACGTCGAGCGGGCCAGCAGGTGCTGGGCGGACCACGGATAGAAGCCGGGCTCGTAGTCCTGGATGAGGTAGGCGAACCGGCCTGGCGCGACACCGAACGCGTCGGCCTGCAGGCGCCTGATGTCCATGACCAACGCGGCCGTCGTCCAGTGGGTGGCGACGAAGACGTCGTGACGTCGGATCGGGATCGCGTCCACCTGGGGCGTGGCGATGGAGATGATCTGCCGACCGTCGGATGGGTCGTCGGGTCCGGTGACCAGGGTGTACCCGGTGAGGCGCGCCACGTCGTCGGGGCCGACCGCCTCGACGCTGATGATGCGGCGATGCTCCGCCGCTGAGACCACCGCCTCGAACAGGTCGAGCGCGGTCTGGATCCCGGCGAAGGTCGAGGCCTGGGCCACGGCCGGCACGATGAGGTTGACCCGATGACCCGGCGCATCGCTGGCCCTGATCGATGCCCGGATCAGCTCGCGGACACCCTCGACCGGCGCGATCGGACGCGGCGCAGGGGCCACGGTTGGCGACGGCTTGGCGGCGCGCTTCCTGGCCTTGGGCGGCGGACCCAGGACGAAGCCTCGGAGGCCGCGCACGAGCGCGACCAGCCTCCCGGAGCGTCGAGCCGCGGAGCGCAGTCGACGGATCATGGACGTGGCCGATCGATGATGGACGTCAGCGGACTCGTCGCAGGAACCCGCGCGGGTTCATGGTCAACATGAACCGCTCGCGATCGCGATCGGAGATGAAGTCCTCGTTCGAGCTGACGAAGGCGAGCAACGCGGCCATCGGGCCCGGATCGTCGTCCTGCCAAACGGGATTGCCGCCGATGTTCGCGTCATCGACGATCAGGTACCCGCCCACGTGGACGAACTCCGGATAGATCGCCAACTCGTTGGCCACGTGCGCTGCCGAGTGATCCGAGTCCAGGATGACCATGGTCCGTTTGCCCGCCGCCGCGCGCCGCACTTCGGCCACGATCGCGGGGTCGGTCGAGGAACCGGCCAGGTAGCGGATCCGCGGGTGCTCGGGTCGCTGGGGCGCCGTGTCGGTGTCGATCGTGATCACCTGCCCATCGCCCCCGACGAGGTCGAACAGCGATGCAAGGAAGAGGGCGCCGCCGCCGTAACGCGTCCCGCATTCGATGATCAGTTGGGGGCGCGTCTCGGTGAAGATCTCCTGGTACGTCCACAGGTCGAACGGACACTTGAGCATCGGCCATCCCAGCCAGGACAGGACCACCGTCCGCCGTTGCTCGATGCGCTGCTCGTAGTACAGCTTGTGGAAGTCGTCGACGATCGCCTGCTGTTCCGGCTCGAGCGGGGCAAAGCCCGTCGGGGCCCGGAACGTGCCGCGCTTGATCGCGCGCGTCGGCTCGCCGCGGAGGGCACGCAGGGCCCTGCGCAGCCGGCGGAAGTAGCGATGCATCGAGCCTCCGGTATGGGTCGTTCGTCGGCAGTATAGGTCGCCCTGACCGGTCGCCCGGCCCCCCGCGCATCCCGGGCTGTGCCTCGTCGGCTGCATCCCACGTCGCTCGACCTATACTCCCGAGCCATGCCCGAACCAACGATCGACCTGCGCAGCGACACCGTCACGCGGCCCACCGAGGCGATGCGCCGCGCGATGGCTGCCGCACCCGTGGGCGACGACGTCCTGGGCGAGGACCCGACCGTCAGCGCCCTCGAGGAACGCGCGGCCGACCTGCTGGGCAAGGAGGCCGGCCTGTTCGTGGCGAGCGGCACGATGGGCAATCTCGTGGCCCAGCTGGCCCACCTGGGACGCGGCCAGGAGACCATCGCGGGCCGTGAGCACCACATGACCCTCGATGAGGCGGCGGGCCACGCGGTCATCGTCGGGACCAGCATCCGGGCGCTGGCGGACCAGCCGGACGGGACCCTGGACCTCGCCGACATCGAGGAGGCCTTTCGCGACCCGACCGATATCCATGAGCCGATCACCGGACTCATCACCCTGGAGAACGCCCATGCCCACTCGATGGGTCAGCCGCTGACGCCGGCCTATACGCAGGCCGTGGCGGCCATCGCCCGCCGGCGCGGCGTGGCGCTGCACATCGACGGGGCGCGCTTCTGGAACGCGGTCGTGGCCCAGCGGGCTGCCGGCGTCACCGCGCAGGACCTAGCCGCGCCCGCCGACACGGTCACCTTCTGTATCAGCAAGGGCCTTGGCTGCCCGGTCGGCTCGCTCGCGGTCGGCGATCGCGCCGTCATCGCCCGGGCGCGTCGGGCGCGCAAGCTCGTCGGCGGCGGGATGCGCCAGGCGGGGATCCTGGCGGCGGCCGGTCTCGTCGCCCTGAGTGACGGCCCGGACGGGATGATCGACCGCCTGGCCGACGATCACGCCAACGCTCGCCGCCTGGCCGAGGCCCTGGCGGAGATGGGCGGCGTCCGGAGTGCCGGCGGCGTCGCCCAACCGGAGGGTGATCGCCTGGACCCGGGTCGCGTCGCGACGAACTTCGTGCTCTTCCGCGTGGACCGCGACCGGTCGGCCTTCCTGGCCGCCCTGCGAGCGCGAAACGTGCTCATGGTGGAGTATCCCCACGGACAGGTCCGTGCCGCGACCCATCACGACGTGTCCCACGCCGACATCGACACCGTCATCGGAGCCACGCGCGCGGCGCTCGCCGAGACCGCCTGACGGCACCGACCCCAGCCCGCGCCCGGCCCACCCCGCCGATGCCGGACCACCCAGGAGAGGCGCTCCCGTGACCGACGACCTCGATACCTATCCGCTGCCGCGCCCGGCGACGTCGGACGACGCCGGCCCGGGCGACGGCGCGTTCTACGACCTCGTGGAGGCCCGCGTCCGGCGGCTCGTGCGTGACAACCCGGTCCTGGGCACCGCGCTGGGCCTGCATGCCGGTGATGCGGAGCTCGGCGACGGCCGGCGCGAGGCCGTGCTCGGTGAGCTCGCCGATGAGCGGGCGCATCTCACCGCCGTCGAGGCGATCGACGAGGGCGGCCTGTCGCCGTCGGCCCGGTTCGAACGGGAACTCGAGCTGCACAACGTGCGGCGGAGCATCTTCGACACCGACGTGCTCCGGATCTGGGAACGGCGATCGCTCGCCCTCGACACGATCGGCGACGGCCTGTTCCTGCTGTTCGCCCGCGACCACGCGCCGCTCGATGAGCGCCTGGCCGCCATCACCGGTCGGCTGGAGGCGATCCCGCGCCATCTCGACGAGGCCCGGACGCGAGGCGGAGGGGCCGCCCAGGTGCGGATCTGGCAGCGGCTCGAGATCGAGACGGCCGGCGAGCTGCCCAGCTTCTTCGACGAGATCGCGGCGGCCGCGGATGGTGTGCTCGGCGCGCCGGAGCGACGCCGCCTGGACCGTGCGATCGGCACGGCCAACGTGGCCGTCGAGCTGTACGGCTCGTGGTTGGAAGTGACGCTCGCGGAGGGCACCGACGACTGGCCGATCGGCCGAGAGCGACATGACGCGATGGTCGAGCACCGGGCGTTCGATGGCCTCGATGCCGATGCGATCCTCGCGCTCGGCTGGGAGCAGCTCGCCCGCGAGAAGGCGGCCCGCGTGGCCGCGGCGAAGGAGATCGACCCGGACGCCACGGAGGCCGACGTGGTCGACCGCATCAAGTCCGATCAGCCGGCCGACTTCGACGCGGCGCTCGATGCGTACCGCGATGCGATGCATCGCGCTCGAGCCCACCTCCTGGAGCGCGACCTGATCACGATCCCGGACGATGAGCGGATCAGCGTCATCGCCACGCCCGAGTACCTGCGCAACGTCATCCCGTTCGCGGCCTACTTCTCGCCCGCGCCGTACGACCGCGACGCGCAGGGCATCTACATCGTCACGCCCTCGGTCGGCGGCGACCCGAAGGCGATGCGCGAGCACAACTTCGCCTCGATCAGCAACACCAGCATCCACGAGGCTTACCCGGGTCACCACCTGCAGCTGGACGTCGCCCGCCGCCACCCCTCGCTGACCCGACTCATGACCGACGCCCCGGAGTTCGTCGAGGGCTGGGGGATGTACTCGGAGCTGATGATGCGCGAGCACGGCTTCGACGACGACGCGCGCTACCGGGTCGTGGTCCACACCGACGCCATCTGGCGGGCCTGCCGGATCATCCTCGACGTCCGCCTGCATCGCGGCGAGATCGGCGTGGAAGAAGCGACCGACTTCATGGTCGAGCACACGAGCTTCGAGCGCGCCAACGCCCACGCGGAGGTGACCTGGTACACCTACCGACCGACCTATCCGCTCTCATACCTGCTCGGCCGGACACTGCTCCTCCAGCTCCGGGCGGACGAATCGCGCCGGCTCGGCGACGCGTTCTCCTTGAAAGCCTTCCACGACACCCTGATGCGTAATGGCTCGCTGCCCATCAGCTTCCATCGACGCCTGCTGGCCGGCGAGGGACGCTGACCTGATGCTCGTCATCCCGGCCATCGACCTCGATGGCGGCCGGTCACGGATCGTCTACTGGCCGGGCGCGGCGGCCGGTATCGGCGCGCCGACGGACCGACCGGATCGCATCGTCGAGCGCCTCGTGGCCCAGGGCGCGACCCTTGTCCACCTCGTGGACTTCGATGGCGCCCGCAACGGCTCGCCGGGTAACCTGGAGGTCGTCGGGGCGATCGCTTCGCGTTCCGCCGTCCCGCTACAGCTCGCCGGCGGCCTGGAGTCGCCCGAGGCGATCCAGCTGGCCTTCGCCGCCGGCGCGACCCGGATCGTGCTGACCACGGCCATCGCCGACCGCCCGGACGACCTGCGCGCCTGCCTGGCCGTGGCCGGTGACTGGCTGGCCGTCGGGCTGGACCCGCGCCCCGAACGCCTGGCCGCGTTCCCCTGGCGCCGCTCGGCGCCACCGACCGTGGATGCCCTGGTCGGCGAACTAGTCGGGGCCGGGGTGAGCCGGTTCGTGGTCGCCCACGGCGGCACCGATCCCGACCTCGAGCGGGTGCGATCGCTCGTTCGGTCGTACGATGCCGACATCCTCGTCGCGGGCGGGGTCCGCGACCTCGACGGTCTGCGCCGCCTGCGCGACACCGGGGCATCGGGCGTCATCCTTGGCGAGGCGCTCCTGTCCGGTGCCATCGAACTCCCTGCCGCCCTGGAGGCCGCCGCATGACCCGCCGCTCCTTCCCTGGGCTCGCTGCCCTGCTCGCCGGTGTCCTCGTCGCCGCCGCCTGCACGGACGCCGGTGCTGCGGGCGGCGAGGGCGCTGGCCAGGGCGGTGTCGATGCGAACGGCTGCCCCACATCCGAGCCAGCCGCTCTCGGCGCGGGTGAGACCCGGACCGTGGCCATCGTCACGGAGCTCGGCACCATGGAGCTCGAGATCAAGGCCGACCTGTCGCCGATCGCGGCCGGCAACTTCGTCGCCCTGGCCGAGTGCGGCTGGTACGACGGGGTCGTCTTCCACCGCGTCGTACCGGGCTTCGTCATCCAGGCCGGGGACGGCGAGAACGGCCGCTCGCCGAACGTCAATCCGGCCCTCGTCGGCTCGGGTGGGCCCGGCTACACCATCACCGATGAGCCGGTCATCGCGCCGTATGGCCGCGGCGTCGTGGCGATGGCCAGGACATCACGCCCGAACTCGGTCGGCTCCCAGTTCTTCATCGTCCTCGACGGTGAAGCCCAGAGGTCGCTCGGGCAGGCCAACACCTACCAGATCATCGGCTCCGTCACGAGCGGGATGGAGGTCGCCGATGCGATCACCGCCGCAGCGGATGCCGAGATCCCCAGCCGGCCCGTCGTCATGACCGACGTCACCGTCAGCAACCCGTAACCTTCGAACCCACAGCAAGGAGCCGCGCCCATGACCCGTGCCACCATCGCGACCGAGATCGGCGACATCGAGATCGACCTGTTCGACGAGTCCGCGCCAAAGGCCGCCCAGAACTTCATCGATCTCGCCAAGAAGGGCTTCTACGACGACGTGATCTTCCATCGCGTCATCCCGGGCTTCGTCATCCAGGGCGGGGACGGCCAGTACGGCAAGAAGTCCGCGCTGGAGTCAGGTCGCGTCGGGACCGGCGGGCCGGGCTACAAGTTCGCCGATGAGCCGGTCAAGGGCGACTATCTGCGCGGCTCGCTGGCCATGGCCAACTCCGGCCCGAACACCAACGGCTCGCAGTTCTTCATCTGCACCGACGACCTGACCGGCAAGCTGCCCAAGAACTACACGCTCTTCGGCCAGGTCACCAAGGGCCTCGACATCGTGGACAAGATCGTTTCGGCACCGCGCAACAGCCGCGATCTTCCGGACGCGCCGGTAGCCATGACCAAGGTGACGATCCACGAGGACTGACCCGACGTTTGTCACGTGGTCGCAAGGGCATTGGTTAAGGAATTTACACAGACTGCTATGCCAAAACCCTTGGAAAACGGCCCCTCGACGGGTAGGATATCCGTGCTGCTCAGGCAGCCGCTGCCCCAGCGTCAAGGTCATGGGTAGGTAGGGTCAGGGTAGTCGGTGCAGCCGACGTGATAGATGCCTTTGGCGCGTGGCAGAAGTGTCCGTTTCGGCGGACTCCTTCACCGGGACAGCATCGAGGCGGCTCCTTCGGGGGCCGCCTCGGCTTGTGTCCGCCTCACCGGTGAGCGCTTCGGCCCCTGCGAAACGGGCCGGAGGTCACATCCGTGCCACCTGCCCCTCCGGCTATGGTTCGAGGCATGGACACACGACCCCCGGGCGACCTGCCCATCCCGCTCCTCGACGACCCGTCCCTGACTCGCCGTCGCTTCCTGCGCGGCGCGGCCCTCGCGGGTGGCGGCCTGATCGCCGCCGGCGTGGCCGCCTGTGCGCCAGTCGCGAGTCAGGCTGGCTGGACGTTCGGTCCCCAGGGGATCCCGTCGCCCGCACCTGGCGCGGCGTCGCCGAGTCCTGCTGCCAGCGCGGATCCCGGGCACTCCATGGCTCCGAGCGCTGCCCCATCCGGCTCCGCGGCCCCATCCGGGCCCATCCCGACCGGCTGGAGTGCCCACGACGTCGAGGCCCGCGACGTCGTGCGTCGATATCTCGGCAACCTGACGCCGGCCCTCAAGGGCATCTACGGGGACGCGGCGTTCGCCAAGCTCGCCGACATCCTGGGCGCCGCGGATGCCTATCCGGCCCTGACCCAGAAGCCTTCGTTCGTGCAGGTGCCGCAGCTCTTCCTCAACGATGCGCTCACCCCGCTGACGCCGACGCTGGACGGGGACGTCAAGGTGTTCGAGCTGACCATCGATGAGATGGATTGGCAGATCGATGAGCTGAAGCCGTCGGTCAAGGCCCTCGGCTACAACGCCCAGTGGCCGGGTCCGACCATCCGAGTCAACCAGGGCGACAAGGTCCGCGCCATCTTCAAGAACAACCTGAAGGAAACGACCGGCGTCCACTTCCACGGCGTCGAATTCGAGGACTTCTTCATGGACGGTGTCCCGTTCGTGACCCAGAAGCCGATCATCCCGGGCGACTCGTTCACCTATGAATTCACGGCGGTCAATCCGGGCTCGCTGATGTACCACTCCCACCACAACGCAACGGACCAGGTCGGCCGGGGGCTACTCGGCGCGTTCATCGTCGATCCGCCGAAGCCGCAGGCCGCCTATGACCGCGAGTACATCTGGATCTCGAACGACACCCTGGGCGGCTTCACCATCAACGGCCACGGGTTCCCGGCGGTCGTGCCGGTGCTGGCAGCGGCGGGCGAGCGGGTCCTCATCCGATTCATGAACGAGGGCCTGATGATGCACCCGTGGCACCTCCACGGGTACTCGATGGAGGTCGTCGCCCGCGACGGCATCCCGCTGGGCAGCGCCGCGTTCCGGGCCGACACGATCGGCGTGAATCCCGGCGAGCGCTGGGACGTGATCGTCACCGTCGACCGGCCGGGTGTGTGGGCGTTCCACTGCCACATCCTTTCGCACGTCGAGGGGATGGCCGGCATGTTCGGGATGGTCAGCACCCTGATCGTCGTCCCGGAAAAGGCCCATGTTGATGCGATCGTCGGGTTGCTCACGGCGTAGAGCTCGCTGACGGAGCCCAGTCCGGCTTACCACCGTCTCCGCGCTATGATGCGGGGCCGCACGGGCCGGCCCATGACGAGCCGGAGACGAGCGGATCGCGCGCCTGTAGCTCAGTGGATAGAGCGTTGGGTTCCGGACCCAAAGGTCGCAGGTTCGAGTCCTGTCGGGCGCGCCATTGTCTTGAGTCGCGACATATGAGTCACATGAGTCGGGACATCCGAGTCACATGTGATCATCCGGTCGCTTGGGACCCCGGCCATCGGCCGGGGTCTCGTCGTGTGTTGCGCCAGTAGCCCTTGTCGGGCTCGATACGGTGGGTCGAGAGGACCTCGCCGGTGTCGAGGGCGACGACCGTAACCTCGACCTCGTCGACGATGGCGAGGACCCGCCGGCGGGCATGGGCGGCGCCGATCTTGAGGTGGTACAGCCGGCCGGCCCGGCGCAGGGTCATGGCGCCTCGGCTGTCGGTGACGTCGTAGCGGAGCCGGAAGTGACCCGAGGCAGCGCGGCCGACGGGCTGCGCCCGAGGGGTCGCCCGGTACGCCTCGCCCGGGGTGATCCGCCCGGTCGCCCGGTGCGGTCGCTGTTCGTCGTAGGCGGTCCGGAAGGCATCGAGCTGGACCTGCAGCTCGGGCAGCGTGGCGGCGGCCGGCTGCCGCCGGAGCCAGCGCTTCAAGGTCTGGTGGAAGCGCTCGATCTTGCCCTGGGTCTGGGGGTGGCCGGGAGCCCCGTTCTTCTGCCGGATGCCGAGGTAGGCGAGCAGGTACTCGAACCCGTTGCGGCCGCCGGTGAAGCGCGCCGTGTAGACGGCGCCGTTGTCGGTGAGCGTGGCGGCCGGCCAGCCGTGCTCGTCGCCCGCAGCGGTGAACGTGGCCACGACGTCGTCGCCCGACACCCGCCCGAAGGCCGCGCACGAGAGCAGGTAGCGCGAATGGTCGTCGAGCCAGCTCAGGATCTCGACCTCGCTCCCGTCGGCCAGGCGCCAGTGGGTGAAGTCCGACTGCCAGCACTCGTTGGGCGCCGCGGCCTCGAACCGGTGCCACGAGCTGCGCGGGCGCTTGCGCGGCTCGGGGACGACGAGGCCGGCGGCGTACAGCACCCGCCGGATGGTCGAGCTCGACGGGACCGGGTGGCCCTCGCGGCCGAGGTGCCAGGCGATCGTGACCGGGCCGGCGTCGAGACCCCGGGCGGTGAGCTCGGTGCGCAGGGCGACGATCCGCGCCCGGATCGCGTCCGGCGTCCGGCCCGGGTTGGTCAGCGGTCGGCGGGAGCGAGGCTCCAGCGCGTCCAGCCCACCGTCGCGATAGCGGCGGACCAGACGCGTGAGCTGTTGCCGGCTGATCCTGTACTCGGCCGCGGCGGCGGTGACGGACAGCTGCTTGGAGACGACCTTGAGGACGGCCACCCGATGCTTCGACATGGGCCCGACTGTCACGCATGTCGCGACTCATCTGACTCGCATCACCTGACGCCTATGTCCTGAACTCGGACACTGTCGGGCGCGCCATTACAACCTTTTCGGGCAGCGCCAGCGCCAATCCGTGTGCGTAGGCCGCCGCGGTCAGGCGAAAGGGCTTAGAACGTGCCGAAGATCTTTGTCGAACTGACGATGTCGTTGGACGGGTACGTCGCAGGTACCGACGTGAGCCTTGAGGATCCGCTGGGTAAGGGCGGTGACCGACTGTTCGAATGGTTCGAGGGCGGCGATTCCGGTCAGCCGTCGGCCGTTGACCGGGAGATCGCGGCAAAGAAGCTCACCGGCACCGGAGCGATCGCGATGGGCCGGCGCATGTTCGACGTCGGCGAGAAGCCCTGGGGCGATAACAGCGCCTTTGGAAGACCGTGCTTCGTCGTCACCAACCGGCCTCGCGAGGCGCTCGTGAAAGGCCCGACCACGTTTACGTTTGTCGATGGCGAATTCGCCGATGCGCTCGCACAGGCCCAAGCCGCCGCAGGAGAAGGTGACGTCTGTGTCATCGGCGGTGCCAACATCGCGTAGCAGGCCATGGCTGCAGGGGTCGTTGACGAGCTCCGCCTCCACGTGGCGCCGGTGCTGCTGGGCGCCGGAACCAAACTGTTCGCCGATGCAGACCACCGCATCGAGCTGCTGCCGGTTCGAGTGATCGACACCCCAATGGCTGCGCACTTGACCTATCGTGTTCTTGAAGTAGCCAAGCGGAGCTGAGGTCCTGCCCTTACATCATCCCTGGCTTGTTCCCGAATGCGAACAGCCTCTCGACCTCGTCGCTGATCACCCGTGCCGCCGTTGGCACTCGCCAGCGTTGGGTGTACTGCGTCAACCAGTAGGAACTCCGCCACGGAACCAGAGGACCAGCGACTGATCGTCGTGTCCAGCCGAGGCTGAGCACCTCCCACGTGCATGCGGAGCGATCATCGGGTCGCGAGGAGCCCGACCGCTCCCGGGGTATCGTGTCGCCATGCCCCCTGTCGATCTCGCGGCGTCGTCCTCTCCCGACATCGTCGGCCGGTCGATGGAACTTCAGGCGGTCGAGGATCTTCTTGCGGCGGCGACATCGGGCACTCAGGGAGCGGTCGGGCTGCTCATCGAAGGCGACGCGGGCGTCGGCAAGTCGATGCTCTGGCGAGCTGCGGTGAGGCTGGCCAACGAGCGCTTGATGGATGTCGTGCTGTGTGCACCGGCGGCGGTCGAGCAGGCGCTCTCGTTCGTCGCACTGCGCGACCTGATGGGCGGACTGCCGAGTGAGGAGTTGGATCGGCTGCCTCCACCGCAACGCAAGGCGCTCGGAGCGGCCCTGCTTCGGTTCGACGCCGACGCGGCGGTGGACCAGGGCGCGCTGGGCGTCGCACTCACGGCCGTCATCCGGCGCCGAACTGACGATCGACCGACCCTCCTGGCCATCGACGACACCCAGTGGCTGGATCCGCCGTCGGCTCGTAGCCTCGCCTTCGTCCTGCGCCGCCTGGCCGATGCCCGCCTCGGAGTGCTCATGACGCGACGTTCCGGTGAGGAAGCCCCGCTCTTCGAAGCGGCCGATCAGACGCTCGAGGCGCGATCGCAGCGGATCCGTCTCGGCCCTATCAGTTTCGGGGCGCTGCATCGTCTCCTCACATCACGGACCGGCCACCGATTCGCGCGCCCCGTCGTGGCGCGGATCGAACGCGCCTCAGGTGGCAACCCGATGACGGCGCTCGAGATAGCGCGAGCGCTCCTCGAGTCCGGCGCCGGCGAGCTGGGTCCCGGCCAGGACCTGCCTGTCCCCGATCGGTTGCGCGACCTGCTGGACGCCCGGCTTGCGCGACTTAGCTCCCAGGGCCGGGCGGCGGTGCTCCTTGCGGCCGCATTGTCGCATCCGACTACCGCGCTGATCGCCGCGGCCTCGCACGACCAGGCGGCGGCAGGCGATGGGCTTGCGGAAGCCGAGTCGGCGGGCATCGTCGCGATCGACGAGGGCCGGGTGCGATTCAGTCACCCACTGTTCGCATCGGTCGTCCAGGCCACCGCAACCACCGCGACTCGGCGTGCCGTGCATCGGCGCCTCGGGATGGTCGTGGCCGGCGAGGAGGAGCGCGCCTACCACCTCGCACTGGCCGCGACCGATCCGGACGCGGACCTTGCGGATCAGCTCGAAGTCGCAGGTCTCCAGACGTATCACCGGGGAGCACCTGATGTCGGGGCCGGGTTGCTCGCTCGGGCCGGGGCCCTGACTCCGACCACTGACCTCGTTGCACGAGGACGCAGGGCCGTCCTGGAGGCGGAGGCCCGAATGGAGGCCGGTGACCTCGCGGGCTCTGGGGACGTGCTCGAACGGGCGCGCGCCTGGATCCCGCCCGGGCGCCAACGTGCCGACGCGCTCCTGCTCCTCGGCACGGTCCACTGGTACCTCCACCTGGAACAGGCGATCGCGACGCTGGAGGAGGCACTGGCGGACGCCGCAGATGACGCGACGCTCCGCGGCCGTATCCATAGCCGGATGGCTCTGTTCGAAACTGATGTCGAGGCCAGTCGGGCGCACGGTCGGGCGGCCGTAGCGCTCATCGACCCCGCGATCGATCCGTCTGGACGCGCCTTCGCTCTGTTCGGGCTCTTCTTCGCTGACCTGCAAGCCGGGTCGCCCCCGGATCTGCAGGCGTTCGAGTCGGCGCTTGCGATCGAGCCCGATATCCCCTCCTGGGAAGCAAGCACGGTTCCCGCGCTCTGGTGGATGTACATCGACCAGCACGACCGCGCACGAGCGCGGCTCGAGAGGCACCTCAAGTGGGCGCGCGACTCGGGCGACGAATCGTCCGACGCCGACCTCTACGTCCACGTCGCGGAGCTCGAGCTCTATGCCGGCAACTGGTCGGCGGCGGACGCGGCGGCCGACCGCAGCGTCGACGCTGCCGAACAGATGGGTCAGGTCGCGCCTGACCCATCGCACCGGGTCCGTGCCCTCGTGGATGCGCACCTCGGCCGACTGGACCGAGCGATCGCCGAGGCGGCGGCGGGGGCCGCAGGCTGCCGCGATGTGGACCCGGAGCTGGAGGCGATGTACCTGGACGTGCTGGGCACGGCCCAGCTGGCCGGGGGTGAGTCTGCATCCGCGGCGGAGGCGTTCGACCGGATGGCGCTCATTCTCGAGGCCCGCGGCGTACGCGAACCGCTCCGCCACCGCACCGAGCCCGATCACATCGAGGCCCTCGTCGGGATCGGCGCGGCAGATCGCGCGGCGGCGCTGCTCGGCCGACTGGAACGGCGACACGAGATCGTGCCCCGCCCATGGATCGCGGACGGGCTGCCACGTTCACGGGCGCTGGTTCGACTGGCTCGCGGAGACTCCGTTGGGGCAGCTGCCGAGCTCGCCGAGACTCTTGAGTCCGCCACGGCGTCGGATGCCGACGCATTCGCCTTGGGCCGATCCCTTCTTGTTCTCGGCCGCCTCGAACGACAGTTGGGCCATCGTCGGAGCGCCGGGGAAAGACTCGACCGGGCCGTGGCCCTGTTCGACTCACTGCCGGCCCCGGCCTGGTCCGCCCAGGCGCGGCAGGAGAGCGACCGGCTCGGGCGCCGGCGCGGGGCTGGCGACGAGCTCACATCCGCTGAAGCGCGGGTCGTCGAGCTCATCGCCGGCGGCCTGACGAACCGGGCGGTCGCGGACCGGCTAGTCCTGAGTCCCAAGACAGTCGAGGCGCACCTGGCCCGCGCGTACGCCAAGCTTGGCGTCCGATCAAGAGCGGAACTCGGGCGGCGCCTGGCAACTGGCAACGCCACCTCCGTGGAGTCAGACGACCCCGCGTTGTAGGGAATCACCGGATGCTGTCCGGACGCGCGGCCCACATCGTGTCGAGATGACACCTGACCGCTTACCGGCTCCGCGCACGTCGTTCCGGACCTTCCTCGCCGAGCGCTACCGCGCGGGCACCTCCCAGGCGATCGCTCGCCGCGAATCCGAAGCCGCACGAGTCGCGACCGTGGAGCTGTCAAAGGAGGGTCGTTTGGTGACGCTCATCGGATCCCTCCTCGTTCCGAGCGACGAGACGGTCTTCTCGCTGTTCGTGTCGGCGTCACCCGACGACGTCGCCGCCGTGGGCGAGCGGACCGATCAGCCATACGACCGGATCTCGGAGGGGGTCCCTGTCACGCCATCACGGGCTCGCACCGTCAAAAGACGGGCACCCCGATGACCGACTCCCAGCCCTCGTTCCACGCACGACCGGTCCGGTCGCTGATCGCGGGGCTCTTGACTGCTGCGATCGTCGCGGCGTGTTCGAGCACGCCACCGACGGCCAGCCCTGGAGCCTCGGCTGCCCCGTTCGGATCGGCCGACGTCACGGCGGCAGTCCAGACGCTGGCATCGGCCGGCGTCGCGGTCCGTGTCAGGCCCGCGGATGCGCCGCTCCTGACGCCGACCGGCCAGAGCCGGGTCGCATTGCTTCGATTCCAGGTTCGCAACCTGGCCCTGGATGCGCGCGGCGGCGGTCTGCGCGGCTCCGAACTGGACGAGGTGGCGGTGGCAAACGGCGGACTGCCGGCCTCGTATCTCATCGCAGCCTGGGCGGAGGGCGCCGGCACGCTGGCCGCCGCCGCGGGCTCGAAGCTCCTCGGTGAGATGACGTCGACCGACCCGCCGGCGATGCGCTTTCCCGGCCTCGCCGTTGCGTTGTTCCTCGCGGACACGCTGCCGGATCCGGCCACTGCGACGGGAACCCCCAAGTTGGCGGCGGTCGGTCAGGTCGCCGCGGCGCCGATCGGTTTCTGTGATGAGGTCGGCGCCTACTTGAGCGGGGTCCTCGAAGGCATGCTCGACCCGACCCAGGCCCTTGCTCCCGCCTGGCTCGAGGGCGCCATCGACCGATACGCTCTGTTGGAGAGCGACCCCGTCAAGCTGCGCAACGCCGTCGCCGCGACCGCCATGCTCGTCTACGCGACGAGCATCTCCCGCCCATGGGTCGTCGAGATGGTCACTAGCCCGGGCGCGGTCCACTACCTCGTCGGTGACGAGGGCCAGCTCACCGGGGTGCCGCCCAACTCGGTCCGGATCGGAGTCGATGCAGGCGACGGGACCTTCGCCGACGAGGTCAACGGCTGCGCAGAGCTAGCCAGCGCCCAGCTTGCGGAGACTGACGTGGACGGCAGCCCGGTGACCTGGATCATGCCCCGCCTCGAGGGCCACGCCGAAGAGATCCCGATCGACGATATCGACGACGAGCTCGACGAGAATGGTGCCGCCGGCGTCGAATACACGACCCTGGATGAAACCACGAAGATGCACGACGAGGGCACCGAAGAGCGGGAGTTGGTGGTCGTCTGGGCCTTCATCGAGCGGCAGGACGTGACCTCGCTGAAGGCCCTCGTCGAACAGCTCATCGGCGGCACCGGGATCCTCGCCCCCAACAGCCGGGCCGTCTACGACCGAGTCAAGCCTCAGCTCGACTCGCTGCTTGTCCCCCGTGCCTGGGAACAGGTCGATGTCTCATGGCACGAGGCGCTCGAGCCGAGCCCGAGCCCCTCGCCGCCGCAGCCGTGCGCCGCGGGTTGCGCCGGCAGCAACGGCGATCCGCATCTGCGCACGGTCAACGGCGTCAGGTACGACTTCCAGGCCGCGGGCGAGTTCACGCTCCTCCGTTCACAGGATGGCTTGACCGAGATCCAGGCACGGCAGGAGCCCGTCTCGGTCGGTCGGGGTGTTGCCATGAACACCGCCATCGTCGTGCGCTCGGGAGACCACCGGATCGGCGTCTACGCGACAAAGGCCGGCACGACGGTCCGGCTCGACGGTCAGCCGGTCGACGCCTCGGGACCGACCGACCTGGGTGGGGGCCTGCGTCTCTCGATCCGACGATCGGGTGTCGAGGTCGGCCTTCCCGACGGGACCGTGATCTACGCGATGGCTTTCGGCCGGATCAACCTCCAGATCGCTCCATCCGACGCGATGCGCCGCGCCGCCGTGGGGATCCTCGGGCCTGTGCCCGACGGCGCAAGTCTGCCCGCTCTGCCCGACGGCACCGTCCTGCCGGTCGACGGCGATCGGGTGCCGTTCCTGTACGGCCCGTTCGCCGACGGATGGCAGGTGACCGACAGCACGAGCCTGTTCGACTATGAGCAGGGGACGTCGAGCGCGACCTTCGCCAAACCTGAGTTCCCGTCTCCTGACGACATCGTGACCATCGATCGGCTGGACCCGGGCGTCCGAGTGGCCGGCGAGACGGCGTGCTCCACGGTCGCCGACCCGGGGTTGCACGAGGAATGCGTCTTCGACGTCGCGATCACCGGCGACCTCGGCTACGTTGCTGGCTACGACCTGACGGATCAGTTCTTTCGCACCGGAACGGAAGCCTTTGGCCAGCCGGACGACCCGGTCGGTCCGCAACCGGCCGCCTCAGCGACGCCACTGCCGGTGGGCCCCCTATCGGAGGGCATCGTCGAGGTCCTGCCGAGCGTCGCCAGGTTGCTTGGCTCGGCCATGGGGCCGGACGGGACGCTCTATCTCTCCGTGCAGCTGGCCCAGGGCACCTTCGAGGTGGTCGCGGCCGACCCGAAGACCGGGCGGATCACGGCCCGCGTGGAGGCACAGGGCGGGGGACAGGTCGCGCTGACCGCGGGCGCCGTGTGGGTGGGTGAGTTCGCCGGCGGACCCGCGTGCTCGGTCACCCGCCTCCAGCCAGCGACGCTCGTCGTCGAGGCGACGATCGCGACCGCGTGCACGACTTTTTACACGGAGCTCGCGGCGACGGCAAACGCGCTGTGGTACCAGGACACTGCCGGGCTCCGGGCGGGTGATCCTGGCGCCAAGGTGCGCTGGATCGATCCTGCGACGAACAAGGTCTCGGGCTCCGTCGACCTGCCGTCGACCGTGGTCCCGGATCGGGCGACTGATCTGCGGGCGACCGACACAGCGGTGTTCTTCGGCTTCGACTCGGACGCTGGATACAGCGAGCTACGCCTCCGTGTCGGACAGGATCGATTCACTTCGGTCCGCACGCCCGGCTCTCGAACACTGGTCGCTGGCGATGGCATCTGGGTGCAGGAGGTAGCGGCAGCCTCGTTCTACTCCACCGGCGGAGTGGCCGATCGCACTATCCAGATCGAGGGCTCACTCGTCGCCGCCGATGAGCGGGCGCTCTATGTGCAGCGCTTCGGCGCCCAGGGGTCTGTGCAGGAGCTCTGGCGCCACCCGCTCGATGGGCAGTCGCCCACACGCCTCGCCAGCGGCGCAACGATCGGCTCGGCGTGGGGTGACCGGAGGCTCGACTACTTCGACGGCGGACCGATCCTCAGTGCCCCGTCGGCGCTCGTGAAGCTCTGGCTCGTCTACGCCAGCGAGGACACCAGCGAGAGCCGCGTGCTCGCGCAGTGGACCCGCCGTGAGTGAGCCCATGGCTCATTGGACTGTTATCGGGATCCATCCGAAGGAGATAGCCTCGTGAGAACGTTCGTTGCCGTCGTGCTCGTCGTGCTGATGACTGCTGCGTGCGGCGGGTCGTCGCCGCTGGCCCCGAGCCCGCCACCTGGTGGGTCGGCGACGACCGGATCAACCTCGACCGTCACGCCCGGCGGAGCGACGTTTGCGGTCACATCTGGCGCGGCGTCGCCCGGCATCGCAGACGTCACATCGGCGTACGGCCTACCGCCCACCACCGACGGGTCGATCACCTATCAGCCTGACGTGGTCATCGTGGACGGCGGCGCACGGGCCGTCCGGTCGGTGAGCTCCGATGGCATCAAGTGGACGATCGATGCCAACGCGGGACACGCGTCGGAACTCCAGCTCGACCGGATCATGTTCCTGACGAGCCGCGCCGTCGGCCGCGTTCTCGCGATCGTGAGGGAAGGCGACGAGCTGACCGTGACATTGGGTCCGGTCGACCTGACGGACGTCATCACGGAGGGTCGTATTGAGGTCAGCGCGGAGATCCCGCTCGACTCGCTGACGGGGCTTGCGGTGCCCGGTGAGCCCACCGCACTGGACTACGCCGAGACGCCGACCCAAGGCCGCGTGGACGGCAGCGCGACACTCGCCCTGGCGCGCATCGCGGATCCGACGACCGTTGATGGGCCGCGTAACGACGTCGGCGAGCCCACGCTACCGCCGACGACGACCGGCAGCACCTCGGAGATGAGCCTCGGGCCATTCAATGTCGAACTCTCCCGCTCGTCTGCCGACGGAGGGAGGCTCGGCCTCAAGGCGGGCTACCAGAAGAATGGCGTGACGATCGGTGTTGACTTCGGCGCTGTCCTCCAGAACCCGGTCTACGACGTTGCCCTGGACATCGCCGCCGGCCGGATCAGCAGCGCGCGGATGCGCATCGATGGGCTCGAGCAACTGACCGTCAAGCTCGACGGCAGCAGCACGACGGGCCTGGCAGGCAACTTCAAGGCGCGCGCGGAGGTCCCGTTCGAATTCAACATCCCGATCGCCGCGCCGATCCCCATCAATCTGAGCATCCGCCAGAAGTTCATCGTGGAGACCGCCTTCAGTGCCAAGAACAGCACGATCAGTGCAACCGGCGTCTTCGCGGTCGATGGACCGATCGGGTTCGATTACAAGGGTGGCTCCCTGACCCTGCTCACGCCGAAGGTCACCGAAACGCAGCCGCTCATCGATTCCCTCAGTGGGATCTCGGTCGGGGTCAACGGGATCGTCGTCGCCTACCAGCTGAAGGTGCTGGGCGGCATCGGCGTCCCGTTGTTCACGGCTGGACCGTTCGCGGCGATGACGGTATCGACGGGTCTGACCGTCGGTTCGGATCTCGGCATCGTGAAATGCCGGATCGCGTCGCTCGATGTCGTCGCCGCAGGTGGCCTGGGGTACACGATCTCATCGAGCGGCAAGGGGCTCATCGAGAAGTTCTTCCGGAAGCTCGGCGTGAGCGAGGCCAAACTCGACTCGGAGTATTCGAGCGTGACCCAGACGCTTGTGCACGCGGTCCGCTCGGCCCCCGACGTGCCGGTCTGCAAGGGATGAGCTGCCACAACGTGTGACGGGACAGGCTGAGCGGCGGAACCGGCCACCAACTTGTAGGGAATCGCCCGATGCCGCCCCGGGTGACGCGACCTAGCTTCGGTATGGCGGACGGTGACCCGAACCTCGCGTCGCGATCCCGCCGATCGGAGGAACGCTGATGTCCCGACTTCGTCCCTGGCAGCGGTTCGGACCGCGCCGTATCTTCGCTCTCGGGCTCGCTCTGACCCTTACCGTCGCGACGACCGCGGTGGTCGCCGCCGTCGTAACATCGGACCCCGGCCCGTTCACCGGATGCCTTGCGACGAAGACGACCGCGAAGGGCACCCTCTACAACGTCGCGATCGGATCCGCGCCGACCACGGCCTGCGCGAAGGGTGATGGTCAGGTCACCTTCAGCAATGCGCAAGGTCCGATCGGTCCGCAAGGTCTCCAGGGGCCGATGGGCGACCCGGGCGCGAACGGGATCGACGGCACGAACGGGATCGACGGCACGAACGGGATCGACGGCACGAACGGTGCAGCGGGGCCGGCGGGGCCGGCCGGTGGCGTGACCGATTCGTATGGTTCGTACGGTGCCGCCAACGTGCCGATCCTCTTGGGTCAGCTCAATACGAACGTCGTCCGTTCCGAAGTCGTACCGGCCGGGAACTATGCGATCTTCGCGACCGGGATGGCCCAGAACCTGGATCGCGACGCCTTCTTCCAGTGCTTCATCCGGGCGGCGGGAACGATCGTCGCTGAGAATGACGCCCTGACCGAAGACGGTTGGCTGCACAACTCCACGATCTCGATCGTCGGTCAGGCGTCGATGCCTAGCGGGGGAACGATCGAGTTCCTCTGCCAGACCGCCTACGCGGGTGCCGAGGTGCGCCACGGCTCGCTGGTCGCGCTCAAGGTCGGCGCACTGCATTGACTACCTCTTCAGGCGCTTCCACGTCCGCCTCCGCGCGTGTCGGACGCGCCAAGCGGAGACAACCTGCCAATCTACCTTCAGGAGTTCAGTCATGAAGCAAGTACTCGGACGAGTCGCGCTTGGCGCGATCATGGTTGCGATCCTTGGTTGTGGCGGGGGGGCCCCGAACCCACTGGCCTCCGGTTCCGCTGCGACCGCACCTTCGTCGACGACGGCCGGCACCTCGATGGAGGTGCCGAGTGCGCCGGCAGCGGCATCACCATCGGCGACAGCCGATGCGTCATCGCCCGCGGGCCTGCCATCTCTGCCCGCGATCTTCTCGAGTCACGCCGATCCGGCACTCGAGGGCCAGCTTCCAGCGGAGGTATCCGGGACCACATTGCAGCACTACAGCCTCACGCTGTCCGAGGTCCTGGACGCCGGTGGCGACCGGGCATCGATCGACGCCTTCCTCCAGGGGATCGGCAAGACCGAAGCGGACGGAAGCTTTGCGGCTGCCCTCGATCCAGGCAACGCGCTCGGAGGCGGGATCTTCGCGTTCAAGGTCAAAGGCGCCGATACGGCAACGCTGCTCGCGGGCATCGTGGCCGTCGAGCAATCGGATTTGGGCGGTGGTGCGACGACGCGGCAGGCAACCGTCGGCGGCAAGAGCGTGACCATCGTGTCGGTGGGAACGGGCGTCAACGATACGGAGTGGATCTACGGACGCGGCGACGTCGTGTTTGTCGTGCACGCAGGCGACGAGACGCACGCGGCTGCCTTCCTCCAGGCGCTTCCGTAACAAGGCACGCCACCTCGTCCAGCCCAACTCCAATTGTTGGCTCCTTCGATCGGAATCAGCGTGATTCTCGAGTGGGTACCCGCACGCCCAACGTGGCGGGGCGGTCAACCCGGGGCGCCTCTACACGATCGTTCCATAGTGTTGGGGACGGTCTGCCCATCACTGCGGCCAGGATCCACGCCTCGGCTTTAGTGGAGACCGAAGAGCAGCGCCAGCCCAATCGCGAGGGGAGGGAGGAAGAGCGTCAAGGGCGGTACGTCGCCTGCGATCACGAAACCCCCCAAGACGAGCAGAGCGAACACGCTCGTTCCGGCTCCAACAAGCGACGAGACTGGCCCATCGACCGCGAGGGCGAGGCCGACAGCGATGAGACCAGCTGCTCCGAGGACGACGAAGGCGCCATACAGGCCGCCTGCCCACCGGTCGGCGATCTCGGCCGCCGGGTCAACGATGCCCATCGCCGCGAACCGGCTGGCAACCGTCGGGACCACCGCCAGGCGATGGACGAGCGACGTGGCCCAGAGCACCGCCGCAACGCTGAAGCTGACGGCCCCGGCGGCCGCCAGCAGGGCGGTCCCCGAGTCGGCAACCTGCGCTGGCACGATGTCGAGCCCGGCGGTCGTGACGACGGTCCCCGCGAGGAGGCAGAGGTTCGCGAACCGCCAGAGGCCGGGCCGGCCGTGGATCGAGGCGAGGTACTGGTCGGGCGGCACCCGCATCACGGTCCAGAAATACGCACCCGCGCCAACGAGGAAAAGGGCGGGCCCGACTACGAGCAGCCAGCCAGTCAGGGTGACGCCGCTCATCGCCGTCCGAGCCTCGACGGCGTCAGCACTCATGCATCACCCCACTGGTGCAAACCCCAAGAACTGCGGATAACTGAGAGCTCGTCGCGCCTTGACGGTTTCTCAGTTAGCCCGCAGACTGCGCCCGTGGCCAGCCTATTGGAGACACTCGACCTGATCCGCGACGGCGCGGTGCCCCGCGACCTCGAATCCGAGCAGCTCGAGTTCAAGCAGGAGGAGTCCGCGGACCCGCGCCGGTCGCTCGAGATGCTCGCCGACGCCGTCGTGTGCCTTGCGAACGCCGAGGGCGGGACGATCGTGGTCGGGGTGGTCGACGCCGTCGGCGGCCCCGCGGCGTTTCGGGGCGTCTCGACCCGCCTGACCGCCGACGTGATTCGGAAGGGGATCTTCGACCGCACCCGGCCGTCGCTCTCGGTGCCGGTCGCGGAGGTCCTCGAGGGCACCGCCCGTCTGGTCGTGATCACCGTCCCGAAGGGGGCGGTCTTCTACGCCAACGCCGCGGGCACCGCGACCCGGCGCGTGGGGAGCGAGTGCCGGCCCTTCCCGCCCGAGGAGCAGCGGCAGGCGATGGCCGCCCGCGGCCTGTCGGACTGGTCGGCCGAGGCGACAGACCTCGGGATGGAGGCCGTATCCGCCGACGAGGTCGCCCGCATCCGCAGGCTGCTCCTGCTGGCCGGCCGGGAAGACCTCGCCAGGGCTGACGAGCGCAAGCTCGCCCGGGACCTGCGCCTGCTCACGTCCCACGGCAAGCTGACGCGGGCAGGACTGCTGGTCCTCGGTGACGCCGAGACGATCGCCGCGGCCATCCCCAACCACGGGTTCTCCTACCAGTACCGGGCGAGCCCGGGCAGCGAGTCGACCGCCCGCATCCGATCCACGCGGTCCCTGCTCGCCGCCGTCGAGTCCCTCCTCGACGCGGTCGCCGTCCGCAGCCGGGTGCACCCACTTAGCGCGTCGGGCGGCGTCCAGATCCAGATCCATGACTACCCGGCAGACGCCGTCCGCGAGCTCGTGGTCAACGCGCTCGTCCACCGCGACTACGAGCTCGCGGGCGCGGTCGACGTGGAGCACTCGCCCGACTCGCTGGCTGTCACCAGCCCGGGGGGCCTTGTCTTCGGGGTCACCCCCGAGAACATCCTCACTCACCCGTCCACGCCACGGAACCGGCTCCTGCTCGAGACGGTCACGGCGCTGCAGGTCGCGGAGCGGACGGGCCAGGGGATCGACCGCGCGTACCGGGAGCTGCTCCGCACCGGGAAGGTCCCGCCCACCTTCGGCGACGACGGATACCAGGTACGCGTCCTCGTCCAGGGCGGGACCGGCAACGACGCGTTCGCGCGGTTCGTCGCTGAGCTCGCGCCGGAGCTCGGGGGTGACGTTGACGTCCTCCTGGCACTGTCGCATCTCCGCGACGCGCGCAACATCGACGCCGCCCGGCTCGCCGCGATCGCCCAGCGGTCGACGAGCGAGGCGCAGGGCGTGCTCGAGCGGCTGGCCCTGGCGCGGCTCGTCGCGCCGACTGCCCGGACGGCAGCTCGGGCGCTCCCTACGTACGTCCTCACCGGCTCTACGCTGGCCAGCCTGGGCAGGGCGGTGCGCTATCACGTGCGCCGGGCCGATGAGACCGACCGCAAGGTCGCCGATCACATCCGCGAGTACGGCCACGTCACCAACCAGACGCTGCGGCGCATGTTCGACGTCGACGTCGCGGGGGCCAGGGATCTGCTGCGGGCACTGCAGCAGCGGGGGGTGATCGTCAAGCTGGACCAGGGCCGCGGCGGACCCGGAATCCGGTACGGCCGCGGACCGAAGATGCCGGCGGGCGAGAGCCGCCCCTCGAGGACGGCCCGCGGCGAGCCGGCCGATCAGCTGGCGCTTGACGAGCTCGAGCGGGCCTCCGACGAGTAGCCCACGTCGCCACCCGCATGGGCGCCGGCCGCCCAGCCCGGGCCGCCTCGAGCTCGGTGGGTGGGATCGGCCAAGGCCTGGGCCAAGGCGCCCCTCCGGCGCCCCGTGGCGCCCGGCGGCGAAGACGCCCCGATCCATCTCCTCCTCAGGCTCCGGGAGCAGCGGAGCCAGATCCACACGAGCTGCTTGGTCGTTGGCGCACGCATCTTGGACCGGGCGCTCGCCAGGTGGTGCCTGACGGTCGAGTTAGACAGGCCCAGGCGGTGGGCGAATACGCTGTCGCTGTGTCGCCCGCACGATCCGGTGAGGACCCGCGGAAGCGCCCCGTCAGATGCGCTCGTACACGCCAAGCACGGCGAGGATTCGCCCTTCGGCGCTGTTGCGCGCGACATTCGCGCCCATCTGCGGACCGCTCGGTCCGTTCAGGAGGCCGGGGTTGAGCGCTGGATGCGAGGACCCTTTGCCGGTCTGCGAGTCCGGGCGATCGAGCTCCGCCTCAAGGTCGTCGCCGACCATCCATGCGATCTCGCGGAAGCCGGACTGGGCGATCAGGGCGCGGGTCTCGTCGGGCGCCAGGAGGAAGTTGAAGGACGCGTCGGACGCCCACGGAACCGGGAAGTGAATCGGCTGGTTGGGCCCTGCGAGGACGTCGAAGAACGCCAGCCGGCCGCCGACTCGGACGACCCGGGCCATCTCCCGGTAGAGGCCTGCCTTGTCGTCGATGTTCATCGATGCGTGCTGCGTCCACGCGACGTCGAAGCTGCCATCAGGAAAGGGCATGGCGAGCGCGTTCCCGCAGACGAACGAGACCTTGTCCGCGAGGTTCGTCCAGGCAGTCAGCGTCTCACCCACGGCGCAGTACTCTGCGGTCAGGTCCAGGACCGTAACGCGGCAGCCAGTCCGATGCGCGAGCTGGCGGGCCGGGCCGCCGATGCCACCCCCGACGTCGAGCACGCTGTCTTCGGCGCTGATCGCGGCCGCGCGCGCCAACGCCAGGGTGCCGGCCAGTCGGTGCCAATGGTAGTTGTCGACCGGTGCCAGTTCATCGACCGTGACTCGCGTCGGATCGATCCCGTTCCGGCGGATCTCCGCCTCGATGGTCTCCATCAGCCCGGACCATCCGTAGTGGCGGCTGACCCGCTCGTCGATCTCGTTCATCGAACCTCCTGGGCGCACCGATCCCTCTCTCCTTGAAGCAAACGCAATCCTCTCCGTCAGCTGGCACCGAGTCAACCGTGCACGTCTATCGGACGGGGTCATCAGCCGCCCGGGATGAATGTTCGACGCCCTGCGCTTCACCTTCGGCATCAGGCAGCCGCGCGCCAAGGATCCACACCAGCTGCGCCGTGGTCGTCGCCCCGACCTTGGACCGTGCCTTCGCCAGGTGGTGCTTCACGGTCGAGTGCGAAGGGCAGAGGTGGTAGGCCGGGCAAGGACTCGCGCGCTCAGTCAGCTTTCAAGAATGTCACGTGAACCCGGCCGCTGGGACAACCCAAGGGACAGATCAGACATCCGCGGGCGGGATGTTCGCGTTGAAGCGGAAACGGTTCGCGGGATCGAGGCGCCGCTTGAGCTGCTGAAGTCGAGCCCACGAGTCCGGCGGGTATGCCGCCGCCACCCGCGCCGCCGTCTGGTCGAGCTCGGGGTAGTTGAGGTAGCCGCCGCCTCGGAGCGAGAGCGGCGAGACACGATCGGCGAACCGGCGTGCCCAGGCGATCTCCGCCTCGTCGTCCGCCGGGTCGCTCCAGATCGCGAGCGCGGTCACGTTTGCCACAGCGGCCCGGCCGCCGAACGCAGCCGACGACTCCGGGATCCGATGCGCCCGGCCGTGGATGAGCTCGACGAGCGCGAATGACTCGTTCGTCTCCTCGGATGCAGACGCGATCAGGGCGTCGGCGAGGGTCTCGTCCAGGCGCCCGACGAGATGGCCCTTCCAGTACTGCCGGAGCCCGAACGGGATCGGCTGGTACAGGGACTGCTGCTGGAGCCAGCTCATCGCCTTGAGGTCGGTTTCATAGCAGGCGGGATGGCCTGCGAGGGCACGGATCGCCGCGGCTCCGCCCTCCGGATCGCCGCGCCATCCGACGTTCACCGAGATGCCGGGCGAGCCGTCCTCGGCGCGCCACGCGACGATCGCGAGGACGAGTTCGTCGGGCGCCGACGCCTCGACCTCGAACGTCCGAAGGATCGCCTCGCGGAGGGCGGGGCCACGGAACCGGAGGCGACCGCCGAACATCGCTGGCACCGGCGTCAGCGCATACCGCAGATGCGTGACGATGCCGAAGTTGCCGCCGCCGCCGCGAAGGCCCCACAGCACCTCGGGCTCGCGCTCCTCGTCGACCTCGAGCACGTCCCCGTCCGCCGTCACGAGCTGGGCGCCGATCAGCGCGTCGCACGCGAACCCCTCCGACGACAGGAGCCAGCTGATCCCGCCGGTCAGGGTCAAACCACCGATCCCGGTGTCGATGAAGGTCCCGGACGGCGCAGCCAAGCCGTGGGCGAAGGTTGCCGCGTCGAGGTCCATCAACCGGGACCCCGCGAGCGCGTCCGCCGTTTTCGCAGCCGGGTCGACCGTCGCTCCGCGCCACCGCGACAGGTCGATGAGGAGCGCTCCGTTCGGAGAGGAGTGGCCCGCGACGCTGTGGCCGCCGCCCCGAACGCCGATCGCGAGACCCGACTCCCCTGCCCAACGCACCGCAGCGATGATGTCGGGCAGGTCGGCGGGCCGGAGAATTGACACCGGACGTCCGGTCGCCATCGCGTTGTACGCCGCTCGAGCCGCCTCGTACCCTCCGTCGCCCGGCTCCATAACTTCGCCGCGCGTCCGCCCGCGGAGATCACGAACCGCCTCGCTCAGCATCGGCACTCCTCCATTTTGATCACGCAGTCGATTGTGCAGTGGACCGAACCGGTGTCAATCCGCAGAACTCACCGTCGCTCGAATCGGACGTTCGGGACCACCGTGTGGATGAAGGGCGTCGGCGGACTCTTCGCTCAGCGTGACCTCACGTGACGGGGCAAGCGCCTCCACGACCGGAGCTATGGGCACGATGCGCGCGGGGCGGACCGGCACAGGACGATCCCTTCGCGAAGTCCGCTGTTCGTCCGTTGAGCTCGAGTCCTCGGGCTCGGGCAGACGCGGGGCCAGGATCCAGACGAGCTGCGCCGTCGTGGTCACCCCAACCTTCGACCGGGCATTCGCCAGGTGATGCTTCACGGTCGAGTGCGACAGGCCGAGGCGGTGGGCGGCCGCCTTTTCCGATCCGGCAGCGACGACGGCCGCGACCACGCTGACCTCCCGGTCAGTCGCGCGAGCCGGAGCCCGTTCCCTCACGCGAGCCGCCTCGCCGCAGCCAGCCACTCGTCCCGGCCCTGGATCGGGATCTCGTAGGTTGCTAACGCGCGCCCAACACCTGTCGGGCGCGCCATTGACAGCCTCGGGCAGTCCCAAGGCGAGTCCGTGGGCGTAAGCCGCCGCGGTAGGCCGAACACCGACGATCTCGGGCGCAGCCATCGTGATCCGCTCGTAGGCGGGCTCCGAGAAGAACCGCATGAAAGGCCGCGTCGCTGCGGCGAGCGCTTGGACTCAGGCCGAGCTCATTTCGTCGCTCATCGGGGCGTCTCCGTCAGCTTCACGATGACCCTCGCGAACCCTGCCGGGACCGGACGGTCCGCACAGGGTCGGCGAATGTCGGACCGAACCTGCCACACGACGTCAGGCGACCGCTGCGCTCTGGAAGACGTCCGCGAAGTCGCGGGCGAACTGCTCGAACGACCGGGCGGGGTGGCCCGTCAGCGTTGCCACGTTGCCCGTGATCTGGCTGGCGAACCCTTCGCTGAAGCCTTCCGACAACTCGATGAACCCGCGCGAGACCCATTCCGGGAACCCCATCCCTGTCATCGACTGCAGCGCGGCTTCGCCCGGCACCGGGACGTAGGTGATATCCCTGCCGAGGACGGCGGAGAACGTGGCCGCCACTTCGTGGAACGAGATGCCGCGGGGCCCGTCAGGACGTACCTCTGGCCTTCGTGACCGTCCTCGGTCAGCACGGACACGGCGACGTCGACGATGTCGCGGACGTCGATCATGCCGAGCCGGCCATCCTTCATGTCCCAGTAGATGACGCCGTCAGTTGGCTTGCAGCGGTCGTGCCTTCGCCTCGTCGCGCACGAGCACGCGCACGTCGACACCCGCCGCGAATAGCGCGGAGACGAGTCCCGGGCCGGTGTTGCCGGTCGCTCCCGTGACGAGGACCTTGCCGGTGGTTGCCGTGGTTCGAGTCTCCTTGGTCGGACGGGCTCGGGCCCCTGATCCTGGACCAGGGCGGCACCGAGTCGGCGGGTGGTACGGGCCGCGAAGCCGCCTGCTGGCCGGGGCGGGCAGGCGGCTCCGAGCGAGCACGGATCAGGCGCGCTGGGCGAACCAGATCGTGGGTGCGCCGACGACGCCGGCGTCGTGCATCGCGCTTCGCAGCTCGGGGCTCCCGGCGAAGGCCTGGGCCGCCTCCAGGGTCGCGAAGTCGTGGGTCACGGTGATCTCGTTGGGGTTGTCGGCGGCCTGGTAGACCGTGTCGGCCTGGACGCCGAGCGTCCTCGCCTTCGGCTGGAACGCGTCGTAGGCCTGGCGCCATGCCGCGTAATCGGCAGCCTCGTGTCGCACGAAGAGCGTGGTCATGGTGGTGGCTCCCTGTCGTCGAGGGCCACGGTGGGTATGTCTCACCGTCGGTCCTGCATACGAGTGTACAGGCAACTACTGCAATGTCAATCAGTGCGCCGACAGTTATTGTCGTACCAGAGACTGATCTGGTATACTCCGCCCATGGAACAGGCCAAGGACCCCACCCGACCCGCGACCACTTGGGCCGATGCGTGGCGCGGCGTGCTGTTTGCGAGCGCCAAGGTGCTGCGTATCGCTGAGCGCGATCTCGTCGAGCGCGAGGGCTTCCCGATGGCATGGCTCGACGTCCTGGCCCAGCTCTACGACGCCTCCGACCACGGGCTCCGGATGCAGGAACTCGAGGAGCGCTCGCTCTTCACGCGGAGCGGCCTGACCCGGCTCGTGGATCGTATCGAGGCGGCCGGTCTCGTGCGCCGAGAGCCGGTCCTCGGCGACCGGCGCGGAGTCCGCGTCGCCCTGACGCCCGAAGGGCGGCGGCGACACGACAAGGCGTTCGTCGAGCACATGCGCGTCATCGAGCGCGAGTTCGGCGGCCGGTTGACGCCGGCCGAGCAGCAGGCCGTGGCCGACGCCCTCGGCGGCTTCTGGCACGGCGATCTGGAGCGTCCGACGACGACCGGGTAGGCCGACGCCGCGCAGCCGTTGCGCCGAATGAGCCTCGCGAGCCCGGTTCCCGGCCCAACCCCGCAGGATCCATTCTCTATCGTGATGGGGGCCGCGCGCCACGGCAGCCGAAGGTTAAGCTCATCAGGGACTGGGCCGGCGCCCCGGCAGCGTCGACTCGCGAGTTCCACTACCAGAGTGACGCCATCGTCGAGGCGCCTGGACGGGGTCACCACCCATCGCTACCTGGTCGACGAGGGTGGCTCGATCCCGAGCACGAGGCGGCGATGGAGGAACGACGCGCGGCCGAGGCGGAAGAGGTAGATGGCCATTCGGACTCCCCGTGAAGGTGGATGGAGCCTGGTCGAAGAAGGAAGACACCCGTTGAGGCGAACTTCGTGCGAGCGAGTGGACCTCGGCACGCCGAGGTCACTCGCGCGATCGATCGCTAGGCAACGCAGATGCCGGTGAGGACGGGGACTCTGCGTGCGCAATGCGCTCGCCTGCAGCGACGGCTCGACCGAGGAGGCCATGGAGGTCGGCCAAGTCGTCGTCGGTCAGCGCGTCGAAGACGGCGCGGAACCCTTCACGCCTCACGCCGAGGATCTCGTCGATGAGACCGGTGCCCGCGGCTGTGAGGACTACCTCAACGACCCGCCGGTCACGCTCCGGATGACGGCGCTCGACGAGGCCGTGGCGCTCGAGCCGATCAACGATGCCGGTCGCGGACGCGTTTCGCCTGGC
The DNA here is from genome assembly GCA_051306295.1 of Candidatus Limnocylindrales bacterium. Taxonomy (GTDB): domain Bacteria; phylum Chloroflexota; class Limnocylindria; order Limnocylindrales; family CSP1-4; genus SPCO01. Next base: position 56,171 of record JBPPMZ010000125.1, read on the forward strand.
CAGCCACTCGGCGATCTGGTGCATCGGCACGGGCCCGAATCGGCGGAGCTTCATGAGCAGCTGGATCTGCCCGATAGTCAGGTTGGTCTCGGCCCACGCGGGCGGCGCGATGTAGGTCCGCAGCCGAAGGATCGCCGACAGGTCATCGATCGCCTGCTCGACAAGGGCGCGGCTCGGCTCGTCCGTAGCTCCGCTCACTCCCGTTGGCCGGGGTTGCCGACCGCGGTCGACGAGGTGGCCAGCTTCGAGGGCGACTGGGGCTCGAGATCGTCGAGATCGTCGATCAGCGGTTCGTGGTCCGAGTCGGACTGGCCGAGTTCGAGCATCAGCTCCCGGCCGGCCTCCTCCGCCGCCTGGAACCGGGTGTGCTTGCGAAGGGGGATCTCGCGCAGGAGCAGCACCGCCACGAACGAGATCGCGATGAAGGGCAGGGCCGCCACGAAGACGTTGTGCGTCGCGAGGGCGAGGGCCTCGCGGATGGCCACCACGATCGGCGCGGGAAGCTGCCCGAGCTGCGCGGGGTCGAGCAGCGCGCCGACGCCCTGTCCCCCGCCCGCGGCACCCAGCTGCCCCAGGGCTTCGGGCGGCAGCCGCCGCGGGATCTCATCCTGCAGGGTCTGGGTCATCACTGTGCCGAGGAGCGCGATGCCGACAGTGCCCCCGATCGAGCGGGAGAGCTGGGTCGCGGCGGTCGCGATGCCCATGTCGCGGTGCTCGACGGCGTTCTGGACGATGAGCGTGAAGGTCTGCATCACCATGCCGAGGCCGAGCCCGATGACGATCATGTTGCGCACGACGATCTCGTTCGTCGTGCTGGTGTCCATCTGGGCGAGCAGCAGGAAGCCGATAGCGAGCGCGCCAACGCCGGTGATGATCGGGAGCTTGTAGTGCCCGGTCCGCGTGATGAACTGGCCATTGATCACGCTGGCGACGACGAGGCTCAGGCTCATCGGGATCAGCAGCGCGCCGGAGTTGGTCGCGCTGTCGCCGATGACGCCTTGGACGAAGACCGGGATGAAGTAGATCGCGCCGAACATGCCCATCGCGACCGCGAGGCCCGCAATGTTGGACAGGGTGAACGTTCGGATCCGCCACAGGTGCAGCGGGATGATGGGCTCCACGGCGCGCGACTCGATGACCACGAACCCGACGATCGCGACCACCGACACGGCGTACAGCCCGATGATCTCGACCGACCCCCACGGGTACTGCGTCCCGCCCCAGACGGTGGCCAGCAGGCCCGTCAGCAGGGCGATCGACAGGGCGAAGATGCCGGGATAGTCGATCGCGTGCGGGCGGCGGACGTGGGGAATGTGCATGAAGGGCACGATGAACCCGAGCGCGAGCAGCCCGACCGGCACGTTGAGGAAGAACAGCCAGCGCCACGTGGCGTTGTCGGTAAGGTAGCCGCCGACGAACGGGCCGACCACCGAGGCGAGACCGAAGACGGCGCCGATGAGCCCCTGGTACTTGCCCCGCTCGCGGGGCGAGACGATGTCGCCGATGATCGCCTGCGACAGCGGCATCATCGTGCCCATGCCGACACCCTGGACGACCCGGGCGAGGATCAGCGTCTCGAACGTCGGCGCGAGCCCGGCCAGCACCGAGCCGACCAGGAAGATGACGATCCCGCCGACGTAGAACGGCTTCCTGCCGTACAGGTCCGAGAGCTTGCCCGCGATGGGGACCGTGATCGTGGAGGCGATCAGGGCGGACACCGCGATCCAGCTGTAGTGCTCGAACCCGCCGAGCTCGGCGACGATCCGCGGCATCGCCGGCGCGACGACCGTCTGGCTGAGAGATGACAGGAACATGCCGAGCATCAGCCCGGTGAAGATCCGGCGGACGTTCGGTGCGGTGACGACGGGCTCGTCGAGATCCATCTGTGCGGTCGTCACAATCCTGAATGCTCCCTATGGGCGGGTGAGGCGGGGTCGAAGACTCGACGGAGGTCTCCGAAGGCGGCCTCGAGGCGTCGGCGCTCGGCAGGGGTCAGTCGCTCGAGGACCTCGTCGAGGGCCTCGGCGACCACCTGCTCGCCACGCGCCAACTCGGCACGACCCGAATCGGTGAGGGCGAGCATGACGGACCGTCGATCGGCCGAATTGGCGATCCGCATGGCCAGGTGATCGGCGACCAGGCCGTCCGCCAGACGGGTCAATGCCGCCGGCGACAGGACGATCTGGCCGGCGAGGTCGCTGCTCCGCAGCGGCCTCGCTTGCAGCACGTGCAGCGCCTTGAACCGTTCCACCGAGATCGCTCCGCGCTCGCGGAGACGCCGTCCGAGATAGCGGACGAGCGGCGTGAGCACGGTGAGCACGAGGTCGGCGATCTCGCTGCTACCGGACGGAGCAAGGGGCTGTCTGGAAGTTCTCATTGCAGTCTGCAATAGTATTGACCTGCAAGGTCATCTGTCCAATCCGAGGCCAAAGGGACCATGGCGATCATCACCATCAGTCGCGAGTTCGGAGCCGGCGGGTCGTCAGTCGCGAGGATCCTTGCCGCCGATCTCGCGGCCGACGTCGTCGATGGCGCGCTGGTGACCGAGGTCGCTCGCCGCCTGGCGGTCCCGGAGCCTGACGTCGAGCGCGAGGATGAGCGCCCGGAGACGTTCGCCGATCGACTGCTGGCGACGCTCAGGTACCTCGCGCCGGCGCAAGAGTTCTCGTGGCAACCTCAGGTTGACGGCAAGCTCGTCGAGCCTCGACAGGAGATCGTGAGGCTGACTCAGGAGCTGATCCGCGAGGTTGCGCGGCTTGGCAATGCCGTCGTCGTTGGGCGCGGCGGAGCCTTCATCCTGCGTGATCACCCGAACGCGCTGCACGTCTTTCTGATCGCTCCCGAGGAGGTGCGCCTCGGGACGGTCATGAGCCGGCTGATGGTGAACGAGCAGGCTGCGCGCCTTCGGATGCACAAGGCCGATGCTGACCGCGCCGCCTACATCCGGCAGCTCTACCACGCCGACTGGCGCGACAGTGCCAACTACGACCTTGTGATCAACACGGGCCGGTTCGGCGTCGCGCGCGCCGCCGACATGGTCGTCGATGCGGTCGCCCGGCGACTCGGGAGAGAACCGGGGTCGATGTCGTTGCCCACTCCGGTGGCCGAGTGAGTCGTTGAATGGCCGATCGGGACCGCGGTGACGCCGATCCATTGCGCCTGATTGCGGCCTGGTTCGAAGATGACAGGGACTCTGAGGCTGCCCTGAACGAGCTTCGGGGCACCAGACCGGAGTTGAGCGTGGTTCGCTCCAGCACGCTCGACGAGCCCGTCGATCCTGTTGCCGCAGGGCACGTGCTGATCGCTCGCGTTCCCGCAGCCCAGGTGTCGTGGGTAAGTCGACTCTGCTTCGGGGGTGATCGATGAGGCGGCCATCCGGATGCGCTACGGGGCACTGTCGGCGGCCCTCGACGAGCGGGCCCGGCGGCTCCTGCTGGGCGCCGAGGCACTCGCCGCGGGACGGGGCGGCCAGGCCGCGGTAACCCGCGCGACGGGCGCCTCGCCCGCGACGATCCGGCGCGGCCTCATCGAGATCGGTGAGCCGGTCGGGCAGCTCGCCGGGGGCCGGATCCGCCGGCCGGGCGGCGGCCGCAAGCGGACGGTCGAGCTTGACCCGACCCTGCGGACCGACCTCGAAGCGCTCATCGAGCCGACCACCCGGGGCGATCCCGAGTCACCGTTGCGCTGGACGACCAAGAGCGTCCGCCGGCTCGCGGCGGAGCTCGGGCGGCAGGGCCATCGGGTCAGCTACCGGATCGTCGGCGAGCTCCTCCACGAGATGGGCTACAGCCTGCAGGCCAACCGCAAGACCCTCGCCGGGACCGACCACCCCGACCGCAACGCCCAGTTCGCCCATCTCAACGCGGCGGTCCAGCTGCAGCTCAGCCTGGGCCAGCCGGTCATCAGTGTCGACACCAAGAAGAAGGATCTCGTCGGCCCGTTCAGGAACACGGGCAAGGAGCTCCGCCCGAAGGGCGACCCGGAGCGGGTGCTGATGCACGACTTCCTGATCCCCGAGCTCGGCCGGGTCAGTCCCTACGGGGTCTCCGACGTCGCCCACAACGAGGCCTGGGTCAGCGTCGGGACCGACCACGACACGGCCGCCTTCGCCGTCGAGAGCATCCGGCGCTGGTGGGCATGCTCCCGCACCGGGTCGATCCGAACACGCCGATGGAGGAGACCCTGGGCGCGCTCGATACCGCTGTGCGCTCGGGCAAGGCGCTGTATGCCGGCATCTCGTCCTACTCTGCGGAGCGGACGCGGGCAGCTGCCGGGATCCTGCGCGACCTCGGCACGCCGCTGCTCATCCACCAGCCGTCGTACTCGATGCTGAATCGCTGGGTGGAGGACGGCCTGACCGACGTGCTCGAGGCGGAGGGGGTCGGGGCCATCGCATTCTCTCCGCTCGCGCAGGGTCTGCTCACGGATCGCTACCTCGGCGGCATCCCAGCCGATTCACGCGCCGCCCGGCAAGGCTCGTTCTCCCAGGATCGCCTGACCGACGAGACGCTGGCCCGGGTGCGAGCCCTCGACGATATCGCGAAGGGCCGCGGTCAGACGCTCGCCCAGATGGCCATCGCCTGGATCGTCCGCGACCCCCGGATCACCTCGGCGCTGGTCGGCGCGAGCTCGGTCGAGCAGCTGACCGACACGCTGGGCGCGCTCGACCGGCTCGACTTCAGCGCCGACGAGCTGGCCGAGATCGACCGCCACGCGGTCGAGAGCGGCATCAACCTGTGGGTGCCATCGATCACGGCCTGACCCAGCCGGCGTGCGCCCAGCGAAGCAGGTGACCGCCGATCGGTGGCCCACCCGCCGAACGCTGCGCTGAGCGGCTGGCCTGGCGGGCGACGGGCGCACGAACCGCTGATCGCTTCGCTGAACGAACAGATCGACCACCTCGCCCGTCACCTGCTGCGCCCAGCGAAGCGAGCCCGGTCAGACGAGCTCGTCGCGGAGCAGGTCCAGGAGCAGGCCGTCGTGGAACGTGCCATCCGGGCCGCGTTCGTAGCGGCGCTGGACGCCGACCGGGCGGAAGCCGATGGCCGTGTACGTCCGGATCGCACGTTCGTTGGCCGCGGAGGGGTCGATGGTCAGCCGATGGTGGCCGCGCTCCTCGAACAGCCAGCGGGCAGCGGTCCGGATCGCGTCCGAGCCCAGACCCCGCCCCTGGAACGCCGCCCCCAGGAACAGGTCGATGCCGGCGTGGCGGTAGTCGGGGTCCGATTCTTCGGCGGTCTGGAGGCTGCCGGCGACCGCGCCATCGACCTCGATCGTCCAGACCGTCGTGTCCGGGTCGGGATCCAGCCAGTCATCGGCGACATCCAGGTCCGGCCGGACGGGTCCCCACCAACGGGCGACGGACGGGTCCTGAAGGTGCGTCCGCAGGATCGCGACGTCCTCCGGCTCGACCGGCCGCAGGTCCACGCGGCCACCGCGCAGGGTCGGGGCGGGCGCGCGCGGCTCGTCAGGCGGGCTCAAGGCGAGCCCGCAGGAGGGCGGTGCCGTCGGCGTCGTCCACGCGGCAGGACCATCCGGCACCGCCCGGGTCCGACCAGGTGGTGGCCTGGACGGTCGCCGCCCGTTCGGCCGAGCGGGCGTACTCGAGGCGCGCCAGGCGAGGCAGCGCGCGCGTCGCCGCGATACCCGCCTCCCCACCGGCCGCGATGACCCGCTCATCGAGCCAGTCCGCATACACGGCGTTGTTGGCGTGATCCATCGGGTCGAGCTCCTGTGGCCGAACGGTGAACGTGGCCCGTTCGGCGTCGGGCGGTCCCTCGCCAAGGTCCACGCGGGCCAGGGCGAAGGCGGCCGGCGGCGCACCGAAGGCCGCGTCGAACTCGGGCGGGATGCGCGTCGGCGCCCCGCGCCCGTCGAGCAGGATCCAGTCGATATTGCACCAGACCACCAACTCGCCGGCTGCGTCGCGGAACTCGGAGCGGCGACGCGCCCAGACCCGCCGGAACCCGACAGCCTTCGTCGCCCCCTGCAGTACATCACCGACGCGCACGGGACGGAGCACCGCCACCTCAGCCGCCCGGACCAGCCATCCGATACCGCGGGCTGCATACCACGCCCGGTCGATGCCGACGAGGGCGGAGTGATGGCTGGCGAGATCCTGCGCGTAGCGAAGCAGCACGCTCGTGCGCAACAGCCCGTCCGGGCCGCACTCGTCAAAGCGGACCCGGAACGGGGACCGGCCGATCCTGGCGGTCTCGTCGGCCTCGATCATGGCCGTCATCGCGAGGCCAGTCGACCAAGGGCCTCGAGGCCGATGACCTCCGTCCCGGCGCGCGGCGCCGTCTGTCGATCAAGGCGCACCGCGCACGACCGCGCGGCGTCGAACACGACCAGCCCGACCCGCAGCGGCTCGTCCTCGTCAGCGGCGTGCGTCCGGGCGTCGTCGAGCTGGTGCAGCACGTCCGCATTGATGCCGCGCGCGCCCCACTTGCAGTCCCAGGCCTCGGCCGCGCCGTCGCGCTCGACGGTCACGTCATAGGGATGGATCTCCGCCCGGACGCCATCGAACAGGATGCGGCGCTCGCGATGGACGACGGTCGCTGGCAGGCGGCGTGCCAGCAGCTGCGCGGTGAGCTCCTCGACGATGGCGCCCCGGAACTGGCTCCGCACCTGCTCGCCCCGGTCCGCGACCTGCAGCGCGACCGCGAGTACGGCGTCGGCGTGCTCGCGGGGCTCGGCGGCGACACCCGCCCCGAACAGGGTCGGGAACATCGTTCGCCATATCTCGGGCTCGATGGACTCGCCGTTCATGACGGCCCGGGCCAGGACGCGCTCAGCGTGGCTCGCGTCGGCGAGCAACGCCGCAGCCCGGGCCACGAGCGGGTCGGCCTGGATCCCGGCATACACGACGGCGCGCCCATCGCGTGCCGCGTCCTGGAACCTCATGGCTGCTCGCCCAGGGCCAGGAGCACGACCTGCGGGAAGGTGGACAGCCAGTCGATCGCCCGATGCGGGTCCGTCAGACGGCCGATCTCCGCGCAGGCCGCGTCGATGGCCGCTTCCACCTCCGGCTCCACGACACTCCCGCCGCGGGTCGCGACGACCTCGTCGATCCGGTCACGCCACGCGCCCGACAGGTCGTTGACATAGGACCACTCGTCCTCGATGTCCTCGCCCAGCGACGTCAGGGCCTCGTAGGCCTCCAGGGCGCGCGCGATGACGTCATCGACGGTGGTGGATCCGGGCATCCCGTGAAGCGTACGGCCGTCCGCGCGACCGCGCTGCGGAAGCCGTCGCCGGTCAGCGGTCCGGAACGGCGGTCGGCGGCACCGAGCGGCTGAGGCGGGGCAGTGTTCGGCGGGCACCCCGGCCCAGACGGCGCTCCGCCCGGGTGGGACGACCGGCGTCGCGCAGCAGGCTCAGGAGGCTCCGACGGGCCCGTTCGTCCCATGCGCGCGAGTAAGCCGCCGTCGCCTGGCGACGGACGCGACCGGCCGCCGCACGCTCCCCGCCCGCCTCGAGTTCGGCGACGCGGTCAAGGATGGCGCGGTACAGCGCGGGCAGCTCTTCTGCTGGGCTGGTCGGGTCCACATGGACACGATGGGCCTCGGCGCCGTCCGCGGGAATAGCCCAGCGGTCCCGTTCGTGCGCGCCGAACGGGTCAGCCGTCAGTCCCCCGTGTGCCCGCCGCTGCGGATCCCGAACGGCCGGAGCGTGCCGGTCCCAGGCCCCCACGCCGCGATCACCCGCTCGACCTGGGCGCTGGCCGGACCGGTCTCGAGCGTCGCCATGAGGGTCTCCAGGTCCGGGCGCGGACCCTCGGCGCGGCAATGGACAGAGCCGTCCGACTCGTTGGCGACCCAACCGGTCAGCCCGAGGTCCATGGCGCGGCGAAGCACGTGGTAGCGGAAGCCGACACCCTGCACCCGACCTCGGACCGTGGCGTCGAGACGGACGACGCCGCCCGGCCCGCTGCCCGGCTCGCGGCCACTCACGCGCCGGCTGGCTCGGGTCGTGGCCAGCGCAGGGCCAGGTCGTCGAGGACGAGCTCGGGCGACACATTCGAGCGCAGCAGGAGGGCGGCTCGACCCAGGCGGTCCAGGAATCCGGTGACCGCGGACTCCGACAGGCGACTGGCCATCGCGGTGGACTCCTCGAGCAGGTCCATGCCGCGGACGTCCCGGCCGAGCCCGCGTTGGCATAGCGCCAGGTCGCGAGTCACGTCGGTCCACAGGGCGACGAGGGACTCGGCCGCGCGTCGACGCTCGGTGGCAGGCGTCCGGATCGGCGCCAGCGCGTCGTCAACCGAGGCGGTCCCGCCGTCTGCGGTGCTCGGGTCAGACCCGGGCGGCGCATCCGTCTCGGCGGACGGCTCTGGCGGAGCGGCAGATCGGCTTGCCGCAGGGCCGCGCGCCTGGCTTCGCGCCGCACGTCTCCCCCCGGCCGGCGGGGCGGCCATCGCGACCGGATCCACCTTCGCCGACAACCGGGCCGCACGCCCGGCCGCTGTGCGAACGCCGGCCAGCCGGTCCGCTGGGCGGAGGTCCACGAGATCGAGCAGCGAGCGCGCCAGTTCACCGCGGGTCCGCATGACCTCGGGGTCGGCGGCCCACGCCAGGGCGAGTCCGGGTCGGCCGGCGGATGCCCGCGCGAGGCGGGCCGCCAGCGGTGGATCTGCGACACCGTGCGCCGCCAGGATCGACTCGATGTCGCGAGCGCCGACCGGGCCAAGGCGCAGCCGTGCGCAGCGCGACCGGATCGTCGGCAGGAGCGGCTCCTCGGCGTCGGCGCACAGGATGAGCGTCACGCCACCAGGTGGTTCCTCCAGGGTCTTGAGCAGCGCAGCCTGCGCGTCCTCGTTCATCCGCTGGGCGGATTCGACGATCGCGATTCGCGCGCCGCCCTCGACGGGGAGCAGTGACAGCGCACTGATCAGATCACGGATGCCGGGCGCGTGGGCCCCCGGTCCGCCGATGCCCACCTGCCGGCCCGGACCTTCTGGCGCCAGGCGGTGGACGTCCGGGTGGCCGCCCGCGGCGACCATCCGGCAGGCTCGACAGGTGCCGCACGGGCGTGCCGCAGGGTCGTCCGCCGTGCACAGCAGCCCAGCCGCCAGGTCCAGGGCGAGCGTCGTCTTGCCGACGCCTTCCGCCCCGACGAGGAGGACCGCGTGCGGCGCTCGACCACGGATCATGGACGCCACGGCGGCTGTCGCCGTCGGGTGTCCCCGGGTCGATGCGCCGTCCACGGGGTGGGTCAGGCGGAGTCGCCCGGGGAGGCCACCTTGCGCGGCGCCCGTCGCTTGGGAGCGGCTGGCACAGCGGCGTCGGCGGCGTCACCGGTCGTGCCGGCGTCACCGGCCGTCGCGGCCGGCTCAGCCAAGGCCGCGGCCTTGGGCGCGCGGGTGGCGCGTCGCTTCGGGGTCGCTGTCGGGGCGGCATCAGCGTCGGCCATGGCCTCCGCCGGAGCGTCCGAAGCGGCAGCCTTGGGGGCTCGCGGCGTCCGGGTCGTGGCAGCCCGCGGGGCGCGGGCCTTCGGCGCGGCCTTGCCCGGTGCCTCGTCCGTCACCGGCTCGACCGCGACAGCGGCTTCGTCGGGCGTCGCGACCTTGGCGGTACGTGTGGACCGTCGCTTCGGCGCAGCCGCGGGAGCGGCCTCGACCGTCGCGTCGCTGGTGTCACTGGCGGGTCGCGTCGATCGCTCAGGGGCCGGGCTGACCGGCTTCTGGGCGACCTGGGCGCGAAGCATCGCCTCGAGCTCCGGCGGGACCTCGCTCCACGGCTCGCTCGACGACCGCGGTGCCGCCTCGCGGGCTCGGTCATCC
>JBPPMZ010000126.1:0-15709 GCA_051306295.1 Candidatus Limnocylindrales bacterium
TCGGCTCCATCTTCGACCTCGGGGGCCTGCGCCCGTTCAACGGCGCGCATGTCATCCCGCTCGCGGCCGAGGACGGTGTGGACGACCTGCAGGCGAACAACGTCCTGACGATCGCCCTCCAGGTCCCGATCAAGCACCTGACCAAGGGCGGCAAAATCTATGCCGCCTCCGACCCGAAGGCGACCATCGGCGTCTGGGGCGCCAACTTCCGTCGCAGCACGACGCGAATCAACACTGACGGCACGAACACCACGACCGGCCCGTGGCGCCAGGTCTCGCGCATGGCCAACCCGCTCATCAACGAGGTCATCATCCCGCGTGGCGGGAAGGACCTGTGGAACCGCCGCGCTCCGCACGGCGACAAGATCTTCGAGAAGTACTACCTCAAGCCGGAACTTGCCGGCCTGGTGAACTTCCTGTATCCGACCCTGCCGGATGCGCGCACGACCGGTCGAACCGACCTGTCGCTCATCCTGCTCAACGGGCTGCCCGGCCTGAACAGCACCGGATCGGTCAAGGCCGATCTGCTGCGCCTCAACACCGGCATCCCGGCCTGCACCGCGGACGCGGCCGATGACGACACGGGCTCGTGCCGCCGGCTGGGCGCGTTCTACAGCGATGGCGGCGCCGACCTGGCCGCGTGGCCGAACGGCCGCCGACCGAGCGACGACGTCACGGACATGGCCCTGCGGGCCGTGGCCGATGGCTACGGTGCGGCGCTCAACGGCCTGTACGGGGTCCCGAACCTCTCGCCGAACAACCAGATCGGCGACGGCGTGGACGCCAACGACCTCGACTTCATGAGCTCGTTCCCGTACATCAGCGCCCCGAACCAGGGGTACCGCCACGACCATCACGAGCCGATGTAGGGGTTCCGCCTCGCATCACCGGGGGGAGTGGAGGCCCGGGTCCCGCGAGGGGCCCGGGCTTCTCGCTGCGTGTCGGGCTACTCTCGAGTGCCTTTGTTCCTCTGAGTGTCAGGATCGCCACGAACGAGCGTGGGATACCGCCAGAAGCGACGATCTGACGTCGATCCCGCGCCGCTCCACGAGGGGCCGGTGACCGAATCGCTACTGGGAGTGGCCGGCGGTCTCGTGGAGCGCAGCGGCCCGTCGGCGGCATGGCTCGACAGACACCGAACTCGCCTTCGATCTCCTCACGTAGCGGAACCAAGGATCGTCGAGGGCTTCATCGTTCACCCATCGGAACGAAGTCGAGGAGTGCTTGGTCCAAGCGGGGATCGATTGCGAGCTCTGCCTGGATGCGTGCCGCGTAGGGCACGCATGCGCCGCGGGCCTCCGCGTCGCCGCGTGGCCCTTGGCAGTGGGCTACAGGGCGACGGTTCCGCCTAGCGCCTGGGCCGTCAGGTACAGCCCGAAGCCGAACACGAGGACGGCGGCCGCCAGCGGCATGACTGCGCGCAGCCGACCCATGCCCGCCCCGCCCGGCAGTCGATCGAGGCGTTCGCGGGCGAGGACCATGACGAGCCCGATGCCGGCCATCACGGCCGCCATGCCGATCCCGAACGCGACGACAAGGACGAACCCGAACGCGGGTCGCCCGGCGGCGATCGCGCCGAGCAGGATAAGCAGCGCGCTGACCGATGGGATGAGGCCGCCGGCGAGGCCCAGGACGAACAGGCTGCGCCAGGTGATGGTCGATCCGGCGGCTGGCAGGTGCGAATGGCGGATGCCGCCGTGGCTGTGCTCGCCGGGGTCGGGCGCATCGTGCGCCTCCGCGTGCGGGTGCGGGTGCGGGTCATGCGCCTCCGCGTGTTCGTGCGGGTGCGGATGCCCGTGCGAGTCCTCGTGGGCATGCTCGTGATCAGCGGTCCGCCGCCGCCGCCACTCGCCGATGAGCATCCACGCCCCGATGGCCAGGATGCTGACGGCCGCGATGACCGGCGCGGTCCGGACGACGAGGTCCGGTGGCAGCACATCGGCCGCACCGACCACGATGCCGGCCAGCACGAGGATCCCCACCGTGTGCGAGATGCTGACGGACAGCCCGAGCCCGAGCGCGTGGACGGATGTCCCCCGTGTCCCGACCAGGTACGCGGCCATGAGGGTCTTGCCGTGGCCCGGCGTCAGGGCGTGCCCTGCGCCAAGGGCCGCCGCGGTCACGAGGGAAAGCAGCACCACGACCGGCGTCAGGTCCGCTTCGTTGAAGATGGTCGGCAGTTCACCGCCGATCCCGCCCGGCACGGCAGCGGCGGAGGCGGATGCGGACGCGGACGCGGACGGCGACGCCGACGGGGCCGGCGAGGAGGTATCGGCTGGCGCACCCGGGCTCGGTGTCTGCACACCGTCATCGACCGGCTCCGCGTCCGCCACCGCGAACGGCGGCGCCGACACCGACGGGTCGGCCAGCGTCTCGACGACGACACGACCGTCGACCAGCGGCTGCGCCAGGAGGTCGCTCGGGTACGCGGTCAGGCGAGCGGATGGGCTGGTCGCCCGCAGCTCGCCTTCGACAGCGGACACCGCGACCCCGTCCCCGACGACCACGACCTCGCGCCAACCGAGGCGATCCTGGCGAGACGTGTCGACGAAGGCGACGCGCGTAGGAACGTCAGCGGCGATCGGGGCCGGGAGCGGCGTGCTATAGACGCACACCAGGCGCAGGGTCGCGAGGCCACTGGCTCCCAGCGGGAACGACAGCCCCGCCGCATCCAGTCGCAAGGAAAGGGTCGGGCCGTCCCCGACCGACAGCGCCAGCCCGTCGACCAGCTCCAGGCAGCGCGCCCGCGCGCCGTCACGCAGCTCCTGATCGGCGAGCTCGCTGTCCTCGTCGAGGTCGATCGCCTGGCGGCTCTGGAAGGCGGGGATCTCCGCTTCATCGATGACGACATCGAGCAGGATGCGGTCGGGCTCGATCCGGACGCCGGCGTAGTGATTGATCGTGAAGTTGCCGAGCGGATGCGCACTGACGGCGCCGGCCGGACCGACGAGCACCGCCAGCACGGCGAACACGCCGGCCATCAGCCGGGCGCGGCGCGCGTAGGTGCGGTGGCTGCGTCCCATCGTGCGGAGGGTACGCGGCCAGGGGACGAACGGATGACGCCACCGCCGGGCGTGAGTCCCCCAGGCCTGCGGGCACCCATGGGTCGTCCGTTACACTCGCCAGCGATGTCACGACCCGCGAGCCCGCCCGCGCGCGGCTGGTTCATCACCATCGAGGGCCCCGAGGGCGGCGGCAAGACGACCCAGGCCGAACGGCTGGCGACCCACCTCACGTCAACCGGCCACTCCGTCCACCTGACCCGCGAGCCGGGTGGCACGTGGCTCGGCGAGCGTCTGCGCGAGGTCCTCCTGGCTCGGACCGGCTCCACCTCCGCAACCGATCCGCTGACCGATGCGTTCCTGTTCAACGCGGCTCGCCGGCAGCTCGTGGGTGAGGTCATCCGGCCTGCCCTGCAGGCTGGGACGACCGTCATCTGCGCTCGATTCGCCGACTCGACGCTCGCCTACCAGGGCTACGGATCGGGCCTGCCGCTCGAGCGTCTCCGCGCGCTCGCCGACATCGCGACCGATGGGCTGACGCCCGACCTGACGATCATCCTGGACCTGCCGGTCGAGGCCGGCCTCGCGCGCAAGGCACCCGGCGACGTGACCCGCTTCGAGGCGGAGTTCGATCTGGCCTTCCATCGACGGGTCCGCGACGGGTTCAGGACGCTCGCGGCCGAGGAGCCCGAGCGCTTCGTCGTCATCGATGCGACGGCGCCGATCGACGAGGTCGCCGCCGCGATCCGGGCGGCGGTCGATCAGCGCTGGTCGGTGAGTGAACCGGAAGCGAACGGCGTGCGCATCACCTCATGAGCGAGCCGATGACATCGCTCCCGCTCCGTGTCGCGACCGTTGCCGACGACGCGGATCGGGCGGTGCTGGCCCGGATCGCGACCGGAGAACTGAACGCTCTCGATGAGCTGTACGAGCGCTACAAGACCATGGCCTACTCGATCGCCTACCGCATCACGAATGACGCCACCCTCGCCGAGGACGTCGTCCAGGACGCCTTCCTGGGCGCGTGGCGCAATGCCGAGCGCTACATCACCGGCCGTGGCAGCGTGAAGACCTGGCTGCTGTCCATCGTCCACCACCGGGCCATCGATGCCGTCCGCCGACGCCGGCCGACGACCGAACTCCCGGAACAGGAATCCGTCCCACCGCCCCAGTTCCAGGTGCCCGATGTGTGGAGCGAGGTGAGTGCGAACGTGGACGCCGAGACCGTGCGCCGCGCGCTGGACGCCCTGTCCGACGTGCAGCGTGAAGCGATCGAGCTCGCCTACTTCGGTGGGCTGACCCAGGTCGAGGTCGCCGAGCGGACGGGGACGCCGTTGGGTACCGTCAAGAGTCGGATGCGGTTGGGATTGCTCGCGATGCGGCGCGTCCTGACCGGCGAGGATCCCGAGGCTGAGGGCTCATGAGCGACGACGACGCGCGCGCCCCGATGACCGATCTGACCTGCGACGAGGTTCGCGACCTCGCCGCCTCGTTCGTGCTGGGCGCGCTCGATGCCGATGAGGCGCAAGCCGTCCGAGCCCATCTCGCCGGCTGCGCCGATGCCCACGCCGAGATCGTCGAGCTCGGTGGCGTCCTGCCTGCCCTCGCCGCCAGCGTCCCCCAGGTCGAACCGCGCCCCGCGCTCAAGGCGCGCATCCTGGCTGCCGCCGCCGCGGACCTGGAGTCGCGGACGACCGCCGAGTCACAGACCTTGGTCCCGCCCACCCCGGCGCCGATCGCCTTCCCGTCTACCACGGAACGCGCGGACCGGGCGGTTCGGCGCGGCGGACCCGCTGCTGGCGCCTGGGTACTCCGGATCGCGGCCGTCCTGGCGATCGCCCTGCTGGGTGGTTGGAACCTGCTGCTGCAGGGCCAGCTCGATCAGTCACGCACGTACGAACAGCAGGTCGCGGCGGTCCTGGATGTCGCCGGCCAGCCCGGGGCGCTGACAGCCGTGCTCACGGCAGAGGGCGGGGATGGCCCGTCCGGTCTGGCCGCCGTGGCCGCGGACGGCACGGTCACACTGGCCATGCGCGGTCTCGCCCCCACGAACGGCGACCAGGTCTACGAGGCCTGGGCGATCGGTGGCGATGGGACCCCCGTCGCGCTGGGCGGGTTCCAGGTCGGGACGGCCGGGATCGCCTATTTCGAGGGAGACGGCCTGCCCACGGACCCTGGCCTCGTGCTCGCCCTCACGCTGGAGCCCGGACCGGGCGCCACGGCTCCGACAAGCCCCGTCGTCTCGCTGGGGACCACGACCGCCGGTTGATCGACCGAGCGCGGGTCAGCCCTCGGCGGCGATCCCGGGCTCGGACTCGGCGACCGATCCAGCCCCGGCGCCCTTCGCGCGCTCCAGGGCCGCGGTCGCCGCCGCGATGAGCGTCGCCGAATCGGTGCCGTCGGCCGGGAACAGGGCCACGCCCGCGGACACCGATACGGTCCGTCCCGCGACGGCCGGCAGGGCCGTGATGCCATCCAGGACGCGGCGTGCGACTAGAGCGCCCGCCGAACCCGGCGCCACGAGCACGAACTCGTCGCCACCGATCCGCCCGACGGTATCGACCAGCCGGACGGTCTCGGCCAGGACCGAGGCGACGCGTCGCAGGATGTCGTCACCGACCTCGTGGCCATCGGCCGCGTTGGCGGCCCGGAAGTCATCGATATCGAACATCGCGAGCGAGATCTCTGACCCCTGGCGCGCGGCCCGGGCCAGCTCCAGCTCGAGGATGCGCGCGACCGTCCGCTCGTTGGCGAGGCCGGTCAGCGGGTCCGTGTGGGCCATCCGCTCGAACCACTCGGAGCGCTCGGATGCGGTCGAGGCCAGGCGGGCGCGGTCGGTGGCGATGGCGGCCAGCCCGGCAAGGTCGGTGAGCGTTGACTGCTCGGAGGCGTCCACGTCGTGCGGCGCCGGCCAGCCCAGGCCCAGGGCGCCCAGGACGATGTCCACCCCACCGGATCCGACGACAAGGGGCAGGTACGCGCCGACGAACGGTCGCCCGTCAGGGGTCGTGGCGGCCCGGTCGAACGTGGGGACCCGGCTCGCGACGACCTCGGCGAACGGGTGAGACGGATCGCCGACCTCGGCCGCAAAGCGCACGGTGTCCGGCATGCCGCTCGAAGCGGCGAGCGTGAGACCCGGGCGGTCGGGGTCCGACAGCACGATGGCCGCCATCGAGGCGCCAAGGTCGGCCACCGTCGCATCGACGATGCGCTGGAGGACGAGATCCAGCTCGTCGCCGGACGCCGTGGCCGCGATCGCGGCGGACAGGCTGGGTCGGGGATCGCGGGACGGACCGTCGCTGGTCACGGGTGGACTCCTGCACGCACGAAGAGGTCGGAGCGCGCATCGTACACCGCGGATTCGAGGCCTCGGGCCGAGATCGGTGACCCGCGCCCGTGCCCACCACACGTCTGCGCCCAGCGAAGCAGCCGACCGGCGATCGCCGACTCGGCCATCGTTCCGTTCGCTGGGCGGAGGACCTGACGTCGGCGGGGCCTCCGGCGGCCGGATCGTGCGGCCAGCGAACCGTCGGATCGCCTCGCCGGTCGCCTCCTGCGCTCAGCGAAGCGCTCATCGGGGTCGCCCCGATCATGCCGCCGGGTCGACCATGCGCGAATCCGCGTTGACCGCGTGCTCGCCCGGCGTCGATACTTGAGCGCGATGAAGCTCGTCGTCGCGATCGTCCACAACGAAGATGCCGGAGCCCTGGTCGATGCCCTGCTCGACAAGGAATTCCGTGCGACCCGCCTGCATAGCTCGGGCGGCTTCCTCAAGCAGTCGAATGCCACCATCCTGCTCGGCGTCGAGGAGGCGGAGGTCGACGAGGTCATCTCGATCGTCCGCGACAACTGCACGTCGCGGACCCAGACGGTCAACCCGATGCCGCCGATCATGGAGCCCGGCGAGTTCTTCATGCCCTACCCGCTCGAGGTGGAGGTCGGTGGTGCGACGGTCTTCGTCGTGCCGGTCGAACGTTTCGAGAAGCTTTGACGGCCGACTGGGTGGCCGCCCTGGAGCCCGGAGCCCCGGACGTGGTAGCGGCCTGGCGCGGCATCGACGAGGGCCAGCTGATCAGCGTTCGTCGCGAAGTCCGGCGGCGGGCCGGCACCGGGACGGCACAAACGCTGGCTGAGCAACTGGCCGTCCTCGCTGAGGCGCTCGCGGCCGTCGTCGGCGACCTGTCGGACGACGACCTGCGGCGCGACGGCGGTGAGGGTGGCTGGAACGTGGCCCAGGCGGTCGGTCACGCTGCCGAATCGCGCTCCGGTCTGTGCCTTGCCGCGGCGAAGGCTGCCGCCGGCCAGTGGCCCGCGGACGCGCCGGCCGTCGTGCAGGGCATCGCGGGTGTCGCCGATGCCGACCAGCCGACCCTGATCCGCAAGATCGCGCAGAGCCAGCGGATCGTCGAGCGCTGCGCGAGGACCGTGGCCGGTCACGAGCTGGAGCCCTGTCCGCTGGACCATCCGCAGGTCGGCCGGCTGCGCTGCGGCGAATGGCTGCTGTTCGCCGGCGTGCACGACGTCATGCACCTCGATCAACTGCACGGGCTGGTGGCCCGCAAGGAGACCCGCCCATGAGCCCGTTCCGCCCCGATCTCGTCGATTGCTGGATGTACCGCGTCACGCTGACCGCGCGGGGCGTGCCCCATCCGGAGATCCTGCTCATCCGACGGGCACCCGGCCGGATCCTGGCTGGCCTCTGGCAGTGCGTGTCCGGATCGCTGGAGTCCGACGAACGGATCGCTCTCGGGGCGCTCCGCGAGCTGGCCGAGGAGACCGGGTTCGGCCCGTCGGACATCGAGGCGTTCTACGACCTGGACCTCGTCAACCAGTTCCACGAGCCGTCGATGGACGGGATCGTGACCGCGGCCGTTTTCGCGGTCCGCGTCGGGCCGCATGCCGAGCCCACATTGTCCGAAGAGCACGACGGGGCGCGTTGGCTGCCCGTCGATGCGGCCCACGCCGAGGTCATCTGGCCCGGCTATCGGACCGCGATCGAACGCATCCGCGACGACCTCGTCGACCCGGAGCGCGCGGCCTGGTTCGAACTCACCCTGGACGGCGCTCGCCAGCCCCGATGAGTCCGCGGTGAGCACCGCGCGCTATGGTCGTGACGCCGTCCGGCCAGGATTGACGTAGTCACGTCAGGTCGGTACCGTGACCACATGGAGATCGGCGTGCGCGAGTTGAAGGCCAAGCTGTCAGAGGTCCTGGCGCGCGTCGAGCGCGGCGAGAGCGTCGACGTGACGAGTCGCGGTCGCCGAGTCGCCAGGATCGTGCCGGCCGTCGGCGAAACGACCATCGAGCGCGGCTTACGCGAGGGCTGGATCATGCAGCAGGTCGACCGGCCCCCGGCCAGGTTCGAGCCCCTTCTACCAGCACCCGGCACGCCGACCAGCGAGGATCTGTTCCGTCAGGACCGGGAGGACCGGTTTTGACCCTGTACCTCGACAGTAGCGCGCTGTTCAAGCGCTACGTCCGCGAGGCGGAGACGGCCGACCTGCAGTGGCTTCTCGATGGCGATGACCGATGGGTCGCCGCCAACCACGCGTTCGCGGAGGTGGCGATCAACCTCACGCGACGCCTGACCGAGGCCGATCGCGCTGTCGCCTTGTCGCAATTCGAAGACGACTGGTCGCGGATCCTTGTCGTCGCCCTGGACGATCGGCTCTGTCGTCGCGCCGCGACCATCGGCTCGGACCGCGGCGTGCGAACGCTCGATGCCATGCACCTGGCCGCCGCCGAGCGAGCCGGCGGCCCGGAACTGACCGTGGTGACCTTCGATGCGCGCCTGGCGGCGGCCGCTCGCTCGATGGGCTTTCCCGTCGCCGGCGTCTGATCCACGCAGATCCAGCGGCGATGATCGGGCCGGCAGACCGCGCGTCGACCTGCCCGGCCGTTGCGTCCGGCCATCGCGCCCGACCGGCAACCTCCCCCTCGACCCGCTCGCTGGTAGACTCGCCCTCGGGAAGCAGCCCACCGTGAGGCGGACCGTCGCCCCGGCGGGCGAACCCAGGAGGGCCATGTGATCGAGCGAACCGAGGCGTCACCGGCGGCGGCGCGCCGCGTCTTCCACAGCAAGGTCGACACCATCCGGCCCACCTATGGCTTCGAGGACGTCTCACTCGCCCCTGGCACCGACACGGTCGAGCCCGCCGACGTGGATCTCACCCAGACCTTCTGTGGCCTGGAAATGCGCATCCCGATCCTGGCGTCGGCCATGGATGCCGTGGTCGACCCGCGGATGGCCGGCGAACTCGCGCGACTCGGGGGTCTTGCGATCCTCAACCTCGAGGGCGTGCAGGCCCGCTACGATGACCCCGACGCCGTCCTGGAACGCATCGCGACCGCTCCCGACGCCGACGTCCAGGGCCTGCTCGCCGAGGTCTACCAGCAGCCGATCCGCGAGGACCTGATCGCGGCCCGCCTCGAGGCCATCCACGCCACGGGCAGTCGGGCCGCCGTCTCCGCCACCCCGGGCGCCGCCCGCCGGTTCGGGCCATTCTGCGCCGAGCATGGCGCCGACCTCTTCCTGGTCCAGAGCCAGGTCAGTAGCGCCCGCCACCTCGCGACCGGCTACGACCCGTTGTCGCTCGAGGACTTCACCCGCTACATGCCCATCCCGGTCGCGGTCGGCAACACGACCAACGCCGAGGCCGCCTTCGCGCTCATGGAGCAGGGCGCGGCCGCCGTCTTCGTCGGTGTCGGGCCCGGCGCCGCGTGCACCACCCGAGAGGTCCTGGGCATCGGTGTCCCACAGGTCACGGCGATCAGCGATGTGGCCGCCGCCCGGGACGCGTTCTTCGCCGAGACGGGGCGCTACGTCCCGGTCGTGGCCGATGGCGGCATGCGCCGCGGTGGCGAGTTCGCGAAGGCCATCGCCGCGGGCGCCGACGCGCTCATGATCGGATCGCCGCTGGCCAAGGCGGAGGAGGCCCCGGGACGCGGCACGAACTGGGGCATGGCCGCTCCCTCGCCGACGCTGCCCCGCGGGACCCGCATCAAGGTCGGCACGACCGGCACCCTGGAGCGCATCCTGCTGGGCCCCGCCCACGTGACCGACGGCAGCGAGAACCTCGTCGGCGCCTTGCGCCAGTCGATGGCCGCCCTGGGCGCCCGGACCATCCGCGAGATGCAGTCGGTCGAGATGGTTTACGCGCCGTCCACCCAGACCGAGGGCAAGTCCTGGCAGCGCGCTCGCTGAGCGCGATGGAGCGCGAGTTGGTCGCGCAAGGTCGCGTGGCCCACGTGGTCACCCGTGGCCGGACCTCAGGCGAGCCGCGCTCGGTCGCGGTCGGGTTCATCGAGGAGCCGGATGGCTCGATCCTGGTCGCCGCCAACGGCCCGCGATCGGCCTGGGGCCTGAATCTGCTCGCCACGCCGTCCGCCAGGGTCGAGATCGGCGAGCGCCGGTTCGACGCGGTCGCCGAAGAGCTGGAACGGCCGGAGCATGGCCGCGCCGTGAGCGCCCTGATCCTGCGCTACGGCACGCCATCCGAGGGGCTGGGCAGCGGGCCGTCCTTCCGCCTCCGGCCGGTGGCGGCCGACTGATGGCCATCGATGTCGTCATCGAAACGCGTATCGGCCGGCCGGTCGCCGACGTCTTCGCCCGCATCGCCGACATCGACCGCTGGCCGGAGTGGCTCATCGCCAGCGGCATCGTTCGGGTCGCGCGCTCGAGCACCGCGGCGCCGCTGGCCGTGGGCGAGCACCTGACCGTCGAGCAGCGCGCCGCCGGCCGCGCCGGGACGTTCGCCGCGACTGTGACGACCTTCGACGCCCCCAGTCGCGTGGCGCTCACTGGCAAGGATGGCGACGGGGTCTCGATCGACATCGGGGCGGAACTCGCCTCGGCGGATGGCCTCGGCACCGACCTGCGCTGGTCGATCCGGATCGGGCTGCCGTTCCGCTATCGGATCTTCGAGTCGATGGCCGCCCCGCAGGTCCAGCGCGCCGCCGCCCTGGACATCGAGGCGCTGAAGCGTCGCCTGGAGTCGGTAGCCTCGGACTGACAAGCGTCCATGCGCGTTCGCGCCGGGCGTCGATGCCCGCGGCGGCGGGCCAAGGACCATGCTCCTGGAGTCGACCACCGGCCATCGGCCGGCCGACAGGAAGGAGTCAGCCGCGATGTTCCACCCCGACCAGCCTGGCCCCGCGGCGCTCGAAACGAGCGCCCCGTCCGTCTCGACCGCCACCACCCGCGGCTGCCTCCAGGCCGGCTGCCCGTGCCGCGACGCGCGCTTCGTGTCGCATCGCAAGGCGGCGTTCTTCGCGGCCATCGCCCGCAAGGCCGGGCAGACCGCGGACCGCGTCATCGCCCCCGACCTCGACTGGACGCTGCCCACAGGAGACCTCGCATGACCCCCGATCGCACCTGGGACCCTCTCCGCTTCCAGCGCGGGACGCGCGGCTTCGCGGCCTTCGTGACCGCCATCAACGGCTTCGTGTTGCTGGGCGTCGGTGCCGTCGTGGCCCCGGCCACGGACCTGCCCGATCCGGCCATGGCCTGAGTCGTCGCCCCGGCGGTGGCCGCCGCCTGAAGGATCTCCGCTCGCCGGTGCGCCCCCGATCGACGACCCGGGCCATGCGCCCGGGTCGTTTGGCGTCCCGGCCTACGTCATCCCGCCGAGGCCGAACATGACTTCCGACCGATGTCGGCGGTTCACCGTCGCGTGCACGATGCAGGCATGGATGCGATGAGCATGGTCCTGATCGCGATCGGCAGCCTGGCCTGCCTGGAGCTCGCAGCGGTGAATCTCCGCGGCGACGCCCGGCGACCCCGCAACGCCCGCGCGCTGCGCCCTCGCCGCTGACGCGGGAACGACCCCCGCTCGACCGCGCATTCCGACCGCCACGATCCGTGGCGGTATCCTCCCCGCCGTGACCGACCCTCATCCCGACTCCCTGTTCCAGCGCGCCGGCGGGATGCCGTTCTTCGAAGCGCTGGTCGAGCGGTTCTACGTCGGCGTCGCCGGTGACGACGTGCTCCGGCCGCTCTATCCCGAAGCCGACCTGGCGCCGGCCGCGCGCCGCCTGACCCTGTTCCTGGCCCAGTACTGGGGCGGGCCGCGAACCTACGACGAGGAGCGCGGACACCCGCGCCTGCGGATGCGCCACGCCCCGTTTGCGATCGGGCCGCTGGAGCGCGATCGCTGGCTGGTCCACATGCGCGCGGCACTGGCGGCGACCGGGGCGCCGACCGACGTCGCCGCCGAGCTGGAGCGCTATGTCGCCATGGCCGCCGAGGCCATGCGCAACCGAGCCTGACCCGCCCGGTACACTGGCGACGGCGGTGGCGAACCAACAGCGGAGGGCGGCATTGGCGGACGGCGAGGGGTCGGATTCGACACATCCTGAGCGGGGCAAGACGGTCCACGGCGAGGCGGCGAACGCCGGGCACCGCATCCTGGCCCCGGACGATGCCGAGGTAGAGGCGTACCTCGAGACGGCCCTGAACGCGCCGCCGGTGGATCGTCCGTCGGATGACGGCCCGAGCGCGGGGAGCACTGCCGCCGCTGCGGTCGGTCCGGTCGTCGTCCTCGACTTCGGCAGCCAGTTCGCGCAGCTCATCGCGCGACGCGTCCGCGAACTGGACGTCTATAGCGAACTCCTCCCGCACGACACGCCCTACGAAGAGCTCGAGCGGCGCGGCACGCGCGCCATCATCCTGTCCGGTGGCCCGATGTCGGTGTACGACGACGGGGCGCCCAAGCCGGACTCCGCCGTGTGGAGCGGCCGGATCCCGGTCCTGGGGATCTGCTACGGCGCCCAGCTCATGGCCCTGGAGCTCGGCGGTGACGTCCTGCCCACCTCGCATCGCGAGTACGGTCCGGCCAGCGTGACCATCACCTCGCCGGATGCGCCCCTGTTTGACGGCCTGGATCGCGACCAGCCGGTCTGGATGAGTCACGGCGATTCGATCACCCGCCTGCCCGAGGGCTTCGCCTCCACCGCCCAGACCGATTCCACGCCCTTTGCCGGCCTGCAGGCCGCGGACCGGAACCTCTATGGCATCCAGTTCCACCCGGAGGTCGTGCACACGCCGCGCGGTCGGGACGTGCTGCGCAACTTCGTCGTCGGGATCGCCGGCGTGGAGCCGTCATGGACGGCCGCCAACTTCATCGATTCGACCGTGGCCGGCATCCGCGACCGGGTGGACACCCACGCCGCGCAGACCGGTTCGGATGGCAAGGTGATCTGCGCCCTGTCCGGGGGTGTCGACTCGGCCGTCGCGGCGGCGCTGGTGCACCGGGCGGTCGGTGATCGCTTGACCTGCATCTACGTCGACCACGGCCTCATGCGCAAGAAGGAATCGGAGCTCCTGCGCGTCACCTTCGAGCGCGACCTTGGCATGAACCTGGTGATGGTCGATGCGCGCAAGCGCTTCCTGGCCCGCCTGGCCGGCATCGTCGATCCCGAGCTGAAGCGCAAGATCATCGGTGACGAGTTCATCCGGGTGTTCGAGGAGGAAGCGGCCAAGATCGGCGCGATCGACTTCCTGACCCAGGGCACGCTCTATCCCGACGTCATCGAGAGCGCGACGTCGGAGACCAAGGCCGCACAGAAGATCAAGACCCACCACAACGTGGGCGGGCTGCCCGCGGACCTGCGCTTCCAGCTCATCGAGCCGTTGCGCTACCTGTTCAAGGACGAGGTCCGCAAGGTCGGCCTGGAGCTGGGCCTGCCCGATGCGATGGTCCTGCGCCAGCCGTTCCCGGGCCCGGGCCTCGCCATCCGGATCATCGGCGAGGTCACCGCGGAGCGGCTCGATACGCTGCGCGAAGCCGACTGGATCGTCATCGATGAGATCAAAGGCGCCGGGCTGTATCGCACGCTTTGGCAGAGCTTCGCCATCCTGACGCCGATCAACAGCGTCGGCGTCATGGGCGACGGTCGGACGTATGCGAACGTCGTCGCAATCCGTGCCGTGACCTCCGAGGACGGCATGACCGCCGACTGGGCGAAGTTGCCGTACGACGTCCTGGGCAAGATCTCGTCCCGGATCGTCAATGAGGTCCCGGGGGTCAATCGCGTCGTGTACGACATCAGCTCGAAACCACCGGCGACCATCGAGTGGGAGTAGGCGCCCGGGTGGTGCGCCGACGCCGGTACCCCGGTGGACCCGGACCGATGGGGTATTCCGGGGGTGGACCAGTCCGCTAGCATGCGTGCCATGGCCGACGAATCGCTGTCCGAGGGCGGGCCGACCGCCTCCATCTGCCCATGGTGCTCCGCCTCCTACACGGGCGATCCAGAGAATTGCCCCTCCTGCAGCGCCACGCTGTCCCCGGACCCCGCGATCGACCCGTCGCTGCCCGGGCTGACCGCCATCGACACCGCGGCGATCGTCCGGTCCAAGACGCCGGTCAACAAGCCCCGCAACCGCCTGCTGTCGTGGATCAGCGGCGAGTACCCCGACGAAGGCGTTTCGACCAAGGACGCGGCCGCCCTCGCTCCCCCTGACCAGGCGGTCCGACGCGAGATCCTGCGTCTTGAGCTCGAAGCGGAAGTCGCCAACCTGCAGGCCGAGGCCGACGCGATCCTGGCCGAGGCCGCCGTCGAGGGCCGTGTGCCAGCGAGCGCCGCGGGCGCACCCTCGGAGGAAGCCGGGGACGCGGTCGCCGTAGCGGAGGCCGCACCAGACGTGGCACCCGAAACCGCCGCCGACTCGGACCCGGAGGCCCCCAAGGCCTGACGGGCATCCGGCCGGTCGCCCTCGCTCGACCTCCGTCCGCCGGCGTGTCGGCGCTGAGCGAAGCGATCGACCTTCGTCGGGCCGACATCGTGCGCTGAGCGAAGCAGGCGACCGGAGAACCGGGTCCAGACCGGCTCCCTGACCGCCATGACGGCCGCAGTCGGCCCCTTGAGCGTCGTTTCATGCGCTGTGCGAACGGTCTGACCCCCAGGGGCCACCGGGCCCGACCGCCGGGCGGCATCCTTCGTCGTTTGCTGCGCTGAGCGCAGAACGCCCGTCGGTCCGCGCCGTGGGCGCCCCGGTCGCCGCCAGGGCGCGCCCGGCACCCACGGGTATCCTCTGTCCGTGCCCGACCGACTGCCGCCGCCCGGCCCATCGTTCCTGCGCGAGCACGAGGTCCGCATCGGCGACCGGGTGCTGCGGGCCGGGATGGCCCGCCCGTCCGAGGCGCCCGACGGTTGGTGGCTCGCCCTGTTGTGGGTCGCCGATGACAAGGGCGTCGTCGCCTTCCGGGACGTCGCCCCGACCGCCGGTCCGCCGCCCGATCCTCCGCTGGCCCGCCTGGGCCCGGCCCTGTCCGGGGCCCTGTCCGGCCTGATCCTGGAGGACGGCGGACGGCTCCAGTTGCGGGTGGCCGCGCTGGTCCCACCCGATGACCAGACACGACCGTGGCGTGCGCCCCTGGCGGTCCGGGCGGCCTTCCGGTTCGAGCCGGCGCGCGCCGCCGCGATGCGCCCCAACGAACTGGCCGAGACCGTCTTGGCCGCATTCCGCAAGGCGGTCGAGGGCCTCCACCGTCCCTGAGTCATGCGCCGGCCGCGTTTCGACGCGGACCGGATAGACTGCCCTGACTGATGCGCGACCTGTTCGACGACTTCCTGGAGGATCTTCGCCGGCGTGAGGCCGCGGCCCGCGGCGAGGACCCGGGTCCGCGCAAGCCCAGGAATGTCGGCCCGGACCGCCCGGACGGCCCCGACGGCCCCGAGGACGGCCCCACGCCGGACGACGATCC
>JBPPMZ010000127.1:0-13713 GCA_051306295.1 Candidatus Limnocylindrales bacterium
TGCCGTCGGCCGAGGCGGCCGATCCTACATCCAACGGCGGCGGCTCCGGCGGCGTCCAGGCGATGGTCGGCTGGTCGGGAGACGGCTCCTCGGGAGCCGCGTCGGGCGTCGGGCGTCGGTCGTCGGGCGGCTGCGCCATGCGTTTCCTCCGGTCGGTGTGAGCCCGGACATCATGGCACGCACAGCGACGCCGGGAGCCCCAGACTCCCGGCGTCGTTCGTCGATAGTGGGATGGGCCGCGATCGGCCCTGATGGTCAGTCGCCGAGCTGACCGCGGACCGCGCCGGCCGGATAGGCCGGGTTGTGGACGTTCACGTAGTAGTGCGACGGATCCTGGATGATCGCCTTGGCGAGCTCGCGCGTCACTTCTACGCAGCCGCTGGAGGTGCCCGACGCCGGGGCGACCAGACCGCGCACCACCGGTCCCGCGACCCCGGCATCACCGACGTGGATGTGGGCTGCGACGGCCGGATCGATGCCGCTGACCTGGAGCCAGAAGCACACCTGGCCAAGCCCCGGATTGACCGTGATGCCGGCGAAGCCTGTGCCGTCCGGATCACCCGGCCCCGGGATCTCTTCCGCGCCGGACAGGGTGGTGGTGAGCGGTCGGCCGCCGGTCGCGGCGGTCACGGTCGCGGTGGCGGCAAAGGTCAGCATCGCCACGACGCTGAGCAGGATCAGGACACGGATCGAGCGCATGCGGGGGCACCTCCAACTCGTTCGGACGGCGGCGCGCCCAGGGCAGGCGTCGACCAGGGACCGTCTCTGGTGGGATACGTCGCCAGGGCGGCATCGGATGTGCCACGCGGCCCGGCGTGAGAGATTTGGTCGGGGCGGCCGGATTTGAACCGACGACCACTAGTCCCCCAGACTAGTGCGCTACCAGACTGCGCCACGCCCCGATCGGAGGCGAGTCTAGCACGAGGGTCCCTGGAAACCCGTTCGGTCTTCGCTCAGCGCAGCAGGCGACGAACGGCGGCGGCGGACCGTGCGCTTAGCGAAGCGATCGACCGGGATCGGCCCTGCTGGCCGTCAGCTGGTGCGGCCAGCGAATCAAACGACCAGGATCGGGGCGGGCCGCGGTCGGCTGCTTCGCTAAGCGCCGATGCGGCGGTCGGGCTGGCGCCACGGCCCGGGCCCCCGCCACTACCCGCGGCGAAACTCGATACGCCGTTCCGTGCCGGCCAACAGGCGCTGGATGTTGTCGAGGTGGAACAGCCAGATCATCGCCGCGGCCGCCAGCGCATAGACCGCGTACAGCGGCGAGATCGAGCTCACCCATACGGTCGCGATCACGACCACCGCCCCGATCGCCGCGGATGTCAGCGACGCCAGCGAGGAATACCGGCTGACCAGCAGCACGATCGCGAAGACCGGCAACACGACCAGCGCCGCGATCGGCTGCAGCACGAGCAGCCCGCCCAGGCCCGGCGCGATCCCCCGACCGCCGGCGAACCCGATCCACACGGATCGACTGTGTCCCAGGATCGCCGCCAACGCGGCGAGGATCTGGACCACCAGCTCCGCTCCGACCGCGATCGCGACACCGACCGCGACGACCCCCTTGAGAACGTCAAGGATCCCCGATGCGAGGGCCACCCGCGGGCCGAGCGCGCGCATGACGTTCGCGCCACCGGTCCGGCCGCTGCCGATGGTGCGCGGGTCCGGGCCGCCGGTCAGCCTGGCCATGACCACGCCCCACGGGATGCCACCGATCAGGTAGGCGACTCCGATGACGAGGGCCGCGATGACGAGTTCGGCGATGTCCATGGACCGCGAGTATAGGGAGCCTGTTCCGTAGCTGGAGCGCCGGCGGGCGAGTCAGTCGCGCCGATCGATCGCGGCCACCAGCCGGTCCGGCCGGCCGCGGAACCACGCCTGACGCTCCGAGTCCACGAGGATCTCCGCGAGGACGTCCGCGATCGCCCGGTTCACCGGGGCGACACGACCCAGCCGCCTGGCCTCGCGATCGACCGCCCCATTGAGCCACTCCACCTCGGACGGCCCAGATCCAAGCCGTGCGTGCCGCCGAAGCGACGGGTCCTTGCTCCCCCGAGCCCCAGCGATGACCCGCCGGATGACCGGTCGACCGATCACGTCCGGCAGCCGCAGGCCGAGTCGGAGACCGCGCACATCCATCCCCGGCAGGGGCACGGGCGACAGCCCAATGCTGCGCATCACCCCGAATGCCTCCAGGAGCATCCGCCGTTCGACCCGATACGCTCCGACGTCCGCGTACACCTCACCGGGCGACTGGTCCAGGATCGCGCACGTGGCGTTCGCGAGCAGGTTCCCGACGAGCTTGGACCACTTCATCGCGGCCGCGTCCTCGCACCGAGCCGTCCGCAGCCCGGCGGCGGCGAAGGCGCTCAGCAAGGCGTCCACGACCGGCCCCACGTCCCATTGCACGGGCGCCAGGGCGACGCCGCCGCGATTGAGCCGCGCCACGGTCCCATCGTCGAGCACGTCCACGGCCGAGGTGACGGATCCCGCGATGAGGCCACCGCCGCGCCGCTCCAGGACGATCGCCTCCGCACCGATGCCGTTGGCCACGGTAAGGGCGACCGCGGCCGGCCAGACGACGCACGCATCGACCGCGCCGGGCAGGTCGAACATCTTGACCGCGAAGATGATGACCTCGGGCGCCTCGGGCAGATCGCCGGGCGAACGGACGGACGTGACGACCGCCTCCCGGCACGCTCCCGTCACGTCGGTCACGGCCACACGCTCCGGCGCGGGGGCCCCCTCATGCCGTCGTCGCACGATGGCCACGTCGCGGCCGCCCGCGGCCAGGGCCCAGGCGAGCATCGTGCCGACCGCCCCGCCACCGACGATCAGGTCGGTCATGAAGCGGGATAGGCCTCGTACGCCGCCGCCAGGATCTCGACCGGGTGGCGCGTCGGTCGGCCGGTCGCGGCCTCGATCTGCCAGCGGCACGTCTCCGAGTCGCACGCTGCCCGCGCCGACTCGGTCGCATCGATCTTGCGGAAGAGCTCGTCGCCGACAGCCATCGCGATGTCGTACTTCTCCTTCTTCAGGCCGTACGTGCCGGCTACCCCGCAGCAGTCATGGTCGAGATCGACCGCCGCAAGACCCGGCACCAGGGCGAACAGGTCCAGCGCCGGGATCCCGATGCCGTGGCTCTTGAGTTGGCACGGCGCATGGTACGGCAGCGTCTCATCGAGTCGCCCGAAGTGCGTGTCGAGCTTGCCGCGATCGTGCAGGTCGAGCAGGAACTCGCAGATGTCCCAGGTCGCCTCGGCCACCACGGTCGCGTCGTCATCGTCGATGTCGAGCATCTCCCGATACTCTGCCTTGAACGTGTGCGTGCAGGAGGTCGATGTGCCGACGATCCTGTAACCGCGCCGGGCATAGTCGGCCATCACGTCGATGTTGCTGTGGGCCTGCTTGCGAGCCTGCGTGTACAGGCCGTTGTTCATGAGCGGCAGGCCGCAGCAGACCTGATCCGGGACGATCGTCTCGAAGCCGTTGCGGCGCAGGACATCGATGGCCGCCAGGGCGACGTCCGGCTCGTAGTAGTTGGCCGCGCAGCCATGGAACAGGACGACGGCCTGATCGGGCGGCGGCTCGACACCGTGCTTGGGCAGGACCACGCCGGACCCCGGCGTTCGAGCCAGTCGAGCCAGCCGCGAGCGCAGCGTCCGCCGCGCGAACACGGGCAACGGCGCCCGACGATGGATGCCCATCACGACATGGAGCACGGATCGGATCAGCCGGTTGCGCAGGGCCCAGTTGGACAGCGGCCCGAACCACACCCCGACGCTGCCCACGAGATCCGTCTGCCCGAAGAACCAGTCGCGCAGCTTCGGCCGGTGGCCAGCCTTCATCTCCGCCCGCGAGCGATTGTTGATCTCCGCGATCTTCACGTCCGCCGGACACGCCGTCGTGCACATCCCGCAGCCGGAGCAATAGTCGACCCAGTGATCGGGCGACGCGTCGCGCGGCGCGATGGCGCTCTGGGGCGGCAGCGTGGTGGCCAGGCGGAAGCGCTGCGCTTGCGGCCCGACGTACTTGGGCCCCGGGAACAGGTCCGTGACGCGGGCGACCGGGCAGACGGTATTGCAGACGTTGCACTTGAGGCACTCGTCGGCGGACATCGCGACCTCGAGGTACGTCGCCTCGCGGACCAGGTCCTGGATGCTCACACGGGCACCTCCGCGGGAGACGGCGCCGAGCCGTGCAAGCCGATGGCCCTGGCCGCTCCCAGCACCGACGCGGCGCGCCAACCGCTGGCGATCGAGACCCCGTCGCCGCACCTCTCGGCCACGGCGCGCTGGCCAGCCAGCATGGCACCGACCACGGCCACGTTCTCGAAACGGACCGTGCCGCTCGCGTCCAGCGGCCGCAGATCGCCGTCCGTGCGGATGCCGGCCCGTTCGAGCGGATGCCCGGCGGGATCGAACGGTTCGTCCGCCAGCCAGTGCTCCACGGGAGGCGCCTCGACCGGCAGATCCAGGATCGGCTCCTGGACTCGGCCATCGGCAAGACCGATCAGTCCGCCGCCGGCGATGCCGCCGGTCGCGAGGACCACGGCACCGGTCCGGATGCGCCGCTCGCGGACCGCCGCGGACAGGCTGACGGCCGTCACCCGGCGACCCTCGCTCTCCATCCGGATGACCGGCTCGCCGATCGACATCCGACCACCGCGGCGCAGGAACGCCGCCCGGAGCGCGCGGTACAGGCGGAGACCCGGGATGCTGGGTGGCACGAGCGGGACTTCGAAGATCGGGTACGGCAGGAGATCGGCCGCGTCGCGCAGGACGGCGGCGTGATCGTCCAGGCCCAGGACCGCCGGCAGGGCGATCCGGGCCGGGACTCCACCGCCACCCCCGGCGGAAAGGGCGCGCGCGATCAGGTCGAACGCCTCCCGCCGCCAGGCCGGGTCGTCGAACGCCCGCCCGAGCTCCAGCGCGTTCACGTTCCGGCGACTGCCCTGGCCGGGCAGGGCCACGGTCATCGCTTCGACACGGGCTGGGCCTCCGTCGGCCCCCGCGCCTCCACCGCCGGCCGCCCACACGCTGGAGCGCGCGAGGCTCGCCGCGATCGATGTCGGCCAGAAGTCCTTGAACCCCTCGATGCCGCACACGATCAAGCGCTCATCCTGGGCCCAAGGGTCGCGGGCACTCCTCTGCCCGTCGGGCACGATGCCGACCCGGCGCGTGCCGCCGATCGACGTCGGGACGGTGCGCAGCGGCGCGTCGAGGTCACCGCGATACGCGAGGCCCTCCGCGCCCACGACGTCACGCAGGAACGCCACCGCGGCCCGCACATCGCCGCGCAGGATCCCGTACGGGTGTCCGGGCGTCACCGCGAGACGCTCCACGCCGGCCGCCACGCTGTCCATCCCAGGAAGGGCCGCGCAATCGATGCCGCCCGGCGACCAATGGGTCGCGGCATGCCCCCGAGCCACGAGCTCCACGCGGGCCCCGACGTCGGCCAAGGCGATGCCCGCGGTCAGCCCGGCCAGTCCGGCGCCGACGACGACGACGTCAGCGCCCGGCATCGGCGGCCTCCTCTGCGCCGACGGGCGCCATGGGCGCGACGGCGTCGTCAAGGGAATCGACCCCGAGGACACCTCGATACAGTCCCGCGGTGATCCACAGTTCCTGGAGCTGGCGACCCCAGGCGATCGGCCGGGTCCCTGCGTACCGTTCCGCGACGAAGTCCAGCAGGATCCGGTCGAGCGCTTCGGGAGCGAGCCCGGCCGGCGGGGCCGGTAACGTCCCCGCGGCACTCCGCTCTGCGACCACGGCGGCCGCCCGGAACGTGCAGAAGCCACCCTGGCACGGGCCCATGCCGAGCCGCGTCCCGCGTCGCACGTCGTCCAGGCTGCGCGGCCAGCGCGCATCCAGGAAGCGATCAAGCCCCGCTCGCGTGAGCATCTCGCACTCGCAGATGAGGTCCGCATCCCCACCGCCATCGTCCTCATGCTCGGCGAGCCGGTGGCCCAGCCAGTACGAGCGCTCCGTGCCCTGCCCCGGCAGGACCTCGTCCGCGGTGGTGCACGCGGTCGCGACGCCGAGCTTGGCGCAGACCGCATCGGCGGTCTGTTCGGCCATCAGTCGGTGGGTCGTGATCTTGCCGCCGACGATCGACACGAAGTTGCCGATCCCATCGCGAGCGTCGTGATCGATGATCAGGTGCGCCCGGCTGATCTCGCGGCCGTCCTGCACGGCGGCGGCGGGCTGGTCGTCCTTGTAGAGGGGGCGGACGCCGGCGTAGGCACGCAGCAGGCGCATCCGATCGATGTCGGGGAAGAGCTTCCGGCCCTCGACCATGAGCTTGGCGACCTCGTCGCGGCCGATGCCGTAGCGATCCGGGTCCTCGACCGTGATCTCGGTCGTGCCCAGGATGGCGACCTCGTGGACCGGGACCATGATGTCGCCGTCGCCCGGCTTGTGGCAGCGGTTGATGACGGCATCGGTCATGCGCTGGTTGAAGATGAGCATCGTGCCTTTGCCGGGCGCCATCGCCAGCTTGACCCCGGCCAGCGCCGCCACGCTCCCGGCCCACGCGCCCGCCGCGGACACGACGAAGCGCGGAGCGACCCTCGTGATCGTCCCGGTCCTCTCGTCGGCGAGATCGACCGCGATGATCCGTCGGCCGGCGCTGATCTCCATCCCCACCGCCCGGTGGTACGGCCAGACCAGCGAACCGCGCGCCCGGGCGTCGGCGACCGTGGACTGGATGAGTTGCCACGGCTCCAGGGCACCGTCCGGGACCCGGAAGGCCCGTCGGATGCGCTTGTCCAGCGCCGGTTCGCGGCGGAGCAGGTCCGCGACTGGGACCTCTTCGCACGGGACACCGGATGCCTCGCAGGCCGCCGCGAAGCCCTCGACATAGTCCTCGGGGTCGTCCGGGGTAGCCACGAAGTAGCCGCCCGTATCCTCGATGCACGCCGGAGCGATGCGGCGAACGATCCGGTTCTCGTCGATGCACTCGCGCGCCGCGAGCGCGTCCTTGACGACGTACCGGCCACCGGAATGCAGCAGGCCGTGATGCCGGCCGCTGGTCCCGCTGGCCAGGTCGCCTTTGTCGATGAGCAGGCAGCGGAGCCCGCGGCGGGCGAAGTCTCGAACGAGACCCGCTCCCGTGGCTCCGCCACCGATGATCAGGACATCGACCGACAGCGCGGTGCTCATCGGTGGGATGTGGCGACGCGAGTGCAGCTCACGCCGCCACCTCCTTGCTCAGTCCTGCTGACGAGACGACCTGGTCAGGCCGGGACCGGCTCGCGCTCAGGAGCTTCGACCCAGTCGAAGGTCCGGGTCACGGCCTTCTTCCAGAGCTTGTACTCCTTCTCGCGGACCGTGGCGTCCATGGACGGGGTCCACTCCTTGTCCTTGGCCCAATTCTCCCGGAGATCCTCGACCTCCGCCCAGAACCCGACCGCCAGGCCGGCCGCGTAGGCCGCCCCAAGGGCCGTCGTCTCGGCGACCTTCGGTCGGATGACCGGGACGCCCAGCACGTCGGACTGGTACTGCATGAGCAGCTCGTTGAAGACCATGCCGCCGTCGACCTTGAGGGCCGTCAGCTCGACGCCGGAGTCGGCGTTCATGGCATCCAGGACTTCGCGGGTCTGCCACGCGGTCGCCTCGAGGACGGCACGCGCGATGTGGCCCTTGGTGACGTAACGGGTCAGGCCGGCGATGACGCCGCGAGCCTCGCTCCGCCAGTACGGCGCGAACAGCCCGGAGAACGCCGGGACGAAGTACACGCCGCCGTTGTCCTTGACCGTCCCGGCTAGCGCTTCGACCTCTGCGGATGACGTGATCATCCCCAGGTTGTCGCGCAGCCATTGGACGAGGGCACCGGTGATCGCGATCGAACCCTCCAGGGCATAGACCGCCGGCTTGTCGCCGATCTTGTAGCCGACCGTGGTCAGCAGTCCGCTCTTGGACGGGACGATCTTCGAGCCCGTGTTCATGAGCATGAAGCAGCCCGTGCCGTACGTGTTCTTCGCCTCACCGGGGGAGAAGCACGTCTGGCCGAAGAGGGCCGCCTGCTGGTCGCCGAGGTCGCCCGCGATGGGGATGCCTTCAAGGTCGCCGACGCCGGTCCCGTAGACCTCCGAAGAAGCCTTGATCGGCGGCAGCATGGAGCGCGGGATACCCATCAGGCTGAGGATCTCGTCGTCCCAATCGAGGGTCTCGAGGTTCATCAGCATGGTGCGGCTGGCGTTGGTCACGTCGGTGACGTGGACGCCGCCGTTGACGCCGCCAGTCAGGTTCCAGATGCACCAGGAGTCGATGTTGCCGAAGAGCAGATCGCCTGCCTCAGCCTTGGCCCGCGCCCCATCGACGTTGTCGAGGATCCACTTGACCTTGGGACCGGAGAAGTATGTGGCGAGTGGCAGGCCGACCTTCGCACGAAGCCGATCCTGGCCGCCGTCGCGGGCGAACTCGTTGATGATCTCGTCGGTCCGGGTGTCCTGCCAGACGATCGCGTTGTAGACCGCCTTGCCGGACTTCTTGTCCCAGACGACCGCTGTCTCACGCTGGTTCGTGATGCCGACGGCGGCGAGGTCGGTGGCCTTGATGTTGGCCTTGTCGAGCGCGCCACGGATGACTTCCTGGCTACGCGCCCAGATCTCGGCCGGATCGTGCTCGACCCAACCGGGCTTCGGGAAGATCTGCTCGTGCTCCTTCTGATGGAGCGCGACGACCTGGCCGCTGTGGTCGAAGATCATGAATCTGGTGCTGGTCGTGCCCTGATCAAGGGCACCCACGTACTTCGTCATGAGCACATTCCTATCGCTGTGATGCGCGGGTGATGGTTGTCGTTCTATCCGATGCCTAGAGCATGAAGTTGGTGAACGTCAGGCCGTACACGACGGCAGCCAACGCGCCACCGACGATCGGCCCGACGACCGGGATCCAGGCGTAGCTCCAGTCGGAATCCCGCTTGCCGGGGATCGGCAGCAGGAAGTGGGCGATGCGCGGCCCAAGGTCTCGGGCCGGGTTGATCGCGTAGCCGGTCGTCCCGCCGAGGGCGAGGCCGATGACCAGCACGAGGAAGGCGACGGGCAGGGCGCCCAGGGAGGCGAGGCCTTCGGCCGGGCCCTTGTTGTTGGCGAACGCGAAGATCACGAACACCAGGACGAACGTCCCGATGATCTCGCTCACCAGGTTCCAGAGCGGGCTCCGGATGGCCGGACCGGTGCTGAACACGGCCAGCTTGAGGTCGGCGTTCTCCGTCTCCGCCCAGTGCGGGTAGTAGTGGAGGAAGACCAGCACTGCGCCGATGAACGCACCGAGCATCTGGGCGATGATGTAGGACGGCACTTCCGACCACGGCAGCGCGCCGTTGACCGCGAGTCCGACCGTTACGGCCGGGTTCAGATGGGCACCGCTGATCGGGCCAGCGATGATGACGCCGGCGAACACCGCGAACGCCCACGCCGTGGTGATGACGATCCAGCCGGAGTTCTGGGCCTTCGACTTCGCCAGCAGCACACCGGCGACGACCCCGTCACCGAGCAGTACCAGCACCATCGTGCCGAGCACCTCCGCGAGGAACTTCTCCATTGCTTCCGCTCCTTCCGATCCCGTGCTGTGACGATCTGTCACAGCCCTCCACGAACCCACCCGACGACCCCGGGGCAAAGAAAAAAGTCCACGCCTCGGCACGACTTGCCGAAGCGGGACTTGTCGATTCATCGTCCCGGGAGGTAGTGAGTCCGTTCTACGCGAATCGACGTAGGGTTGTCAAGAGGCTACTGGCACATTGCAACCTGGTCACGCTGGAGACCCGCTGGCGAGCCGTCCCGCGAGGACCGGACGGACCACGATCGCGTCGACGAGGGCCAGGCACGCCTCGGCATCCTCGACCTCGTCGATGAGTCCATAGGCCAGCAGCGGGCGCGGCAACACGGCCAGTTCATCCGGTCGCAGATGGGTCACGACCAGCCCCGGCGACAGGACGCTGCCCACGCGATCGATGCGTGGATGCCCCTCCAGCGCGCGGGCGAGGCCGGTAGAGTCGTAGCCGAACAGGTGGACCAGGCCCAGTCGGCCGTGCTCCGCGACTCGCGCGGCCAGCGCCGGACGACGGGTCAGGATGATGGGTACCCGAAGCCGGCTCGTCACAAAGTCCACGCCGTCGTCGTCGCCGCCCAGGCCGCCGATGCTGTCGATGTCGACCGCCATCGGTGGGTGGCCGGAGTCAGCACAGCGGATCAGCGTGGCGAGGTCGGAGTCGCGCAGCAAGAGACCGGCATCGAGACCCGGACGCACGTTGACGGCGTGTCGACCGTCCGTCGCGATGAGGATCCGCGGCAAGGACCGGACGGCGTCAGCCGGCATCGTGACCCCACAGGGCCGTGGTGCTCGTCGTGACACCGAGGGCGCCCGCGTTGAGCGCGGCACGAACGTCGGTCTCGGTCCGGATGAAGCCGCCGGCCAGGACCGGGACCGTGAACGGTGGCATGCGATCCACGATGGCCGGCAGCAGCACGCCGGGGAGGACCTCGACGATGTGCGGCGCCGACCGGGCGATCGCGTGGGCCGCGCTGTCGAGCTGGCTGCGCCGCACCAGGAGCAGTCGGTGGATAGCGGTCATGCCGTCGCCGCGGATGGCGCCCATCAGCTGTCCATGCGAGCTGATCACGGCATCGGCGCCGGCCTCGGCCAGCCAGGTCACGCCGGAACGATCCTGACGCAGTCCCCCGACGAGGTCGATGTGGATGGCGACGAGCTTGTCCGCGGCGTGGATGCGCCGGATGAGGGGCGGCAGCGCCAACCCATTGCCACGGAGGATGACCACGACCGGAGCCCGGCTAGCAAGGGCCGCGTCCACCGATACGCCCGCCGTGATCGCTGCACAGCGTGGGTCGGCGGCGATCCGAGCGATGAAGGCCCGCGGGTGCGGGGGCGTGTAGGTCACCGCCGGGCCTTCGTGGTCATCAGCCTGGGCGCTTCGTCCGGTTGGCCGTCGCGCGGCGTGATGGCGCCTTGACCGGTTCGGACCGCGACCGACGTTTGCGCGGCAGCTTGACCGAGGAGCGCGTCCGGAAGATGAGCCGGATCGGCGTGCCATCGAAGCCGAACGCCTCGCGCAGCCGGTTCTCCAGGTAGCGCCGATACGAGAAGTGCACGACCGACGCGTCCGAGGCGAAGAACACGAACGTCGGCGGCGCGACCGCGGCCTGGGTCGCGTAGAAGAGCTTCGGGCGCTTGCCGCGCACCGGTGGCGGCGGCGTCCGCTCTGTCGAGGCGAGGAGCAGCCGATTGAGTTCCCCGGTCGACACGCGCTTGCGCCGCTCCGCCCAGATGTCGACGGCCAGCTCCAGCACCCGCCCGACGCGCTGGCCGGTCCTGGCACTGATCGACACGATCGGCGCGAAGTCCAGAAACGGCACCTCGTTGCGGATCCACTCGGTGTACTGGTCGAACGTCTTGTCGGTCTTCTCGGCGACGAGATCCCACTTGTTGACGGCCACGACCAGGCCCTTGCCCTCCTCGACCGCGTACCCTGCGACGTGGGCGTCCTGAGCGGTGAGCCCCTCGACGGCGTCGATGACCAGGACCGCGACGTCCGCCCGCGACAGGGCGGACAGGGCGCGCAGGGTCGAGTACTTCTCCGCCGCCGGGCCGGACGCGACCTTGCCACGCCGCCGGATGCCCGCCGTATCGATGAGGATGACCTCGCTGCGGCCCCAGGCCAGGCGCGTGTCGATGGCATCGCGGGTCGTGCCCGGGATGTCCGACACGATCGAGCGGTCCTCGCCGAGCAACGCATTGAGCAGGCTCGACTTGCCGACGTTCGGTCGGCCGACGAACGCGATCGCGGCGGGCGCGGTATCGGCCTCGGCGGCCATCGCCGCGTCCCACTTGGCCGTCTCGGCATTCGTGTCCAGGTCGGCGGCGGGGTCGTCCCCGTCATCGCCCTCGGCGACGTCACCCTCCTCCGGGCCGCCCACGACGAACGGCTCCAGGCGTCCGGCGGCGACCTCGTCGGCCCATTCCTCGGCGGCCGCCTCGCGGGCCTGGCGGGCGAGCTCCTGCTCGGTCACCGGCGGGAGCGCCCAGACGATGGCATCCAGCAGATCGCCGGTTCCCCGGCCGTGGGCCGCGGAGATCGCGTAGGTCTCCTCCCAGCCCATCGAGTGGAACTCCATGCCCTCGAGCTCACGCTTCTCGTTGTCGGCCTTGTTGACGGCCACGATCACGGGCGCCGTCGCGCGGCGAAGGAGCTCCGCCGCCTCGATGTCGGCCGGGTTCAAGCCGCTCGCGGCATCGACCACGAAGAGGATGACGTCCGCCTCGGCGATGGCCAGGCGGGCCTGTTCCTGGACGCGCGCCTCGATGGGGTCGCCGGGGTCGAGCTCCAGCCCGCCGGTGTCGACCACGACGAAGCGCCGGCCGTTCCACTCGGCATCGCCGTACAAACGGTCACGGGTCGTGCGGGCGCGGTCCTCCACGATGGCCGTTCGGCGGCCGACGACCCGGTTGAAGAGCGTGCTCTTGCCGACGTTCGGACGGCCGACGATGGCGACGACCGGGAGCGCGCCACCGAGCCGGGTCGTGGTCTGGGCGGGACTTCGCTTGCTGGGCACTCAGGCCGCGCCCGAGACGGGTCGCGCGGCGAGGTTCGGGAGCGAGGTCGTTCGGCCGGCCGGCGTGGCGGCGCGGGACAGAGCCTCGTCGGCGAGCTCCGCGGCCCTGGCCCGGGCGTCGTCCGTCCCGGCCATCTCGAAGATTCGCTGGACGACATCGCGCAGGTCCTCGATCGGGGTGGAGGTGCCGCCCGTCACGCCGACGATCCGGGCGCCCTCGAAGATGGCCGCTTCGGTCAGGTCGTGGACGCTCTCGATCTGGACGGCATGCGTGCCGGCGATCTCGCACAGGCGCGTGAGTTCCTTGGTGTTCGCGCTCGATCGACCGCCGACCACGACCATCATGTCGACCTCGCGGGCCGTCTCCATGGTGTCTTCCTGGCGGCGGATGGTGACCGGGCAGACCGTGTTCACGATCTTGAGTTCGTGGGCGCGCGAGACCATGAACGCGGCCAGCTTCTCGAACTTCCAGGGCGGCTGGGTGGACTGGCTGATGAGGGCCATCCGCTTCTTGCGCGGGATGGCCGCCTCCCACTCCTCTTCCTCGTCGACGACGATCGCATCGGGCGCGAAGCCGAGCATGCCCACGACCTCGGCGTGCTTGGGCGTACCGAGGAGCACGATCGTGTAGCCCTCCTCGACCAGGCGGGTCAGCTCGCGGTGCTCCTGGATGACCCAGGTGCAGGTGCCGTCGATGACTTCGAGGCCCTTCTCGTTGGCCCGCTCCATCACGTCCGGGCGGACGCCATGGGCCCGGATGACGACCGCCGCGCCGTGGTCGACGTCGTCGAGCGTATCGACCGTCTTGATGCCCAGGCGCTGGAGGTCGTTGACGACGCCCTCGTTGTGGACCACCTGGCCCAGGGTATGGGTCGACTTGCCGGCCGCCGAGGCCTCCTTGGCCTTGTCGATCGCCTCTCGTACGCCATAACAGAACCCGGTCCGCCTCGCGATCCGGACTTCTTCGACCATTCCCACGCCCCGATTATCGCACGAGGGGCCATTCGGCCCCCTCACCTACCGTTCGGGCGGGGCGGCAGACGGGATGGCGGCGGCGGTCGTCTAGCCGGGCGGGCTGGCCGTGCGTCGCCGTGCGTCGCCGTGCGTGGTCGTGCGGGCAGGCTGGCCGTGCGTGC